>JANYEE010000123.1 GCA_025363275.1 Burkholderiales bacterium | reverse complement strand
GTGGACCTGGGGCCGGTGCCCGAGGCGGGCGAGGGCAGTTGGGCCACGCTATGGGGACAGGCGACCAATGGCGCCGTGTTGTCGATTGATGAAGTCGCCCAATGCGCCCAGACCGTGGGTTATGAATTGATGTGTGGCCTTGCAGGCCGGGTTCCTGTACAAATCACCCCATGAAATATGTACCTATTCCGATCGCCATGTTGGCAGTTGGCAAGCCCCTGCCAGTGGATGTGTGGAGCGAGTCAGGCCAATTGCTGTTGAAGAAAGGCCAGCCCATTGTGTCGGAGCAGCATAAGGAAAAGCTGCACTCCTTCAATGCTGGCACCACGCCCGGCGATGCATTGGCGTGGCAGCGCGCCTACGAGCGCATGGTGCATGCGCTGCTGCGCGAAGGCGTGGATTTGCAAGTCATTGCCAATGCCAGCATGCCCAGCGAAATCCGTGCAGCCGACTACGTGGTGGGCCAGGAAGCCAAAGGCGGTTGGCTCGATCTGCAAAGCGTTTTGCGGGGCATCCTGTACCAAGGCGGCCTGGCCATTAACCCGGCCAGTCGCCTGGAAGGCATCAAGCACAAGGCTTTGGCCCTGCTCAAGGAAGACGCCGACGACAGTTTGTTCTGTCTCTACCAAGCACTGGGCGATGACGCCTTGGGTTACTGTGCGACCCATGCCCTGCTGTGCATGGTGATTT
Source organism: Burkholderiales bacterium (assembly GCA_025363275.1). Classification (GTDB taxonomy): domain Bacteria; phylum Pseudomonadota; class Gammaproteobacteria; order Burkholderiales; family Burkholderiaceae_C; genus Allorhodoferax. Next base: position 46,997 of record JANYEE010000123.1, on the reverse strand, counting down.
GTGAATTGACGGCACAGAAACTGGCGTGGGGCGTGGCCGATCGCGAGCCCCTGCATGGCGCCGCCCTCACCATGAATATCGCCATGGCCCGCGAACAGGACAGCATGGCCCGCCAGAGCTCCCCGCTGACCGATTGGCAGCGTAGCCTGATCCACGACCACCCGGCCAGGGGGGCCGAGGTATTGGCCGGTTTTGGTTGGGATGATACGGACCTGATTGATGCCGTGCGCTGGCACCATCTGCCCGAGGAGCCCACAGCCATGCCGCGCAATCTGGCGCGCCGCAAGTTGCTCAGCCTGGCAGACAACTTTGTAGCCCAGACGGTGGCGCGCAAGACACGCGCGGCGCAGTCGGCCGTCAAAGCGGTTAAGACCATGGTGCTGGGGGCCGAGGGTGATAGCGTGGGCTTGAGTTCGGCGCTGGCCCAAGCGGTGGGGTTTTACCCGCCCGGCAGCTACGTGCTGCTAGCCAATGGCGAGACCGCCGTGTCCGTTCAGCGGGGCCAGCGCGCCAATACACCCTGGGTTATCAGTGTTCTGGACAAGGACAGCATGCCAGTAACGGCCTACGTGTGCCGGGACAGCTCCCAAGCCGCCCACGCGATCCAGTCGCCTGTCACTTTCGACAAACTGCGCGTTGCTATCCAGGCCGACAAAGTGCGCCGGGCGCGGGAGCGTATCCCCAAATAACCTGACAGGGCCCTGTTGAGACCCGTGGCGAGCATTTGAGGACTATTTTGGCATCAAATCCGGCTGTGGCCCAGGTACTCATTACCTAAGTAGCTATAAAAAATATAGCACAGGTTGTTTGGTGTCGTCTTGATAGTCTGTGGTTTTGTACAGTAATATCGGGCTATGGCCAAAGACAAAACGATTTACACCTGCAATGAGTGCGGCGGCATCAGCCCCAAGTGGCTGGGCAAGTGCCCGCATTGCAATGCCTGGAACACCCTGATCGAATCGGTGGCCCACAGCGAGTCGGCAGTCAAAAACCGCTTTGCCTCGTTAGCCAAAACCGCCGAGATCGCCGTGCTCAGCGACATTGAGGCTTCCGACGTCGACCGCACGCCCACCGGCCACGAAGAGCTCGACCGCGTGCTGGGTGGCGGCATGGTGGAGGGCGGGGTGGTGCTGATCGGTGGCGACCCCGGCATTGGCAAGTCCACGCTCTTGCTGCAAGCGCTGGATTCACTGCAGCGTTCGGGCAAAAGCACCTTGTATGTGACGGGCGAAGAGAGTGGGGCGCAGGTGGCGCTGCGCTCGCGTCGCCTGGGACTGGACCACAGCCAGGTGCGGGTCTTGGCCGAGATTCAGCTGGAAAAAATCCTCGCGACGTTGGACACCCACCGCCCGGATGTCGCCGTCATCGATTCCATCCAGACCGTTTACTCCGAGCAGCTCACTAGCGCACCGGGGTCGGTCGCCCAAGTGCGCGAGTGCGCCGCCCATCTCACGCGGGCGGCCAAGGCCAGTGGCACGGCGATCGTGCTGGTCGGCCATGTCACCAAAGAGGGCGCGCTGGCCGGGCCGCGCGTGCTGGAGCACATGGTAGACACGGTGCTGTACTTTGAGGGCGATACGCACAGCCAGTTCCGTCTGGTGCGCGCCATCAAAAACCGCTTTGGCGCTGTCAATGAGATCGGCGTTTTTGCGATGACCGAAAAAGGTCTGAAGGGCGTGAGCAACCCCAGCGCTATTTTTCTGAGTCAGCACTCCGAACCCGTGCCCGGCAGCTGCGTGATGGTGACGCTGGAGGGTACGCGGCCGCTGCTGGTCGAGATTCAGGCACTGGTGGACAGCGGAGGCCCTTCGCCCCGGCGTCTGAGTGTGGGCCTGGACAAAGACCGTCTGGCCATGCTGCTGGCCGTATTGCACCGCCACGCCGGTGTGGCCTGCATGGACCAAGACGTGTTCATTAACGCCGTGGGTGGCGTGCGCATTGGGGAGCCGGCAGCCGACTTGGCGGTCATGCTGTCTATTACCTCCAGCTTGCGCGGCAAGCCGCTGCCCAAAGGCTTTATCGCCTTTGGTGAAGTGGGGCTGGCGGGCGAGGTACGCCCCGCGCCGCGCGGCCAGGAGCGGCTGAAGGAGGCCGCCAAGCTCGGCTTTAGTGTGGCCGTGGTGCCCAAGGCCAATGCGCCCAAAAAACCCATCGAGGGCATGACCATCCACGCCGTGGACCGGGTGGAGGAAGCTATGGAAGTGGTACGCGGCCTGCTCTAGCGTCCCGGTGATCGGTTAATGCTATTTTGGGGCAATTTTTAAGCTAAATAGAGCTATGGCCCAGGTAGAACATGCCTATGCAGCTATTAAAAGCATAGCAGCCCTGAGCGACGAGAATGGGTAGATGTTAAAAAACTCGGTGCTCGTCCCCCGGCTGGCCCCGTAAAATCAGACGGTTGTAATTTATTGCTGCCCACCCACCCAAAGGACACCACCCATGAGCGTACTCCCTCCCTCCATGTCAGACCGCGACGGAAAAATCTGGATGGATGGCCAGATGGTGGATTGGCGCGAGGCCAAGATCCATGTGCTGAGCCATACCCTGCACTACGGCTGCGGCGCGTTTGAAGGCGTGCGCGCGTACAAGGGCGAGGGCGGCACTGCCATCTTTCGCCTGGAAGAACACACCGAGCGCCTGTTCAACAGTGCCAAGATTTTGCGCATGAAGATTCCGTTCACGCAAGCCGAGGTGATAGACGCGCAGTGCGCTGTGATCCGTGAGAACCAACTCGAATCCGGCTACCTGCGCCCGCTGACCTGGATTGGTGACAAGAAGTTGGGCGTCAGCCCCAAAGGTAACACCATCCACCTGATGGTCGCGGCCTGGCCCTGGGGCGCTTACCTGGGCGAAGAGGGCATGAAACGCGGTATCCGCGTCAAGATTTCCAGCTACACCCGCCACCACGTCAACATCACGATGACGCAGGCTAAGGCGGTTTCCAATTACACCAACTCGATTTTGGCAAACATGGAAGCCACCGACGATGGCTACGACGAAGCCATGCTGCTGGACGCCAACGGCTTTGTGAGCGAGGGCGCGGGCGAGAACCTGTTTGTCGTCAAAAACGGTGTGGTCTACACACCCGATTTGTCGGCCGGTGCGCTGAACGGTATTACTCGCAACACCGTGATGCACATCTGCAAGGACCTGGGGCTGGAGCTGGTGCAAAAGCGCATCACCCGCGACGAGGTGTATATCTGCGACGAAGCCTTCTTCACTGGTACGGCCGCTGAAGTGACGCCCATCCGCGAACTGGACCGTATTGAGCTGGGCAAAGACGATTACGTGGGCAGCCGCGGACCGATCACCGAGAAAATCCAGAGCGCGTTCTTTGACATCGTCAATGGCCGCAACCCCCAATACGCCCACTGGCTCACACGCGTCTGAGCGCCTGAGCAACTGATTGAGACCACCCATGACACAAGCTACGATTGAACTACTCGCCAACGACTTGAACCACCAAGGCGGCGTCTACTGCCCCAGCCCCCTGGCCGGCATGAAAACCTGGGACACCCACCCCAAGGTCTACCTGGATGTAGGCCGCAGCGGCGAAGCCAAGTGCCCTTACTGCAGCACTATTTACAAACTCAAAGCGGGTGAACGCTTCGACGGTGGACATTAAAAGTCTGGTTATCGCGCCCCAATGGATTGGGGATGCGGTGATGACGGAGCCCCTGATGCGCCGACTGGCGGCACGGGGCGAGCAGATCACCGTGGGCGCGCTGCCCTGGGTGGCACCGGTCTACCGGGCCATGCCCCAGGTGGCGGCAGTGCTGGAGCTGCCTTTTACCCATGGTGGCTTGCAATGGGGCCCGCGGCGCACACTGGCGCGCACACTGCAGGGCCAGTTCGATGTGGCCTATGTTTGCCCCAATTCGTTCAAGAGCGCTTTGCTGCCCTGGTGGGCGGGCATTGCCAAACGCGTGGGTTACCGGGGCGAGGCGCGCGTAGGTGTGTTGACCGACCGCCTGCCCAATCCGCCCAAAGGCACGCACCCGCCGATGGTGGCGTTTTACTCGGCGCTGAGCGGCGATGCCGATGTCGCCGATGACCGCCCCGCACTGCATCTGCCCGTTGCCGATGTGGCTGTGGCGCTCAGCGCCTTGGGTCTGCAGCCCGGCCGCTACTACGTGGTGTCCCCTGGCGCCGAATACGGCCCGGCCAAACGCTGGCCCCTGCACCACTTTGCCGAGCTGGCCACGCACCTGGAGTGGCCCGTGGTGTTGCTGGGCTCAGGCAAAGAAAAAGAGCTGTGCGGCAGCATCGCGCACGCGGCGAATGCCATCACCCCAGGCCGTTGCCTGGATTGGTCGGGTCGCACATCGCTGGACCAGGCGCTGGCGGTGATTGCTGGTGCCAAGGCGCTGGTCAGCAACGACTCAGGGCTGATGCATGTAGCCGCCGCGTTTGGTGTGCCGCAGGTGGCCCTGTTTGGCTCCAGCAGCCCGCTACACACCCCCCCCTTGAGCGACGCCGCCCATGTAATCTGGCTCAAGCAAGACCCCAGCTACCAGCCGTCTTTGGATTGCGCCCCCTGCTTTGCGCGCGAATGCCCTTTGGGCCATACGCGGTGTTTGGTAGACATTCACCCAGAGCGGGTGCTAGGATTTCTGCAGGCGCTGGCCTAGGATCAATGCACGTCAACGTATCGGACTTTCGTCTCGTTTTGTCTCCATCCCTTTTTCCATTCATCGAAGGATCTATCGCAATGGCTAACACTCTGAAAAAGCTGGGCCTGTCGCTGGCCCTGGTGGCCAGCGCCGTGGTGTCGGTTACGGGCGCACGCGCTGCAGACGACACCAAGGTGCTCAATATTTACAACTGGTCGGACTACATCGCCGAAGACACCATCAAGAATTTTGAGAAAGAGACCGGCATCAAGGTCCGTTACGACAACTACGACAACAACGAAATCCTGCACGCCAAGTTGGTGGCCGGCAAGACCGGCTACGACATCGTCGTGCCCGGCTCGCACTTTGCCAAGACGCAGATCGAAGGCGGCTTGCTGCAAAAGCTGGACAAATCCAAACTCCCCAACTTGGCTAACTTGGACAAAGGCCTGCTGGAGCAACTTGCCAAGGTCGACCCTGGCAATGAATACCTGGTCGACTGGCTCTGGGGCTATGTGACCGTGGGTATCAACGTGGACAAGGTCAAAAAGGCCCTGGGTGGCATGCCCATGCCGGATAACGCCTGGAGCCTGTTGTTCGACCCGCAGTACGCCAGCAAGCTCAAAAGCTGCGGCGTGAGCGTATTGGACTCGGCCTCTGAGGTGGTACCTGCCGCGCTGATGTACGCGGGCAAGCCTGCCTACAGCAAGAACCCCGATGACTACGCCGAAGCCGCCAAGGTGCTCAAGGCGATTCGTCCGTTCGTGACGCGTTTTTCGTCCTCCGGCTACATCGAAGAAATGGCCAGCGGCTCGACCTGCCTGGTGATGGGTTTCTCGGGCGACATCAACATCGCCAAGGACCGCGCCGCCAAAGCCAAATCCAAAACACCCATCGTGATTGAAGCCCTGGTGCCCAAGACCGGTGCAACGTTGTTCTTTGACACTATGGCTATCCCCAAGGACGCCAAGAACGTAGGCAATGCCCACCTGTTCATCAACTACATCTTGCGCCCCGAAGTGCATGCCTCATTGACCAACAAGGTGTTCTACGCCAACCCCAACGCGGCATCGCTTAAATTTGTGAAGAAAGACGTGGCTGAGAACAAGAGCATCTTCCTGGACGCTGCGGCGACCAAGACCATGATCGCACCGGACGCGCTACCCCAAGCCGTGCGCAAGGTGCAAACCCGCACCTTTACCAACTTCAAGGCAGCGCGCTAAATTTACGGAGTAGCACGAACCTCAGGATCGCCGCGCCAGCGGCAGGTTGAGCAGCAGATTCTGGGGTTTGAGCTTGAGCTGGTGGTGTTCGTCCATGGCCATCGCCAGATAGACGGGCTTGCCAGCCAGCTCGGCCCGCATATCCGAGGGGTTCACAAACTCCAGCCTGAATAGGCACATCAGCCGGCGCAGGCGGTCTTCGCCAACCTCCGCGCCGGTATACAGGTCATTGAGAATGCTGCTGGCCTGCGCGTCCAGCCCCACATGCCACACCCAGTGTTCGTCCGCAATGTCTCGCTCGGTCTGAATGCGAACCTCCCTCTGCAGAAAGTGTGCGATCCAGCGCTCCAGTACCTTGCATAGCGCTGTTAGCACCGGCTGGCCGTGGTTGAGGCTGACCACCAAGTCAAAAAAGCTGCTGCGCGGCCAGTAGATGTCAGCGTTGTCTTCGCCCAGCACATCCAGGTCCACGCTGCGCAGGGGCGCACCGCCTTGTCTGAGTAATTCGCCCACGCTACCGAACCCGCCCGACAGCGCGTGACGCTCCACCGTCTCGTGGTCGGCTGCCATCACGGAGCCGCCTTCCAGCACGGAGATTTTTTGTGTGCGAAACAGCATCTCGGCGGCGCGGGCCTCGAGCGCGGTGGCTTGGGAGCCCAGCACGTGGCGCAGCAATACCTGCGTGATTTGCGCCACCAACACGGGTGCGACATCGACGCCAGCGCCTTCAAACAAGGCTCTGTAGCTGGCCTCTAGCGTGGGGTGGGCGAGAAGTCGTGCCCGAAATCGCAGCCAGACCGCATAGTTGTCGGCGGCATCACGATCGGCTAGCGCTGCCAAGCTGGGTGGTGCAATCTCTGCGCGCGGTGCCGCCTGCAGTCGGGCGTGCAGGGCGTGCTCCGCCGCACAGGAGCTCGCAATGGGGGCTACTTCAGGACGTTCCAGCAAATAGCGTAAGTAATCATCGGTGACGACCAGATGGCCTGCGGGATCTTGCGCCAGCAGGTGGTAGCCCGAGTCGGCCCAGAAGTCACGATCGACTGCGCCACGCAGCATTGTTTCAAGCACCCCAAGCTCCTTGGAAAACCGCCACCCCAGCGGGCAGCCAACTGCGCATTGTCGGTGGGAGTGAGGGCGAAAAAAAAGCCACCCGAGGGTGGCTTTGTAAAAGTCCCCGAAGGGACGTCGTTGGAACCGGTGAAAAAGCGCTACTAGCGGCGCGAATTTCAATTCTAAAAACTGTGTGACAGCAGCTGGAAACGACTATAAAACGGGCCGTAGAAACGGGATATCCCCCGTTCGGGGGATATTGCGAAGTATTTCCAGCTGCAGTTATCAGTTTTTTCAAATTGGCAGACGAATTTCAAAGCACGCACCACCGCCTGCTGCATTGCGGCAGCTCACCGTGCCACCGTGGCGCTGCGCGATGGATTTCACCAATGCCAAACCCAAACCGACGCCACCATCGCGTTCGGACGCCCCAGGCAGCCGGTAAAACGGCTCAAATATTCGCTGCTGCTGATCGGCTGGCACCCCAGGGCCTTGGTCGCATACAGTAATCACGGCCTGGCCTTGGTCTTGGTCTTGGCCCAGCGTCAGCGTTACTTCGCCATCGGCATAGCGGTGGGCGTTTTCCAGCAAATTACGCACCGTGCGCCGTATTAGCTTGGCTACGCCGGGTACCACCAGTGTGGGGCTGTCAGACTCCAATACCAGTGCGGCATGGCCGCGCGAGCATTCTTCGGCAGCCAGGCCCACCAGGTCCACAGACTCCACCGTGCCCAGGTCGGCTTCTTTGGCGTCGAGTCGGCTGGCCAGCAAGATTTCGTCAATCAGCTGGTCCAACTCACCAATGTTCCGGGCGATTTCATCTTGGGCTGGAGTTTGCGGGCCACCCCCCATCAGCTCCAGGCCCATTCGGATGCGCGTCAGGGGCGAGCGCAGCTCGTGCGAGGCGTTGGCCAACAAAGATTTTTGCGAGGCCAGCAGTGCATCCCGTGCAGCCACGAGTGCCTGCACCTGTTCCGCCGCGTGGTTGAAGCGTTCGGCCAGGAAGCCCACCTCGTCATTACCCGCCACGGGCACGCGAGCGCTCAAGTTGCCGTCGCCCCATTGCTCCACGCTGTGCTGTAAGGATTCGAGCCGCCGCGTCAGGCGCCGCACGATCGGGTAGGTGGCCAGTGCGACGGCAATCGCGACCAGGCCTAGCGTCCAGAAAAAACCAAACGGTGCACGCCAGGAGTTGTTATTGGGTCTTGGCAGGTGCATGTGAATGGTCTGGCCATCTTGCATACGAACCAAAAACTCGGGGCCTTCTCCGACTTTGCCGCGGCTGAACTTTACGGATTCATCTGGCACGCGCACGGAGCCCTCGCCATCGGAGTTGTCGCGGCCCGGGCTGCTGTCGGGTCCGGTCGGCGGCAGTGCGGGGCGTTCGCCCAACCCAGCCGTCACCCCTGGCGGTAGCGCAGGCCCGCCAAAGCGGCGCACGCGGGCGTGCCCGCTGCCAATCACATCACCGGCCTGGTTGCGCACCACCACTTCGCGCAGCGGCGGGTCGGCGGCCATGCGCCAAGCCCACCCCACCAACAAGGTAAGTACCGCTACGGCCAGCACCACGGCCAGCCAGATGCGGATGTACAGCTTATTCAGCGTGGCCTGCATTGGCAGCATGGTCTAGTCCTGCTGGCGGGCAAACACATAGCCCACACCGCGCACGGTCAGGATACGTTTGGGGTCCTTGGCATCGGCCTCTATAGCCGCGCGGATGCGGCCCATGTGCACGTCAATCGAGCGGTCAAAGGCCTCCAGCTCACGCCCGCGCACGGCTTCCATGATTTGGTCACGGGTCAACACGCGCCCGGCGCGTTCGGCCAGCGCTACCAGCAGGTCAAATTGGTATGACGTTAAGTCGCAGGCCTGGCCGTGCACTTGCACCGTGCGTGCGTCGCGGTCAATTTCGAGCGCGCCAAATCGCAGTGCGGTGGGTGCCGTAGTGGGAGCCTCGCCTTTGCGGCGTAGCACGGCGCGAATGCGCGCCAATAGCTCGCGCGGCTCAAAGGGTTTGGGCAGGTAATCGTCAGCGCCAATTTCCAGGCCGATGATGCGGTCCATCGGGTCGCCCTTGGCGGTTAGCATCAGCACCGGCGTTTGGGCTTGGGTGGGTGGCAGCGCACGGATGCGGCGGCACACTTCCAGGCCGTCCATGTCAGGCAGCATCAAGTCCAAGATAACCAGCTCGGGCGTTTGTCCGTGCGCAGGGGCACTGATCTGGCTCAGGCCGCTGGCACCATCGCCTGCGCGCGATACGGTGTAACCAGACTGCTGCAGGTACTGCGACACCATGGCCGCCAGGCGGGAATCGTCCTCAATGATCAAAATGTGTTGGCTCATGGGGACAAGTCTAGCGCTCCGGCCCGACGGCCGGATGTAGCCACCACGCGAGCAACGTAAAGTTGGGTAAAACTAATGTGCTATAAAAAACATAGCTACCCAGGCACGTTTTACCTGGGCCTCAGGCTATTTTGACCCTGGAAGCTAACCACACCAGCAACAAAACAGGCAGCCCCAAAAGCGCGGTAGCGATGAAAAAGCTGTTGTAACCAAAGTTATCCACAAACAGCCCAGAGTAACCCGCCAAAAACTTAGGCAGCAATAACATCATGGAGCTGAACAAGGCGTACTGGGTGGCCGAGTAGTTCACATTGGTCAGCGACGACATATAGGCAATGAAGGCGGAGGTGGCAATGCCCCCGGCCAAGTTGTCGACCGAAATCACAAATACCAGCGCACTCAAGTCGTGCCCACGGCTGCTCAGCCAGGCGTACAGCAGATTGCTGGCCGCGCTGAGCGCGGCACCCAGCATCAGCACGCGCATCACCCCCATGCGCAGGGCCAGCACACCACCGGCAAACGCGCCCACCAACGTCATGATGACGCCGTAGATCTTGCTGACCGCCGCCACCTCTTCCTTGGTAAACCCTAGGTCCACAAAAAATGGGTAGGCCATGATGCCCAGCACCACATCGCTGATGCGGTAAATCGCAATCAGCGCCAAGATCAGCACAGCGTGCTTGCCGTAGCGCGTCAAAAAGTCGGCAAAAGGCTCGACCAGCGCGCCGCGCAGCCATTCCACGGCGTTACGGCTGGCGGGTAGCACGCGGTGCACGGGCTCTTTAGAAAATAACACGGTCAGCAGCCCCGGCAACATGCTGGCCGCCATCACCAGATACGCTACTTGCCAAGCGCTGTGCTGGTAGAGGGCGGCATTGGGTACTTCGGAACGGGCGGCAATCACCAAGGCGCCAGCGCCCGACCAGATCATCGCCAGGCGGTAGCCCGCCAAGTAGGTGGCCGATAGGGCGGCCTGGTGCTCGCTGTCGGCAGACTCAATGCGAAAGGCGTCCAGCGCAATGTCTTGGGTGGCCGATCCAAACGCCACCGCAATGGCGCACCACACCGCCGGTGCCAGTGCCAACTGCGGGTTGTTAAACGCCATGCCCACCAAGCCGCCTGCAATGACCAATTGCGAAACCACCAGCCAACTGCGCCGGCGCCCCAGGGCACGGGTCAGCAGCGGAATAGGCATGCGGTCCACTAAGGGTGACCACACCCATTTGAAGGTGTAGGCCATGCCAACCCAGCTCAGGTAACCAATGGTGGTGCGGTCAATGCCGGCCTCGCGCAGCCAAAAGAAAAAGGTGCCAAACACCAGCGCCAGTGGCAGCCCCGCCGAGAAGCCCAAAGACAGCATGCGCAAGGAGGCAGGCTCCAGGTAGACCCTGAGGGTCTGCAACCAGGCTTTGAGGGACGTGCTGGTGGTTTTGCCCGTTGTAGCGTCAGGGGCACCGTCGGTCGGGCCGGGCGTCGGTTGTTTCATGCGGGAATAATAACGGCATGTCTCTATCGTTCCCGACCGCCGTGCACCCACGGGCGCTTGCCCTACTGACCGTGTGTGCGTTGATGGCGCAGCCGCTGGCCGCGCGTGAGGGGGTGGACGTCGGCGGCATCTCGCCCATGGCCAAGCTAGTGCCGGCCGAGACGGTGGAGCGCTCTGCCGGGCAGCAATACGCGCAACTGTTGCAGCAAGGTGCCCAAAAGAACGCCCTGGCGGCAGCGGACCAGCCGCAGCTCAAACGCCTGCGTGCCATTGCCCAGCGCATCATTCCGCATGCGATGGCCTGGAACCCGCGCGCCAAAGACTGGCGCTGGGAGGTCAACCTGCTGGGCTCCAGCCAGATCAACGCTTTTTGTATGCCCGGCGGCAAGATTGCGTTCTACTCCGGCATCCTGCAAAAACTGCAACTGAGCGACGACGAAGTCGCCATGGTGATGGGCCACGAGATGGCCCACGCGTTGCGCGAGCATGCCCGCGAGCGCATGGCCAAAAGTGCGGCCACCCATGGTATTGCGTCGGTGCTAGGGGCAATAGCGTCTTACAAATTCGGTATCGACCCCAACATCAGCAACGGGGTGGCTCGGGGCAGCGCCAATTTGCTGACCCTGGAGTTCAGTCGCGAGGATGAATCCGAGGCCGACTTGGTCGGCATGGAGCTGGCAGCCCGAGCCGGATACGACCCGCGCGCCGGGGTCACGCTCTGGCAAAAGATGGGGGCGGCCAACAAGGGCGCGCCGCCGCAGTGGCTGTCTACCCACCCATCTGGCGCCAGCCGCATTGCCGAGATTCAGGCCAACCTGCCCAAGGTCATGCCGCTGTACCAGCGCGCCCGCACGTCTGCGGCATCAAAATAACCGTTTTTAGATCAAATCGGCCGGGGGCCCTGGTGGTACCTGTCTGTGTAGCTACAAAATAGATAGCAAACTGACGCTGGCAACTCAAGGATTCCAGTCGTATTCCACCGTAATGGGCGCGTGGTCCGAGAACTTGATGTCTTTGAAAATAGCCTCGCGCCGCGCAAAGGCGGCCAAGGCGGGCGTGGCCAGGTGGTAGTCCAGCCGCCAGCCCACGTTGTTGGCATAGGCCTGGCCGCGTGCGCTCCACCAGGTGTAGCAGGTGTCCGTGGTGTCGGGTTGCAGCTTGCGGTACACATCCACCAGGCCGCCATCGTCCAGCAGCTTGGTCATCCAGTCGCGCTCTTCGGGGGTGAAGCCAGAATTCTTCTGATTGCTGCGCCAGTTCTTCAAATCATTCTGGGTGTGGGCGATATTGATGTCGCCACACAGGATGAACTCGCGCTCGGCTTTCAGCGCTTGCAAATGGGGGTAGATCTCGCCCAAAAACCGGAATTTGGCCGCCTGCCGTTCCTCGCCCGAGGATCCGCTGGGAAAGTAGCTGCTGATGATAGACAGCTTGCTTTTTGGGGTGTCAAAACGCAGCTCTACGTAGCGGCCTTCTGCGTCAAATTCGCTGGACCCATAGCCAATGATCACATCGCTGGGCTCGTGGCGGGAGTACACGCCCACACCCGAATAGCCCTTCTTCTCGGCAAACTGGAAGTGGCCATTCATGCCCGAGAGGGATTCAAAGCGCCCGGCAATGTCGGTCTGCTGTGCTTTGACCTCCTGCACACAAATACAATCAGGCTGGTGCTGGTCCAGCCAGGCTTCGAGCCCTTTGTTGGCCGCAGAGCGAATACCGTTGAGATTCAGGCTGGTCAATTTAAACAAGGAAAACTCCCATGGAAAAGCAGGACCTGAACACAGACACCACCACCGATGTTTTGGCCCAGGAATTTGTACAGTTTGCGGTCGAATGCGGCGTGCTCAAGTTCGGCGAGTTCAAAACCAAAGCCGGGCGCATCAGCCCCTATTTTTTCAACGCAGGCCTGTTCGACGACGGTGCCAAACTGGGACGCTTGGCTGAATTCTATGCCCAGCGTCTGATTGAGAGTGGCGTTGAATTTGACATGGTCTTTGGCCCAGCCTACAAGGGTATTCCGCTGGGCGCGGCGCTCTGCGTCGAGCTGGCACGCCGCGGCCGCAACGTGCCGTTTGCCTACAACCGCAAGGAAGCTAAAGACCATGGCGAAGGTGGCACGCTGGTAGGCGCACCCCTCAAAGGCCGGGTTTTAATTGTGGACGATGTGATGTCTGCGGGTACTGCGGCACGCGAGTCGATTGCGATCATCGAAGCCGCCGGTGCGACGCCGCACGCGGTACTGATTGCGCTGGACCGCCAGGAAAAGGCAACTGACAACGGTCAGGATGTACCCTACAGCGCCGTGCAGTATGTGCGCAATCAATTGGGGCTACAGGTGTCTGCGATTGCGAACCTGGGCGATTTGATGCAGTATCTGGCAAAACGTGGCGGGGGTGCGACAGACGAAGTTCACCAACGGGTGCTGGCCTACCGCCAGCGGTACGGGGTAGATGAAGGGCAAGCATGCGTAAAGTGAATGGTCGGGCGCGAGGTGGCGTAGCGGGAGTAGCCATCGGGCTGGCCCTGTGGGCGGTGGGCGTTGCGGCACATGCGCAGTCTCCCATCATCCCCGGGGTGTACACCTGCACGGATGCCAAGGGTCGCAAGCTCACATCAGACCGGCCCATTCCAGAATGCACGGATCGCGAACAAAAGGTGTTGAACCCGAGCGGTACTGTGCGGGCCAAAGTGGGACCAACGCTCACACCGATGGAAAAAGCCGAGCAAGAGCAGAAGGAAAAACGCGAGATTGAAGAGCGCAACAAAACGCTGGACGAACGTCGCCGTGACCGCGCCCTGTTGACCCGTTACCCCAATAAGGAAGTGCATGACGGTGAACGTCGCGAAGCCCTTGCGCAAATCACCGTGGTGATCCAAGCAGCCAAAAACCGCCTGACAGAATTGGCCCGCCAGCGCGTGGCCATCGACGAAGAAATGGAGTTCTACAAAAAGGACCCGATCAAGGCCCCGGCTTATGTGCGCCGCCAACTGGAAGAAAACATCCAGAGTCAGACCGTACAAAAGCGTTTTATCGACGAGCAGGAATCAGAAATTCGCCGCGTCAACGTTCGCTTTGATGATGAGCTGACGCGCCTGCGCCAGCTCTGGACGCTGAATACACCCGCCCGCTAGGACGATGCGCGGGTGGGATGAGTGGCTGCGTTAAGCTAATCTGCTGCGCAACAGGTCGTTGACCTGTTGCGGATTCGCCTTGCCCTTGCTGGCCTTCATGATCTGGCCAACCAGCGCGTTCAGTGCCTTCTCATTTCCGGCTTTGAATTCAGTTGCGTTTTTGGCGTTGGCGGCAATCACTTCGTCGATGATGGCTTCTAGCGCGCCGGTGTCGTTCATCTGCTTGAGGCCTTTGGACTCGATGAGAGTGTCGACGTCGGAGTCTTCGCCCGACCAGAGCGCATCAAAGACTTGCTTTGCTGCGTTGTTGGACACCGTTTTGTCGGCAATGCGGCCAATCAACGCTCCCAGTTGTACGGCCGATACGGGCACCGCATTCAGATTAAGGTCCTGCGCATTCAACCGGCGCGACACTTCGCCCATGATCCAGTTGCTGGCCAGCTTGGCCTGACCGCTGGCCTCGGCCGCGGCTTCAAAGTAGCGCGCCAATGCCTGGCTCTGGGTTAGCAGGGTTGCATCGTATTCCGACAAGCCGTAGTCGCGTACAAAACGCTCCGCCATGACGCGTGGCAGCTCGGCCATCTGGCCGCGTACGTCTTGCACCCACTGCGCTGAAATCACCAGCGGTGGCAGATCCGGATCGGGGAAGTAGCGGTAGTCCGCCGCATCTTCCTTGGTGCGCATGGCGCGCGTCTCACCGGTGTCGGGGTTGAACAGCACGGTGGCTTGTTGAATGGCGATGCCGTCTTCAATGTGTTCAATCTGCCAGCGTATCTCGTAGTCGATGGCCTGCTGCATGAACTTGAAGCTGTTCAGATTCTTAATCTCGCGGCGTGTACCCAGCGGTTGGCCGGGCTTGCGCACAGATACATTGGCATCGCAGCGGAATGAGCCCTCTTGCATATTGCCATCGCAGATGCCGATCCAGGTCACGATTTTGTGCAGCTCTTTGGCGTAGGCCACAGCCTCGACACTCGACCGCATATCCGGCTCGGTTACGATTTCCAACAAAGGTGTACCGGCACGGTTCAAGTCAATGCCGCTTTGCCCAATGAAGTCTTCGTGCAGCGATTTGCCCGCGTCTTCTTCCAGGTGGGCACGCACCAGGCGCACGGATTTTTTCTCTTCACCCAGGAAGAACTCCACCGCACCACCTTGCACCACAGGGATCTCGAACTGGCTGATCTGGTAGCCCTTGGGCAGGTCGGGGTAGAAGTAGTTTTTGCGCGCAAAAACGCTGCGGGGCGCAATGTGGGCGCCAATCGCCAGGCCGAACTGAATAGCACGCTCCACCGCGCCCTTGTTCATCACCGGCAGCGTACCGGGCAGGGCTAGATCTACCGCGCAGGCTTGCGTGTTGGGCTCCGCACCAAAGGCTGTAGATGCGCGCGAAAAAATCTTGGATTGGGTAGAGAGCTGGGCATGGGTCTCAAACCCGATGATGACTTCATAGCCTGCTACTAACGGACCGGTCGGGCGGCCCTGTTGTTGTGCTTCAAATGTGTTCACGCTCACGTCTATGTTCTTGCTCATGGTCAGAATCCTGCGGGCTTGGCCAAGTGGTAATCGGTGGCTTGCTGGAAGCGGTGTGCCGCATTCAGCAAGCGGGCCTCCTGGCAATAGTTGCCCAGCAATTGCATGCCCACAGGCATCTTGTCGGCGCCAAATCCCACCGGAATGCTTATACCGGGCAAACCCGCCAGCGAGCCGGGTAGTGTGAAGATGTCAGCCAGGTAGTTGGCCATGGGGGCATCCGATTTTTCGCCTAGTTTCCAGGCCACAGTCGGCGCTACCGGCCCTGCAATCAGATCGCAATCTTTGAAGGCGTTTTGGAAATCGTCTGCAATCATCCGGCGAATCTTTTGCGCCTGCAGGTAGTAGGCATCGTAGTAGCCGTGGCTCAACACATAGGTGCCGATCATGATGCGGCGTTTTACCTCGTCGCCAAAACCCTCAGAACGGGTCTTCTTGTACATGTCAGCCAAGTCGGTGTACGTATCGGCGCGGTGGCCAAACTTCACACCATCAAAGCGGCTCAAATTGCTCGACGCTTCCGCCGGCGCAATGATGTAGTACACCGGAATCGACAGCTCGGTACGCGGCAAAGTAATGGGCACCAGCTTGGCACCTAAGGCTTCATATTGCTTGAGCCCGGCGTCCACTCTTTCACGTACATCGGCACTCAGGCCTTCACCAAAAAATTCTTTGGGTATGCCAATGCGTAGGCCTTCAATGGAGTTGTTCAGGCCGAGTGTGAAGTCTTCGGCGGGTACATCCAGGGATGTGGAATCACGATCAGGATCGGGGCCGCACATGGCACTCAGAAGCAGCGCACAGTCTTGCGCCGTGCGAGCCATAGGGCCAGCCTGGTCTAGGCTGGACGCAAAGGCCACCATGCCGTAACGCGATGCGCGACCGTAGGTGGGTTTGATGCCAGTGATGCCGCAAAACGAGGCCGGTTGGCGAATGGATCCGCCCGTGTCGGTGCCGGTGGCCGCAGGGGCTAGGCGTGCAGCCACCGCCGCCGCGCTGCCCCCCGAGGATCCGCCGGGAATGCGGTCCAAATTCCAGGGATTTCGCACGGGTACTACGCCGTCGTGTCCTATGGCTGCGATGGCCGAGTTTTCGTTGCTGGAGCCCATGGCGAACTCATCGCAATTGAGCTTGCCCAGTGTGACCATGCCAGCATCAGCCAGCTTGGCGACCACCGTGGCATCAAACGGCGACTGGTAGCCCTTAAGCATGCGCGAACCTGCCGTGGTCGCAAAGTCGCGGGTCACAAAAATGTCTTTGTGGGCCAGTGGAACGCCGTCCAACGCGCGGGCAACGCACGCGGCTATGCGCGCATCTGCTGCGCGGGCTTGGGCCAACGTGACTTCGGGTTGCAAGTCTACAAAAGCGCCCAAATTCGCATGCGCCCGGCTGCGCTCCAAAAAGTGTTCGGCCAGCTCCACGGCGGACACCTCTTTGTTGGCCAGTGCGGTTTGCAGTTCGTGCACCGTCAAGTCATGCGCAGCGGAGGTAGAAAGTATCGTCATAAAGTCGTTGGGGGGACTGTCAAAAATTAATCGATGACCTTGGGCACCAAAAACAGACCGCGTTCCACGGCCGGAGCGCTTTTTTGATTGGCCTCGCGCTGGTTGGGCTCGCTTACTAAATCGGGGCGTAGACGCAGGACCATGTCGGACTGGGTGATCACAGGGTGGGCCAGCGGCTCCAGTCCGTGGGTATCAACAGATCGCATTTGCTCGACGATTCCGAAAAAATCGTTCATTTGGGTGAGTAAACGCGCGCTTTCGGCCGGTTGCAGTTCCAGGCGGGCCAGACTGGCAATGCGCGCGATGTCGGAAGATGTCAGTGACATGGTGCTAGATAGGTTGAAAGCAAAGGTAAATCAGGCCGAATGAGCCACGCCGGGGCAGGTTATTCACAGGCAATCGGTTATTATCCCGTCTTTAGCGCGTCAGGCGGAAAACCGTCTTATTTGACGCCAAGCTTACGATTTTTTAACGATTGAACCATGGTGGTGCAGGGCCGAAGCGCTCTGTACACCTGAGAGGAATGTGATGTTTAGCGCTTTTCGGCAGTACTTTTCTACCGACCTGGCCATCGACTTAGGTACCGCCAACACCCTGATCTTTGTGCGCGGACAGGGCATCGTCCTCGACGAACCCTCTGTTGTAGCCATCCGCCACGAAGGCGGCCCCCAAGGCAAAAAGACCATTCAGGCCGTCGGCAAAGAAGCCAAAGCTATGCTGGGCAAGGTCCCTGGCAACATTGAGGCCATCCGTCCGATGAAAGACGGCGTGATTGCCGACTTTACGGTTACTGAGCAAATGCTCAAGCAATTTATCAAAATGGTGCATCCCCGGGGCATTTTTCGTCCTAGCCCGCGCATCATCATTTGCGTACCCTGTGGCTCCACTCAAGTCGAGCGCCGCGCGATTCGCGAATCGGCTCTTGGCGCCGGTGCCAGCGATGTGTATCTGATTGAAGAACCCATGGCCGCAGCCATAGGTGCAGGTTTGCCCGTATCGGAAGCCAGCGGCTCGATGGTGGTGGACATTGGTGGTGGTACCACTGAAGTCGGCGTCATCTCCCTCGGCGGCATGGTTTACAAGGGCTCTGTGCGCGTGGGTGGTGACCGTTTTGACGATGCCATCATTAATTACATCCGCCGTAATTACGGCATGTTGATCGGTGAGCCCACTGCAGAAGCCATCAAGAAAAAAATCGGTTCAGCCTTTCCCGGTTCGGAAGTAAAAGAAATGGAAGTGCGCGGCCGCAACCTGTCCGAGGGTGTGCCCCGCAGCTTCACCATATCAAGTAATGAAATTCTCGAAGCTCTGACCGATCCTCTGAACAGTATTGTCTCAGCCGTGAAAAATGCGCTGGAGCAAACCCCGCCTGAGTTGGGTGCTGACATAGCAGACCGCGGCATGATGCTCACCGGCGGTGGCGCGTTGTTGCGTGATCTGGACCGTCTGCTGGCCGAAGAAACCGGTCTGCCGGTCTTAGTGGCCGAAGACCCTCTGACCTGTGTGGTGCGCGGTTGTGGCATTGCGCTGGAGCAGATGGAGCGCCTGGGTTCTATTTTCACCAGCGAATAAGAGTCGGGGCCAGCGATGCCACTAGGTACGCTGAACCGAGAGCCTCCTCCCTTCTTCCGGCAGGGTCCATCGGCTCTGTCCAAGCTCGCCGTGTGCAGCGCCCTGGCGTTCTTCTTGATGGTGGCCGACGCCCGCTTCAAAGTCATGCAGCCCGTGCGCGTTGCTGTGGCCACCGCGCTTTACCCCGTGCAATGGCTGGCGTTGCAACCCGTCAATGCGGTGCGTGCCGTCTCGGTGTATTTCGCTTCGCTCGACACGGCGCAGGCTGCGCGTGATGCAGCACAAAACATGCGCATTACCCAATCCTTGCGCATCAACCAGGCCGAACAATTGGCGCTGGAGAACGAGCGTCTGCGCAAGCTCATCGGCATGCGTGATCGTCTGCAATCTACCGCCAACCCAGCCCAGGTCATCTACGACGCCGCTGATCCGTACACGCGCAAGGTTGTCATCGACAAAGGAGTCCTCAGCGGCATATCCCTGGGCTCTCCAGTGGTGGATGAGATGGGGGTGGTCGGCCAGGTGACCCGGGTTTACCCGCTGGTCAGTGAAGTCACCCTCCTGACCGATCGTGATCACGCGATCCCAGTGCTGAACACCCGCACCGGTGCGCGCGGCGTGGCCTTTGGTGACATGAGTATCCACGCTGATGCGATGGAGCTGCGTTACATGGCGGCCAACGCTGATGTGGCTGTGGGCGATTTGCTGACCACCAGCGGTGTCGACGGTGTTTATCCACCAGGTCTGCCGGTTGCTCGTATTGAGAAAATTGAACGCCGCGTGGACACCGCCTTTGCGCGTGTGTACTGCGTGCCGTTGGCCCAAGTGGCAGGAACCGGACACGTGATGGTGCTGGAGCCGCTCACCACGCAGATTCCGCCACGCCCCACGCCTGATCCACGTCCTGCGGTGGGTAGAAATGGAGCTGCGAAATGATCATGCGTCCGGGGCAACAGCTGCTGTTGCCCGTCAATCCGCTATTCGTCTGGGGCAGTTTGTTGGCAGCGCTCACACTCAATATGTTGCAAAACATGGGCCTGTGGGGTCGCGCTACCTGGACGCCCGATGTGCTTGCCGTAGTGTTGGTGTTTTGGACGGTGCACCAGCCTTTGCGCGTCAGCATCGTCGTGGCCTTCGTGTTTGGTTTATTGATGGATGTACACCAAGGTGCCCTGCTGGGTCAGCATGCGCTGGCCTATACGGTGCTGAGCTATCTGGCTATTGCCATCCACCGCCGTTTGTTGTGGTTCACGGTGCCATCGCAGGCGGCGCAGGTGCTGCCTTTGTTTGCGGTGGCGCATGCGGTGGAGCTGGGTGCGCGCATGCTGGCCGGCGGCAACTTTCCGGGTTTCGGCGTGTTCATCGCGCCATTGCTGGAGGCCGCACTGTGGCCTTTGGCTACGGTACTTTTGTTGATGCCCCAGCGCCGCGCACCCGACCCGGATGCGCATAGGCCACTGTGACCGAGTTACGTAACGTCGAAGTCGATCTGGCGCGTTTTCGCACGCGTGTGTTCGTGCTCAGCATGGCCGTGGTGTTTTGTTTTGTTTTGGTGCTGTCGCGCCTGGTGTACTTGCAAATCGTACGCCACGACGACTTGCGCGCGCAGGCCGAGAGCAACCGCACGGCAATTGTGCCTATCGTGCCCAACCGAGGCTTGATCCAAGATCGCAATGGTGTAGTGCTAGCCAGTAACTATTCTGCTTACACGCTGGAGATCACACCGTCCAAAACCGCCAATCTCGAGAGTACGATTGACGAGCTGGCCAAGATTTTGGACATCACCAGCCGCGACCGTCGGCGATTCAAAAAGCTGATGGAGGAAGCCAAGAGCTTTGGATCGCTGCCCATCCGCACCCGCCTGACCGATGCCGAGGTCGCTCGTTTTGCCGCCCAACGCTTCCGTTTCCCGGGGGTTGAAATCCGAGCGCGACTGTTTCGCAGCTATCCGTATGGCGAGTTGGCCAGCCACGTGATTGGCTACATCGGCCGCATTAACCTGGCAGAGAAAGCACAAATTGAGGACGATGACAACCAGGCCAATTACCGCGGCACCGAGTACATCGGCAAACTGGGCGTGGAGCAGAGCTTTGAGAGTCAGCTCCACGGCATCACAGGCGTGGAGCGCGTAGAAACCTCGGCGGCTGGCCGGGCAGTGCGCAAGCTGGCCAGCACCCCGTCCACACCGGGTAATGTGATTGTTCTGTCGATCGATATCAAGCTGCAAAAATTAGTCGAAGACATGTTTGGTGACCGCCGCGGTGCGCTGGTAGCCATTGACCCTCGCAATGGCGAAGTGCTGGCCTTTGTCAGCAAACCCACCTTCGATTCCAACCTCTTTGTAGATGGCATCGACCAGGACAACTGGCAGATGCTCAATGAGTCTCTCGACAAACCCTTGCTGAACCGGGCCTTGCGCGGCACCTACCCGCCAGGGTCGACGTACAAACCTTTCATGGCCTTGGCCGCGCTGGAGTTGGGGCAGCGCACGCCCGCCACGCTGATCAATGACCCCGGTTTTTACATGTTTGGTGGCCACCGCTTTGGCAGCCCCGAGTCAGATAAGACCGGCATCATGGATATGCGTGGGGCCATCGTTAATTCCAGCAATGCCTACTTTTACTCGCTGGCCAATGAGCTGGGCGTGGACCGTATGCATGACTTTATGGCGCCTCTGGGCTTTGGGCAAATCACGGGCATAGATATCTTTGGCGAGGTCCGCGGTGTCTTGCCCAGCCAGGAGTGGAAAAAGAAATATTACAAGCGCCCCGAGCAGCAACGGTGGTATGCGGGTGAGACCATTTCATTAGGGATTGGCCAGGGATATAACAACTTCACGATGTTGCAACTGGCGCAGGCGGTGTCTATCATGGCCAATGGGGGAACCAGATTCAAGCCCCAATTGGTAATTGGCACGCAGGATGCCACGACCCACATTCAGGTAGCCGTGCCCAAACCGCCGCCCGACAACTTGGGCTTCAAGCCTGAAAATGTAGAGGTTGTTCGCCAAGCTATGGTGGCGGTAACCAAGGAGGGCACGTCGGCGCGCGTTTTTGCTGGCGCTGGATACATCAGTGGTGGCAAGACGGGCACGGCCCAGGCCGTGGGCTTGAGCCAGAAAGAAAAATACAACGCTGCCCGCATGGAAGAACGCCAGCGTGACCATTCGCTCTACACTGCTTTTGCTCCAGCCGACGTACCCCAAATAGCGCTGGCCGTGATTGTGGAAAACGCGGGTTTTGGCTCTGCCTCTGCTGCCCCGATTGCACGGCGAGTATTTGATTATTGGCTCCTGGGGCAGTACCCCAGCGCCGAAGATCTGGTTGCGGTGAGTAAGGGCTTGGCGACCGCCCCCACTGGCAAACCCCGGGTAGCCGCTGAGGTATCTTGGCCGCGCGAAGACATCAAAACACCCACCGCTGCAAGTGTAGGACCTGCACTGCCCGCCAGCGCCAATCTGTCACGTTAAACCGGAACGCAAGAAGGCGTCCCAACTGGTTTTCAGAATCAACGCGGACACCACTGCAATGAACACGCCGCGCACGAAGCCTGTGCCGTGCTTGAGCGCTAAATGCGTTCCCAGCAAGCTTCCCATCACGTTAGTGAGTCCCATTACCAGTGCAAAGTGCCACCATACATGGCCTGTGAGGGTGAACAGCAGCAGAGCGGCCAAGTTGGTGGCGGTGTTGAGCAGCTTGGCACCAGCCGAGGCATGCAAAAAGTCATAACCCAGCCAGCGTACCAACAAAAATACAAAAAAGCTGCCGGTGCCAGGACCAAAAAACCCATCGTAAAAGCCAATCAGCAAGCCCACTGTGCTGGCTGCCCAGGCTTCTTGTTGGCCCGAAAATCGTGGCGTGTGCGTGTGACCAAGTTCTTTCTTGGCCAGCGTGTAGAGCAAGACTATCAGCAGCACAGCGGGCAGCACTTTGCGCAAAAAGTCAGGGGACACCACGGTGACCAGCCACGCACCAGCCAAGGAGCCGACGAACCCCGCACCGGCTGCCGGACCCAGCGCATGCCACGGCAATGTTACGCGGCGACTGTATTGCACGGTTGCAATACCGGTACCCCAAACAGCGGCGCCCTTGTTGGTGCCAAACAGAGTGGCCGGATGCGTGGTGGGGAAAATGGCGAACAGGGCTGGGACCAGAATCAACCCGCCCCCGCCCACGATAGCGTCAATACAACCGGCAAGCAGCGAGGCAATAGAGGCAAGTAACAGTTCCATGGGGGAATTGTCGCCATAAAAAAAGCACTGGGGTTACCAGTGCTTTTTGAAACTGTATCTCTATGCGGATGCAGTTGTTATTTTTAATTTTTGCCGTCTCCTCGGCTCTCGCTTCAGTCGCTTCGCAGTTGCCGCTTTGCGTAAAGTCCCTGCAATGTATCCGACCCCTACAGGCTTCGGTATCAGGATTTACCCTTCGTTTGTATCAGTGCATCTTCCACAATCCACTGCGCTGCTTTCTCGGCAATCATCAGCGCGGGAGAGTTGGTGTTGCCACTTGTAATGAGCGGCATCACACCGGCATCCACCACACGCAGGCCAGCCACGCCGTGCACCCTGAGACGCGAATCCACCACCGCGGTTCTATCGTCTTCGCGTCCCATCTTGGTAGTACCTACGGGGTGGAAAATCGTGGTCGCTATATCGCCTGCCAGTTGCGCCAACTCGGCATCGGTCTGGAACTGCGTGCCCGGTTTGTATTCCACGGGTTGGTACTTTTGCATGGCGGGCTGGGCCATGATGTTGCGCGTGATGCGCAATGAGTCAGCTGCAATTTTGCGGTCCTGATCGGTGCTCAGGTAGTTCGGTGCAATGGCGGGCGCATCCGTAAACACGGGCGTCTTAATGTGCACCGTGCCGCGGCTGGTGGGGTTGAGGTTGCACACGCTGGCCGTCATTGCATCAAAGCTGTGCAGCGGCTGGCCAAAGGCTTCCAGGCTCAGCGGCTGAACGTGATATTCGAGGTTTGGATAGGGCTGAGCCGGATCGCTGCGCGTAAACGCGCCCAACTGGCTGGGAGCCATGCTCATCGGGCCGCTGCGCTTGAATGCGTACTCCAGCCCCATCTTGGCTTTGCCCCACAACGTACTGGCCTGGGTGTTGAGGGTCACTGCGCTGTCGACCTTAAACACGGCACGAATTTGCAAATGGTCTTGCAGGTTTTCACCGACACCAGGCAGGTCTTTTTGAACTGCGATGCCCAGGTTTTGCAACCGCTGTGCAGCGCCCAGTCCCGAGAGCTGCAATATCTGTGGTGAGCCCACCGCACCGGCGCACAAGATAACCTCCTTGCGCGCAGTAACTTGCACCATCGCGTGGCCGTCCCACACTTGCGCGCCGGTACACCGCAGAGCGCCGCCTGTGCCGCTCGTGTTGGGCTCTAGCGTGAGCTTGCTTACCTGGGCACTGGTCCAGAGTTCAAAGTTAGGGCGGGCATAGCAAGTGGGGCGCAAAAAAGCTTTGGCGGTGTTCCAGCGCCAACCCGCTTTCTGGTTGACTTCAAAGTAGCCCACGCCCTCATTGGTTCCGCGGTTGAAGTCGTCCGTGGCGGGAATACCGGCCTGCACCGCCGCCTGGGCAAATGCGTCCAGCACATCCCAGCGCAGGCGCTGTTTCTCAATACGCCATTCGCCGCCGGCTTGTCGATGCCGCAGAACTTTGCGGTAGGTCGAGCCGTTGTCTTGCAGTAAGGTCGGCAGCGTGCCGCGCGCACCATGCAGCGCATCGGCACCCTTGTAATGGTCTTCGTGCAATTGAAAGTAGGGCAGTGACTGCTCCCAGGTCCAACTGCTATCGCCCACCAGTTGGGCCCAGCCGTCATAGTCGCGGGCCTGGCCGCGCATGTAAATCATGCCGTTGATACTGCTGCAACCACCCAGCGTTTTGCCACGCGGGTAGCGCAGTGCACGACCGTTCAGTCCAGCATCGGGTTCGGTGTTGTAGAGCCAGTCCGTGCGCGGGTTACCAATGCAATACAGATAACCCACAGGAATATGAATCCAGTGGTAATCATCTTTGCGGCCCGCTTCAATCAGCAAAACACGTTGCGATGCATCTGCGCTCAGCCGATTGGCTAGCAGGCAGCCGGCGGTGCCACCGCCAATAACGATGTAGTCGAATGTGGTGTCAGACATAGGTGGATATGGTCCTGATAAATGGATGTTTCAGTGGGTCAGGTGGTGCTGTATGAGGTAGGTGGCTGCGCCCGCCAGATAGCCAACCAAGGCTAACGTGCTCACACGTTTCACGTACCAAAAGAACTGAATTTTTTCTAGCCCCATGGCGGCGACACCCGCGGCCGAGCCGAGCACCAGAATCGACCCACCGGTTCCAGCACAGTAGGCCATGAACGCCCACAGGAAGTGGTCGGTTGGGTATTGCGTGAGCGGGTACATGCCCATGGACGCGGCCACCAGCGGCACATTGTCCACAATGGAACTGACCAAGCCGATGAGGATCACTATGACGTCTTCGCGGCCTACGGCAACCTGGAGCCAGGCCGCCAACCTGGACAGGATGTGGGCGTGTTCCAGCGTTGCCACCGCCAGCAAGATGCCGATAAAAAAAACAACCGACCCCATATCAATCTGGGTCAGCGCCCGCACCAGCGTGAAGTGTTCTTTGGCGTCATCGTTTTTTTTGCGATGCACCAAGTCGCCCACTGCCCACAAAATTCCCAGGCCAAACAAGATGCCCAGGAAGGGTGGCAGGTGGGTCAGTGCCTTGAATAGAGGCACCGCTACCAAAATACCCAGACCCAGGATGAACATCAAGGTCTTCTCAAATTGCGTTGCCGTGCCCTGCGCCGTCGTTGTCGCACGCGGCGCGATCACTGGCTTGCTACGCAGTTGTATCGCAATGAGCGCCAGTGGGATCAACAGGCTGACTACCGCTGGCAGAAACACAGCTTTCATAATGGAAACTGCGGTAATTTGCCCGCCGATCCACAGCATGGTGGTAGTGATGTCCCCAATCGGGGTCCAGGCCCCGCCAGCATTGGCAGCAATGACGATGATGCCCGCGAAAAACAGGCGGTCATCGTGCTTATCCAGCAGCTTCTTCATCAGCGATACCATCACGATGGCGGTCGTCAGGTTGTCCAAAATAGCGCTTAGGAAAAACGTCACCCAACCCACTAGCCACATCAGCGATGACAGCTGGGTGGTACGAATGCGCGCGGTGATGACCTCAAAGCCATCGTGCGCGTCCACCACCTCCACGATGGTCATCGCACCGATCAAGAAGAAAACAATTTGCGCGGTGCCCATCAGGGACTCGCTTAACTGGGCTGACGCCACTGCGGGGTCAGAGACCGAAAGGGCATACAGCGTCCACAGCAGGCCCGCACCCATCAGGGCAGAGGCTGACTTGTTAATGCCTAAGGGGTGCTCGAGCGTAATAGCTGCATAGGCCACTATAAAAATCAAGACAAGCGCTGTCAGCATGGTGAATGAAGCGTGCAGATCACAACTCAGTTCCCTTTCCAGAGAGGCGAACGTTTTTCGCGGAAGGCGGCCTGGCCTTCTTTGGCGTCTTCGGTAAGAGTGAAGAGCGCAATCTGACTTTCCGTAAACGCCATACTTTCTTCAAATGCCATAGCCTCCACTTTTTTCATGGTGTAGAGGCCGCGACGGATGGCTGCGGGCGATTTGTCCAGCAGCCGGTCTACTAGCCACTGCAGCTTGGCATCCACATCGCTGCCCTCATCGTTTAGGTAGTTCACCAGTCCGTAGTCCAGCGCCTGCTGGGCGCCTATGGGCTCGCCGGTCAGACACATCTCAGCTAGCTTGCGCCGAGGTATCAAATGTTGCAGCACGCTGAGTACCTGCGCCGGGAACACGCCCACCTTCACCTCCGGCAGTCCAAATACCGCATGGCGCGCAGCCACAGCCAGGTCGCACATGCTCATCAGGCCCATACCGCCTGCCATGCAAGCA
Organism: Burkholderiales bacterium; assembly: GCA_025363275.1. GTDB lineage: Bacteria > Pseudomonadota > Gammaproteobacteria > Burkholderiales > Burkholderiaceae_C > Allorhodoferax. The sequence goes on along the minus strand of JANYEE010000123.1, from coordinate 20,593 downwards.
CCGTTGATCCGAGCGATCAGGGGCACCGTGCTGGCTTTGGCCACACGCAGCAGTTGGGCCAGATGGCCGTGCGGCTCCGAATAATCCGTGGTGAAGGCGTTGGTGGATTGCAAATCGGCGCCCGCGCAAAACGCTTTGCTACCTGCCCCCGTGAGTACGATGGCACGGATGTGGCGCTGGCTCTGCGCCGCTCCAATGGCTTGTGCCAGGCTAGCGAGTACACCATGGCTCATTGCGTTACGGCGCTCCTCGCGGGTGATGATGAGCCACAGCACGGGGCCGCGGGTTTCTATCGACAGTTCAGGCGTCGAGGGAGGGAGAAGTACTTCGTTTGACATGGTGTCTCCGTCAGAATTTCTTAAGCTTTACGCCGCTTTGTCTGCAGCGGACGTTATACAGTCAGCCTATGCTGTCTTTGCGCGCCCAATTTTCGCAGCCCAGCCCCACGCTGGCGCGGCGCATCCAATGGCAAATCGGCGCCATCATCGCTGTGGTGATTATGGCGCTCACCTGGCTTAGCTATCGCAACACGGTGGACACCCTGAGGCTGGAAGCGGTAGACAATCTGCGCGCCTCGGTCCAGGCCAACGCAGTGTACGAGTCGGTTGATTTTCTAAACGCCCAAACCAACACCCACGCCATGCGTGATGAGTATCTGCGTCGGCTCAAAGCCATGGCAGGGCAAGATCCCCAGAATGAATTCAATGCTTGGTTTGTGCGGTATCCGGATGGCGTGCTGCGGGTACGCCCAGAGCGCGATGATTACAAACACCTGCCGTCTATCTACATCCGGCCCAATTCCACGCTGAGCGCTGAGTTACGGCGCCAAGTCGTGGTGGCGTTTGGCATGCTGCGCGACTGGGGGCCAGCGCTTACGCAGCGTTATTTTTCGGCTTACATCGATCTGCCGGGGCAGTCACTCATCATGTATTCGCCGTCGGTTAACTGGGGCAAAGAAGCAGATGCGACTACCAATAATTTTGATTACCCGCCAGTGCAGAACTCCGCACCCGACAAAAACCCCACGCGCAAGAGTTTGTGGAGCGATGTTTATTTTGATGACAAGGCGGTGACCTGGATGGTGTCTACCATCACTCCGGTCGACCAAGATCGCTGGGTGGGAGCGGCATCGCAAGACATTGCCATTGACGCCTTGATTGAGCGGACCAACGAGCAGGCTGCTAGCGGAACTTACAACCTGCTCCTAGATGCGCAGGGTCGCTTGCTAGCGCATCCTGACCTGATGGTGCCGATCCGCCGGGCGGGCGGAAATCTGGAGGTCACGAGCCTGTCAGACTCGTTTCTGACCGATGTCGTCACGCAAGCGCTGCGCGGCTCTCAGGCTGCTGTGGTGGTGCCCAGCGGTGACGGTAATCACTATCTGGGCATCAGCCGTATTCAAGGGCCTCAGTGGTATTGGGTCACGGTCTATCCCAAAGCCTTGGTTGAGGGGCGCGGTCTGGCGGCAGCACGGTCTATCTTGTTGGCTGGTGTGGTGGGTTTGATTGTGGAGCTGACTTTGCTGGCCTGGATCATCCGGCGTACGGTGTCAGCGCCGCTCAAGACTTTGAGCGATGCAACTCAGGCCCTGGCCGACGGAAATTTGCAAGTGCAGCTCAATGTGGAGGGCCAGGCCGAACTGGCGCAACTGGCGCACAACTTTCGCTACATGACTGAAAAGCTGCGCGAACGCGAAGCCGTACTTTTGCGCAGCGAAGCATTCAAAGACGCGCTGTTCCAAACCATCCCCGATGTGGTGTTCGTGAAAGACCCGCAGGGTCGCTTTTTGGCAGCCAACCGTGCTTTCGAAGCCACCTTTGGTCGCTCGCTGCAATCCATCACGGGCAAATCGGATGCTGATTTTGTGTCGCCAGAGGCCGCCGCCTATTTTGCACAACGCGATAGAGAAGCATTGGATGCCGGGGGACCCACCTATTCAGAACACGAAAATCACCACGCGGGCTCAGGCGCCTTGCTGCGTTACGAGACCATCAAGACGCCCATCGTGGGCGCAGATGGAACCTGTCTGGGCATTCTGGGCATTGGCCGCGATATCACCGAGCGCCGCCGTTCTCAAGACCAACTGCAGGCCTTAAACTATGCATTGGAGGACCGCGTGTTGGAACGTACCCGCGACCTCGAAGCAGCCAACGACGAACTAAAAGATGCCATGGTGGTGTTGCAACGCACGCAAAATGAGCTGGTACAAGGCGAAAAGTTGGCGTCCTTGGGGCGCATGGTGGCTGGTGTGGCGCATGAACTCAATACGCCGATTGGTAACGCCCTGACCATTGGCAGCACGTTGGCCGATCATGCCCGGCGGATGAATCTGGCCATGCGCGAAAACCGCCTAAAACGCTCGGAGCTCACTGACTATTTGCATGAAACTGCCGATGGCGCTCTGGTGCTGGAGCGTGCATTGCGCCAGGCCAGCCACCTGATCGCCAGTTTTAAGCAGGTGGCCGCTGATCAGCAGTCTGAGCAACGTCGCCCCTTTGACCTGGCGACCACTATCGATGAGATCCTGGCTATTTTGCGGCCGGGGTTGCGGGGGACTGGTATTGCGCTGGCATCCAGCGTGCCCCCCGCCATTGCCATGGACAGCTACCCCGGGTTGCTGGCGCAGGTGCTCAGCAATCTGGTCACCAATGCCAAAGTGCATGCCTTTGAAGGTTGCACATCTGGTCAGGTGCGAGTGGATGTGCAAGACCTTGGCGAGCAGGTGAGCTTGTCAGTCTGCGACAACGGCAATGGCATCCCACCCGAGATCCGCGGTCGGATTTTTGATCCATTTTTCACCACCCGCATGGGTCGTGGTGGTACCGGGCTGGGCTTGTCTATCGTGCACAGTGTGGTGACGCAAGGGCTGGGCGGAAACATCCGTGTGGACTACAGCGCGGACCGTGGCACGTGTTTTGTGATGACCTTGCCCAAGTGCGATCCGCGCCCCTAGCGCGCAAACGCGCTAGCGTAGCGCCAGTTTCTTGGTCTCGGCGTTCGTCAGCACCCGCATACACGGCACGTCGCCCTCAAACACCATGCCGTGCATATCGGTACGGCGGTGGGCCTTCATCAAGTCCAGTAAAAACTTCAGTACTTCAGGCGTGATACGCTGCCCTGGCACCAGTGCGGGTATGCCGGGCGGGTAGGGCACGATCTGGTCGGCCGATACGCGGCCAATGAGCGCGGCGTTAGGGCGATCATCGTCATCCAATAAGGAGATCAGTTCACCGTGGGCGTAATAGGCATCGCGCGGCAGCACCGCCAGCGTTGTAAAGCCGGCCAGCGACGGCGTGCGACGCATGCGCTTAGGGGGCGTGTGATGGGCCTTGGCCATGCGCTGCAGGGCGTCCAACAGTCGCGCGGCCTTGCTGCGCGTGGTACCAATGGTGACCAGCAGCGTCACGGTGTTGAAGGTGGATTTCTCCACCTGAACGTGGTACTTCTCAAACAGCTCGGCCTGGAATTCTTGGGCGGTCAATCCGCAGCCGCTGATGTCGATGGTGATTTTAGTCGGGTCCAGGCGCACGCCGTCTTTGCGCACCGCAGCGGGTAGCAGTTCTTTGAGGCTGAGTGCGCGAAACACCTTGGTGGCGTTGATACCAGCGCGCAGGTCATCGCACAGTTCCAGGCTGCGGGCCAGCAGTTTGTAGCCCTCCATGCTAGCCTGGCGACGGCCCACGTCCAGGCTGGCAATCATGCTGTACTGCGGGCTGGTCGAGGCATGCATGTTGAAGTTTTCCCGAAAGGCGTGTTCGTCAAACGCCGGGTCGTTCACATGGATCATGCTGGCCTGCGAAAACGCCGATAGCACCTTGTGTGTGCTCTGCGTGGCGTAGTCGGCACCACATTCCAGCGCCGTGGGCCTGAAGGCCGGGTGAAAACGCGCGTGGCCAAACCAGGCCTCATCAATGATCACCTTGATGCCTTTGGCATGGGCCTTGGCAATGATGGGTTTCAGGTCGTAGCACAGGCCGTCGTAGGTGCAAGACGTGAGCACCATGGCTTTGGCATCCGGGTGCTCTTCCATGGCCTGAAACAGCGTGGCTTTGGGCACCGGGCCAAACAGGCCGAACTCTGGGTTGATGGAGCTGTCCAGGTAGACCGGTAGCGCGCCCGACAACACCACGCCATGGTGTACTGATTTGTGGCAATTGCGGTCCAGTAGCAGTTTGTCGCCGGGGATCAACAGCGTCTGAAAAATAACTTTGTTGGCAGTGGACGTGCCATTGGTGGCAAAGAATGTGCGGTTGGCGCCAAAGGCCTTGGCTGCCATGGCTTGCGATTCCAACAACACCGCCTTGGGGTCCAGTAAAGAGTCGAGCTGATCGACCGATACCGACAGGTCTGCGCGAAACGCATGCTCGCCCATGAAGTCATGAAAATCTCCAGCCCAGGGGCTGGCGCGTAAGGAGTCGCCGCCGGAGTGGCCCGGCGTGTGCCAGGCGTCTTTGGCCATGGCTACGTAGGCCTTGAGTGCGTCATAAAACGGCGTGCGCGCGCGCTGCGTGAGCTGTGCATGCAGGATGCGAAACCAGCCGCGGTAATCGCACTCTTGCAGGTGAAAGTGCCCGGTTAGCGGTTCGTTGAGCCAGTGGGCCAGTTGGGCTTCATCACGGCTGCCTTGCACCAATAAATACACATCCAGCTCGGGGCGCGTGTCGCGCACGGCGCGCACCAAGGTGCGCGCATCTTGTCCGGTAGCACCGTGGCCCAAGGCTGCGTCAATCAGTACTGCTTGCACATCGCCATCTTTGATCACCAAGTCCAGCGCATGCGCGGCCTCCGTTACCGCTACAAACTGAATTCCTAGCGGGTTATCCAGCGCGCGGGCAGCAGCGCTCAGGCCATTGCAGGCGGGTTTGAGCCAGTGCTTGTCATCGGTGACCAGCAGGATGCGCGAGACGGGTTTGGGCATAAAGAACAGTACAAAAATGAGCAAGACGCTGACGCAGTGTGCGACAGTACCCATCGATTGAAAATAGACAAAACGTATGAATAGAAGATCATGAATTGCACAAAATGCACAGTGAAATGGCAAAATGTACAAATGATTGCTTCTGCTGCGTTACCCAGCCCAACTACACCCAGCCTGCGGCTAGACGAACTCGACCAACAGATCCTGGAAATGCTGCGCGTGAATGCGCGCTTGCCGGTGGTGAAGATGGCGCTGGCTTTGGGCGTGACCCGCAGCACCGTGCAGACCCGCATCAATGCCATGGAGCAGGGCGGTGTGATTACGGGTTACACCGTGGGCGTGTCCCATCCGCGCCAGGGGGCGCGCATTCGCGCCATGGTGATGGTGTCGGTTACATCGCGTTCTGAGCCCGATGTGGTGCGGGCTCTGTCCCGGCGCTTTGAAATTGTAAAACTGTGGGCTACCAGCGGTCGCTACGATTTGTGCGCGCTGGTGGTAACCGACCACACCGAAGAGCTGGATGCGCTGATTGATCGCATTCGCGGCGTGAAAGGCGTGGTGGACACCTTCTCCACCATTCTGCTATCGACCAAGCTGGACCGGCCCGACTAGATGGACATGTTATTTTTGCAACACTACCCCGCGCTATCATCGCACTACCGGATCAAATACAACCAGTTACGTAGTGAGTTAAAGTAGCTTGAAATGGATGCGTCAATCAATCCGGAGCTCTTGGTTTGGGCTAGAGAAACTGCAGGCCTCTCGCTTGAGGAAGTAGCACGCCGGTCAGGCGTTTCACTTTCAAGGATCGCTAAGGTTGAGTTGGGTGAAGCACACCTCACGACTATTCAGCTTGAAAAGTATGCTGAGGCTTGCAGGCGCCCTGTAGCTGCTTTTTATCTTCCAAAACCACCAAAAGTTCCAGAGATTATTCCTGACTTTCGGCGTTTAGAAAATCATGAGCCGAAAGCATTCTCCACTGAGCTCCGCTTAGAAATTCGTCGTGCACAGTTGCGTCGTATTGAGGCTATAGAACTTGCTGCGGAAGTTGAAGAGCCGCTTAAGAATTTCACACTTTCATTTTCGAAGACTACGCTGTTGGGGGAGGCTGGTGCGAACCTTCGGAGATATTTGGGTATTACTTTGCAGGCGCAATTGGCGTGGCGTAAGCCTGAGAGCGCACTCAAAGAGTGGAAGCGTGCCGCAGAAGCTGTAGGAGTTCTGGTGTTCGAAGTTAGTCGGATACCAGTCGGAGAGATGCGCGGCATAGCCGTTTCTCTGAGGCCACTACCCATCGTCATTCTGAATGGGGCAGATGAGCCTTCTGCGCGGATTTTTTCTTTGTTTCACGAACTTGCACATCTGGCGCTCAATGTTTCTGCAATTGATGATGGTTCAACTGAAGGCGAGGGGCTATCAGCGCAGGATGCTAGAACTGAGCGTTTTTGCAATGAAGTTGCTGGGGAAGCCCTTGTCCCATCGGAATTTGTCGAGCAATTTCTGAAGAAAAGTTCAGAAAGTACAGTGGACCTTGATTCGGTGGCTAACTTAGCGAGGCAGCTTTCCGTGTCCAGAGATGTCGTGGCTCGACGTTTTCTCAGTCAGGGAAGAATTGATCAGACTTTGTATCAAAAGTGGCACCGCCACTTTAAAGACGAATATGAGAAATTTATTAAGGACCGCAAGCTGAAGGCGAAGGCTTCGAAGTCTGGTCCCTCATTTGAAGTTATTCAAGCACGCAATTTGAGTCAAACCTTCGTGAGATTGGCATTCGATGCCTATGAGCAAGATTACTTGTCCTTAAGTAGTGTGAGTGGCTTGCTTGGCATGAAGGTAAAAAGTGTCTTTGCCTTGCGTGATCTCGTTCGGGAAGGCGCTGGTAGATGACATATTGCTTCGATACGAGTGCATTAATTCACGCGGCAGTTCGCGCTTACCCGTTTAAGAATGTCCCTACATTTTGGACAAAGCTTGAAGATCTCATCACTAACGGCCATGTCTTGTGTCCACGGGCTGTCATCAAAGAAATTGAGAAGAAAGACGATGAACTACATGCTTGGGTGAAGAAATGCCCGTCATCGATGATTGTGGAGCATGACTTGGCAATGCAAGCCGTTGTGTCCCAGATCATGGCTGACAGTGTGATGTCTAAACTTGTGAACATCGAAAGAGATCGCTCTGGAGCGGATCCCTTCGTCATTGGCTTGGCGAAAAGCCGAGGGTTGATTCTTGTTACTCAAGAAGACAGAGGAAAAGCTGGAGCTCCCAAGATCCCTAACGTAGCCGAACTATTGGGGGTCAAACACATCAAGCTTGTCGACTTGATGATTGCCGAGGATTGGGTACTTTAAATTTGCACCGTACCGTCAGTGAGCCGATGTGCCATTTGAGGTAGAAATCTCTGAACTAGGCTCGCGAATAGTTCTAACGTTGAGAGGGCATTTAGTTGAATGAAATTGAATGAAAAGCCCTCTGTTGCCATATTCGTCGGTAAATACTTAGTCGAAGTTGCGGCGGTTCGCGTTGGACCAATCGGTTGTTTTCAACCGCTGCGGCACCCTCGTCGGAGAAACACGTGCAGGGCGATGACCTGACCGATCTACACCGACTGGGAGAGTTTTAGCCAAATGCTGGGATTGACTCCCGCGGCAAGGAGCGCGCAATACATGCGCATTCTGCTCAAGTTCTTGGCGGCGCTACACTGGCTTCGCCTATGTTGGCTGACCGGAGCTTAGGCTCCCAATCCACGAGAACCTCCATGACAACATCCCGCAGAACCTTTGTTATTCAATCCCTGACTGGCGCAGGTGCGCTGGCCTGCGCGGCGCTGCCCCACACCGCTTTCGCCCAAGCCGCTTTGACGGATGCCGATCCGCAAGCCGTGGGATTGGGCTACAAAGCCGATGGAACCAAGACCGATACCAAGAAATATCCCAAATACGCCGCAGGGCAAAACTGCGGCAGTTGCGCATTGTTCCAGGGTAAAGCGACGGACGCCGCCGGCGGTTGCCCGCTGTTCGCAGGTAAGCAAGTCGCAGCCAAGGGCTGGTGCAGCGCTTACGCTAAAAAGGCCTGATTTTTTGGTAATACCTGCCACTGGGGCCACGACCCAGTGGCCACCGCGAGAGCCCCTGTCCAGGGGCTTTTTTTATGTGCGCTCCCCATCTGCCGTAGCAACGAGAATGCAGGGCATGCAAATACTGTATTGTTTTCCTGCGTTGGAGCGCTTGCGCTGGGTCGCCGTGTTGGGGGTTGTCTGGGTCATGGTGGCGTGCTCTTCGGCGCCGTTGTCAAAAGCCTCCGTTTCTGAGTCGGACCCAGTTGCATCCGCTGGCACCGCCGACCCCGCGCAGGATTTTTTCCGCTGGGTACAAGCTTTCAGTGCCTATGCCCACACTGAAGGCATCGATGACAACACCCTGCACAGCGCCTTTGACGGCATCCAATATCTGCCAAACGCGATCGCATCGGATCAGGCGCAGCCGGAGTTCACCCGCAATGTCTGGGACTATTTGGATGGCGCTGTATCGGCGTTGCGTGTCTCGCGCGGGCAGGCCAAGCTGCAGCAACTGCGCGTTGGGGCCGTGTCGTTGGATGCCATTGCCGCGCGCTACGGCATGCCAGCCGAAATCTTGGTGGCCATCTGGGGTATGGAGAGTAGCTACGGGAGTAATACCGGCAACCTATCAACCATCGATGCCCTGGCGACGCTGGGTTTTGAGGGGCGGCGTGGGCCGTGGGCGCGCGCTCAATTACTCGCCGCGCTGAAGATTTTGCAAAGCGGCGACATCAGCCGGGCGCAGATGCTGGGTTCCTGGGCCGGAGCCATGGGGCAGACGCAGTTTTTACCGACCAGCTTTTTGGCGTACGCCGTGGATGCCGATGGCGATGGCAAGCGCGATATCTGGGGCAGTGTGCCCGATGTGATGGCCTCCACGGCCAACTTGTTGGCCCGCTCGGGCTGGCAGGCGGGTCAAACCTGGGGCCTAGAGGTCCGCTTGCCGCCCGGATTTGACCCCGCACTGGCGGACCCCGCGGTGCGGCGCACCACGCCCCAATGGGCTGAAGCTGGTGTGCAGACCCATGACGGTGCGCCCTTGCCGATGCTGGTCGACAGCGCGCTCCTGTTACCGGCTGGCGCGCAGGGCCCGGCCTTTGTGGTGGGCCCCAACTTTCGCACTCTCTTGCGCTACAACAATGCGACCAGCTATGCGCTGGCCGTGGGCTTGCTGGCGCAGCGCTTGGCCGGGGGGCCTGGCGTGCAGGCAGGCTGGCCGCGCGATCAGCAAGCACTCACACGCAGCCAGATACAGGCACTGCAGACCGCATTGAATGCACAGGGCTTTGATACCGGTGTACCCGATGGGGTGGTAGGGCCCGCTACCCAAGCCGGTGTGCGCCAGTACCAGCGCAGCCAAGGCCTATCCGCGGATGGCTACCCAACGCAGGACCTGCTGCAGCGTTTGCAACCCACCCCGCAATAATCCGGCTACAACCACAGACCTTTAAATACGGGACAGGACATGTCAGAGACCGAGATTTACTACGAAATGCTGTGGGACTGCGCGCAGTGCAATACCCGGGGGCTGCTGGGCGACAGCCACCGCCACTGCCCCACATGTGGCGCGGCGCAAGATCCCACCAAGCGCTACTTTCCTCAGCCGGGCGAAGAGGTCGAAGCACGCAACCACCAGTTTGTGGGGACTGATTGGCGTTGTGCGTATTGCAGCTCACCTAATTCGGCGGCGGCTGCGCATTGCACGAATTGCGGAGCGGGCCACGATGGCACCCAACCGGTTGCCATCGTGGTGGACGCCGCTGCGGCGCCTGCTAGCGTGCAGGCTCCCCAGCCCGCTACACCCAGCTCCAAACTCTGGCGCTGGGTGTTGGCGTTTGCCGTTTTAGGCGCCATAGCGCTGGGTATTGTGTTCACCCGTACGCACGAGGCCACGGCCAGCGTTACCAGCCGCACTTGGCAGCGCGATATCCAGATTGAACAATTCGGCCCCGTGTCGGACTCCGCTTGGTGCGACAGCCTGCCAGGCGACGCCTACGCCATCACGCAAAGCCGGGAGCAGCGTTCTACGCAGAGGATTGAGGACGGCCAGACCTGCCGGGACGAACGCATCGACAAAGGCGACGGCACCTTTGTGAAACACCGGGAATGCACGCCGCGCTACCGAGAACAAGCCATCTATGACAACCGCTGCCGGTATCAGGTGAACCGCTGGCGCACGACCCGCACGGTCCAGGCTGGACCCGACACTGCCACGATGCCGATGTGGCCCAGCCTGAGCACGATGAATGGTTTGACCACGGGCATGGGCGCAGAGCGCGCGGGTGCGCGCTCCGAGCGGTATGTTGTGTCATTGCAATCTGGCAACAAGACTTGGACGTGCGATGTGCCCGAGGCGGTCTGGAACAAGTACGAAGAGGGCACAAGCCTGCCGGTGCGGGTGCGTATGACGGGCGGTGTGGATTGCGCCAGCCTGCAGTGAGTTGCGCGTGACCTGCAGACACAACGGGGCCGGTTATTGCGGATCGCGTTGGTTTACCAGGCGCAGTTCTGCGTGCTGCCCCGTCATTAACTGAAACATCGCAAAGATCGGCCCTGGCATGTTTCTCGGGTCGCTAGGGCTTTCTAGCGCCTGCCAGGTGCGCGATTGCAGGCCGCCGCGGCTACCCGGCTGCACCGGGTAGCCCATGAGCTGGGCGGCCTCTACCTGGCTCAGGCCTGCCGCCACGCGGGCTGCCTTGAGCGCATCTCCGCTGGGGGACGGCATGCTGAGCGGGGTGATCGTCGGCATCGGTTGTAGCGGCTGCATCCGTTGCAACGGGTCTCAGGTAGGCCCGGCCAGCACTGGAAACAGCTTGACCAAGCCATCCGACATGACCTCGACCGCCAGCGCCGCCAGGATCAAGCCCATGAGTCGCGTCATCACATTGATGCCGGTCTTGCCCAGCACGCGGGCAATCGGCTCCGCCAGTGCAAAGCACAGCGCCGTGGCCAGCGCAATCACCACACCGTAGCCCACCAGCGTGCCGAGCTGCAGAAAGCTCTTGGCCTTCTCGGCATAAATCACCACGGTGGACATGCTGGCCGGGCCAGTGAGCAGCGGGATGGTCAGTGGTACCACGGCGATGCTGGCACCGCGCGCAGCCTTCTCGGCACCGTCTTCCATCTCATGCGTATTGGTCTTGGCCTCAGCGGGCTGGGCGTTCAGCATATTGAGTGCTGAAGTCAGCAGCAGCATGCCGCCACCGACCTGAAAGCTGGCCAGCGAGATACCAAAGAAATCCAGAATATGCAGTCCGGCTAGCGCGCTGATGGCAATGACCACAAAGCAGCTGAAGGACGACACCCAGATGGTGTGGCGGCGCTGCTCGCGCGAAAAGCCCTGCGTGTAGTGGATAAAAAACGGCACGATGGCCAGCGGGTTCACGATGGCCAGCAAGGTGATGAGGGGTTTGAATTCCATGGCGTCTCGGGTAGGTTCGGGCTACAGTCTAGGGCAATCGACTGGAGTGCGCCATGCTAGCTGTCCCGGTAGCCATTTTTAAATCAAATCGGGCTGTGGCCCAGGTATTCATTGCCTGGGTAGCTATTATTTTAGTAGCAAATTCAACGTTTGCGCACGCCACGCCTTACACCGGCCCGCTGCTGGAAGCCCACCTGCACTACAACACCGAGGCCTGGAACGGGCAGTCTGGCCCGCACCCGGTTGCCGAAGTACTGGCGCGCATCCAGCGCAATGGCGTGCGTGCCATCGTGGCCAACTCTAGGCCTAACGACGGCACCCAGCTACTGGCCACCACGACAGCCTCCAACCCCAACAGCCTGCGCGTCATCCCCTTTATCCGCTTGTACCGCAACCGGGCCGACTACGACACCTGGTTTCAGGACGAGTCCATCTACACCATGGTGCAAACCGAGCTGGCGCGGGGCACGGCAGCCGGAGCGTTCAAAGGCATCGGCGAATTCCATTTGTACGACAGTGCCAATGCCAACGGTGTGGTGGCTAAAAAGCTGATGGCCTTGGCCGATGACAAAGGCTTGGCGGTGCTGGCGCATGTGGACGATGTGGCGATCGACCTGCTGATGGCCAACACGCCCTCCAAAGGGCAACGTACCCTGCTAATCTGGGTTAACCAGCGCTGGCTGTACTACGACGACTTGATGCAGGGTTGCCGCGCCTGGCTGGGTGAATTGCCGGCCGATGTGGCCCGCAACATTGCCTGGAACAATGGCGCCCGCCTGTTTGGGTTGACCCCGCTGAGTGAGACGCCGTAACTCAACGCGTGCTACGCGCCAAGTAGCGCTTGCGCCAAAAAAACAAGGCAGTGGCAATGGCGATACCGATCATGGAAAAGAAGGTCCACCAGAACGCTGTGGGGTTGTGAATCAACGGCAGGAATTCAAAATTCATTCCAAAAAAGCCGGTGATCAGGTTCAGCGGCAAGAAAACAGCGGTCAGCACGGTCAGCGTGCGCATGATGTCGTTGGTGCGGCTACTCTGCACGCTGAAGTGCATTTGCACCGCAGTCTCCACGCTTTGCTCCAGGCGCTGCACGTGGTGCACCACGCGCTCAATGTGCTCCAGCACATCGCGGCTGCGCACCTGCAGCAGGTCGCGGTCACGTTGCTCAGCCGGCGTCTCAGCCTGCGGCCAGGTTTTGAGCGCTTCAATCCAGTCCTGAATGGCCGCGCGCTGGTCTTCGCACACCTCGTCCAGGTAGTGCAGCGTTAAGCGGGCATCCAGCAGCGCGCCCCAGTTGTTGAAGCGGGTGCGCGGGTTCAGCAGCTCGGATTGCCAGTGGTCGAGCTGGTGGGTTAGCTCGCGGCGCAGTTCCAAAAATCCGTCCACCATTTGGTTGATCACACGCAGCATCAGATCCGCTGGGCTGGTGGGCAGGCGTGCGCCGGCAGCGCGCGACTCCTGGCTGGCGGCCTGCAGTAGCTTGGCAGCGTAGGCATCGCGCACGGCACAGTCGGTGGGGTGCACGGTCAGCAGCACCCGGTCCATCACCGCAAAGCCGACCGGACTGGTGTCAATGCGACGCAAAATGGGTGGGCCGCCAGCCGCGGGCGCCACATGCAGAGGCTCACCGGGGTGGTTGGGGTCGCTCGGTCGCTGCCCGGCTGCCAGCCGGCGAAACACCATCACGTCGTACAGACTGGTGTAGTCGTAATGCGACGGCAACTGGTTGTTGATCAAATCTGAAATATGCAAGTCGACCAGTTGCAGGTTGCACAGGTTTTGCAGCAGTGTTTGCACATCGTTTTGCCGCACCTCAAACTCCCGCCGTGCGCAGGCCAGCCACACAAAGCCTTGGGCCGGCAGCGTGACTTGGTCTAAGGTCGCGGCCAAGTCCAGCTCGGTCACGGCGTTGGGCAGGATGTGAAAGATGCGCATGGCAGGCGGACCGAGTTTTTCGGTCAATTTTTAATGAAATCGGGCTGTGGCCCAGGTACTTATTGCCTGAGTAGCTATTATTTTAGGAGCAATCGCGCCGCGTCCCGCGCAAAGTAGGTCAGCACCCCATCGGCCCCGGCACGCTTGAAAGCCAGCAGGCTCTCCAGCATCACCGCCTCACCGTCCAGCCAGCCGTTCTGCGCTGCGGCTTTCAGCATGGCGTACTCGCCACTCACCTGGTAGGCAAAGGTGGGCACGCCAAACTCATCTTTCACGCGGCGCACCACGTCCAGGTAAGGCATGCCAGGTTTGACCATCACCATGTCAGCACCTTCGGCAATGTCCATGGCCACTTCGCGCAGCGCCTCGTCGCTGTTACCGGGGTCCATTTGGTAGACCTTTTTGTTGCCCTTGCCCAGGTTACCGGCTGAGCCAACTGCGTCGCGAAACGGGCCGTAAAAGGCAGACGCGTACTTGGCGCTGTAGGCCATGATGCGGGTGTGGATGTTGCCCTTGGCTTCCAGTGCGTTGCGGATCGCGCCAATGCGCCCGTCCATCATGTCGCTCGGGGCAACGATGTCGACACCGGCGTCTGCTTGCGTGAGCGCTTGCTGCACCAATTGCGCTACGGTGGCTTCGTTCAGGATGTAGCCATTTTCCTCGGGTCGGGTGTCGGGCAGGCCGTCCTGGCCGTGGGTGGTGAAGGGGTCCAGCGCCACGTCGGTCATCACGCCCAGATCCGGGAATTCCTTTTTCAGCGCACGCACCACGCGGGGGATCAGTCCGTCGGGGTTCAGGGCTTCGCTGCCGTCGTAGGTTTTCAGCGACTGGTCAATCACCGGAAACAACGCCATCACCGGAATGCCCAGCTTCACACAGTCTTCGGCCACCGGCAGCAGCAGGTCCAGGCTCAAGCGCTCTACGCCGGGCATGGACGCGATCGGTACGCGCTGGCCCTGGCCGTCCACCACGAATACGGGGTAAATCAGGTCGTGGGCGGTGAGGGCGTTTTCGCGCACCAGGTTGCGGGTGAAGGCATCGCGGCGCAGACGGCGTGGGCGGCCCAGAGGAAAGGGTGCGTAGGGTGTTGAACGGGTCATAGGGAAAATTGTGCCTGATTCCCGCGACCGGGTTGAAGACTCCTGCAAACTGGGCGTGGAACGTGGTTTGTAAGCGCTACGTCAAATCCGATTAGGGTAAGCACTTAGTCAGCTAAAGGCTTGCAGCGCAGCCACAAATTTGATACATTTGCGCTGGGTAGCTTGCTACCTCCCGCTTTTCCTCCCTGAGCGGGGCCTTGATGTGTGACAGCAAATAGGCTTACCACCCCAGCCCACGTGCTGGGGTTTTTTTTGCCTTATTGGTTTGTGCGCATGGATGCGACTGCTATCGGTGGCTTAGCCGGGCAGGGTGTTCTGCGCAGGTAAAAGGAGGAGGGCGAAGCCCGGGGGACACGGAGCAGAGCGACCTGCCTGAAGCGCGCCGCGATATTTGCACCTCTAAAAGCGCGATAAATGGTGTGTGATTCTAGTTTCGCTGAGCTAAAGGAAATTTAGCCCCACAAAAACGGGGCGGCTCTGAGTTGCTCAATACGGATAGCCTGGGCTTGCCAGGCTACAAAGAACTCCAGGGCGACGGCTAGGCCGTTGGGGCCGTAGCGGAATGAGTCGGTCATACCCAGGGCGGCCGCGATGGCCTCGCTGCAGAAATAGGCAGAGCCGTCATCCTTGACCAGACCCACCACAAACCGGACATTGCCCCAGAGGTCGTATTTGGCACCTTCGTGGTCTATGAACCACTGCCTGGCCTTGCGTTCTATCTCTCCAGTTGGGTCGGGAATGTCCAAAAACTCCCACTTCCCTGACGTGTAGTCGATCTGTTTGAAGCGGACGCCACCATCCATCCAGGACGCCGAGGCGCTTTTCCCATCACTAAAGATCATTTCGCAGTGGCTACGCGGCCCACGGTCGACCAGGCGCACGCCTCGGTTGTAGACACCGGGCAGGCCCGCATGGGTGCCAACGTAGAAAGAGACCTTTAGTGTCATGTTGACTACCCATTGTAGATTTCAGAGTCCAGCAAAGGTGGGCTCATGATGACGGTTCGCTCAGCAGCGGTGAGCGCGAAGGGCAGCGTCGGAGTGATCTGAGTGAGCAGGAAGGTCATACCGTCAGCCTGACCGCCCGCTGACATTTCCACGAATGGGGAGGCGTTCAGGCGCTCGGTGCCGGTCGTGATCAGCATGCGCAGGTCGTACATGGCTGCGCCCGTTACGCCTAGCGAGGTGGCATAGCTGTCGCTATTGAGAAACTGCTTCATTGCGTCCCACTTGGTGGACACACCATTTGCCAACTTGGGGAAGCGCGACTGAAAGGCGTTCTTGGTGCACTTGGTGCTGATCGCAGCGGCTTGCGGAATATTGATGACCCCAGACATTATTTGACCCTCACGTATTGGCCAGCAGTGGCCTTCTGCACACCCATCAAGTCCGGCGTGGCCAGGCTTGCACCGTGGTCAATGCAGCAACCCAGTTGGAAGTTGTGGTTGGATATCCATTTGCCATTGGCAAAGGACATGGTGGCTGGGTTGTAGACACCGGCTTTGCCCTGGTAAATCTGTGCAGGTGTCCAGGTGATGCCGTTGTCCACGCTGATCAGGCGGGCATGGTCCACGTTGGAGGCCGTAGCAAAGCAGGTCACCTGCCCAGCACCATTTGTGCACAAAGGGGCTCCTTGGCGAGAGATTGGGGTGTATGCCATCGCTCCGCTCACGCCTGGCTGTGCATCATGGCTATTCGCTGACGGCCGTAAGGTGTAGTTCAACCCGTCAGGAGACGTTGCGACCTCGAAGCCTGTAACCACAGACCCCGTTCTTACACGTGCAATCAGCACGACATAGAGGGTCCCGGTGTACACCGCATCCACAACCACATCCAAGGAATTGAAGGTGATGCCACAAGTGGCTGTGCGGTCTGTAACAGCGCCATTGACGGATGTGGCAGTACCAATCTTGCCAGCGGTGGCAGAACTGCCGCCGCCGCCCACATGCACGATAGTCGCTCCGTTGTGAGCTGATGCAAACACATAGGGCATGCCAATATTGGAGCTGGCCTGCACTGCCCAGCCCGTGGCCGGATTCGCATTCAAGCAGTATCCGATAGGCGTGCCGCCGTCCAGTGCGCTCAAGTGCAGCCAAGTGTTATTGAAGCAAAGCGCAGAACTGACTGTTGTCATTCCGGTGAATGTCCCGGTCCCAATGGCATAGCTGGAGCCATTTGAGCTCACCCAGGGGCCGGTAGCGGCCGTACCGTGTGGCACCACCAAGTAGGTACCATTGTTGGCCAGACGCGTGACGATGTTGGATGCACCTGGGGCCGTTGATTGCGCTGTCGAATTGCCGATGCCTGTTGGAGTCGACCAATTCAGGGTGGCCAAAGACGCAGAGTACTGATTGATCACAGCACCAGACTGCACCTGATAGGCAACATAGTTGGTGCCGACGTAGTAGATGCCGTCTATGTAGTAGCTTCCTGCGCCGTAAGCAGGGTTCTGGGTCTTCGCATCATTGCCAAAAATCCGCAGGTGAGGAGCCTGGGTCATCGAATCGGCGTAGCTCACGTCATAGACCTTGGCCACACCAGTGCGCAAGTACTCAGCGCCGGGCGGAAGCTGGTTACTCGGCGCTCCGTTGGCATAGCTGAGAAACGCTCCCACCGGTACGGCACTGGAGCCCAAAAACTGCATCAAGTTACTCATTACAAAGTCCTCCAGCCAACAGTGGCGTCTACATACGTGAATTTGATTTCAGGGAGCCAAGCAGACGTGACATCCATGTCTTCGGCCATGGCGTTGATCTTGTTGCCGTTGCGGCCGACGATGACTTTGTTGGTGGCGAAGGTGCCGATGTAGTCAGCCAGCCGCACGGTATCGTTGGCGTTGGCGACGGCGGGCAGCAGCAGCGTCCATGTGCCTGCTGAGGTGTCGGCGAGGATCGCCTCGCCTGCGATGGCCGTGTAGTTGGCGGTCTTCTTCACCCAAATGGGGTCTAGGCTCCATATCGCCCAGTTCGTCACATCCACGGCCGGGTCGGTGGTGCCCGCTGTGCTGGCCGTCAGGCGGCGATAAATACGGGCGTTGCTGGGGCTTTTTCTGAGGTCGCCAATGGCATACAACGCACCTGTATTGGCCCACGTGGCAGCACCTGCGGCCGCAGCGGCCGCATTGGCGCTTGTAGCGGAAGCATTCTGGCTGGCCAGCGCAGCAGCGGCACTACCAGAGGCCGCAGTAGCCTGGCTATCGCAATTGATGGACTTGGCGTTGACGTTGGTTTCCAGCGCGTTGGTATTGGCCACAAACGTAGGCAGATACGTCATGAAAGCGGCCATCGCCGCATCAAAGGCCTGCTGCAACAAAGAGCGCGAGGGCAGCGGATTGGGTGTTGCGGTGATAGGCATTTAGGTCAATCCATCCAGGGTTAAATCGCAGGGAGATTTCACAGGGTTGTCCAGCACCAATCGGAAATCTGAAAACTTGGCCAAGAGCGTGGTGGACTCGTACAAACTGGATGCAACCCACACCACAGGCTTGGCGCGCCAGCCCACCATCAGCCCGTACAGATCATCAAAAATGGAGTTGTCTACCTCCACAGGCACCACCAGCTTTTTCGCCCATGGGCGTTCGGTGCTGGTCAGGTTTCCAAAACTGTCGAAAAGGCTGGTGCTGTAGTCCTTGATGCTGGGTGTTAACCCGAACTTGGTAAAGCCCAACTGCTCCACCGGGCCCACCATGCACATGCCGCACTTGGCAATGCCACCAGGCTTGTTGATCTCTATCTTGATCACGCTGGAGTAGTAAGGCGGCAAATCCAGCACCACAAAGACGCTGCGGCGGCGGATGCGCTTAAAACACCAATTCCAGAAACTGCTGCCAGAGTTGGCCTTTTCAGAATAGAGCGTGGTGCTATACACGACGCCATCGGTTGGGTCGGTACTGGTCATCACTACGTTGTCCGCTTCGACATTCATGAGGCATACACCGCCCGCGATCTGGCTGGGCGTCACCTGTACCACGATGGAGTCGGGATTGATGGTCTGGCTGTACACCTTGCTGTCGAACATGGCGCGCGCATTGGTGCTGCCAACCACTGACCACCAGGTAGGTGAAGTGGAAGGCGTGTGGCCCACGTTGGCGGCCTGCAGGCTCTTGTAGACCAGGTGGTCGCCGGTGACCTGAATCATCACGTCCAGAGAATAGGTATTTCCCGAGTTCCACTCCAGGTAATCGGTCTCAGGCACGTTCGTGCTAGTCAGCACGGCACCTGCGATCGTGATCGGGTCAATGACGGAGAAATACTCGCTCATGACGTACGTGTGAGCATGCCCACTTTGTTGGTGTCTTCCAGGAAGTCCGCAGCGCGGTTGCCGCTGCGCAGGATGGCCAGGTTTTCCTTGGTGTTCTGGTTGCGGCTCTCTACCGCTTCGTCCACCAGGCGCTGCAGCATGGTCATCAGGCGCGCATCACTCACGCCAGTTCCACCACTGCCACCACCCGCAGCAGGGTTGTAAGCCCGTGGCTGCACTGCCTCACCTTCATGCAGGTAGGCCAGCATGTCTTGGGGCACATAGTTCGTGCCCACGTCCAGCTTTGGAATGGTCAGGCCGAATTGGCTGGTGTATTGATTGCCAATGCCCTCCAGGGTGCCCGCCGTACGGCCACGGATGTATTGCAATTCCTCCAGCGTGCTGGCGTTGGCTTCGGCCAAGGTCAACAGCGTCTGGCTGAGCTGGGGCAATAGCTTGGCTGCGTTCTGATCGCCCGCTTGGGCTTGAGCTGCGGTGATCCCGAAATTCGCCTGTGCACTGGCATAGCTGATCGAGCTATTGCCCACAAGCAGCCCACGGATGCGTGCAACCTCGTCAAACAGGCTGTCGGTGACCGACTGCCAGGCATTCTTGATGGACTCCACCGCGCGGGCGGTTTCATCAGCGGCTTGTTTCTGCGCCTGTGCTGCCTGCTCTTGCGCCTGTGCGGTTTGCTGGGCAGCGGTCTTGGCGTCAGTCAGGGACTTGATTTGCGCCTTCAAGCCTTCGTTGTAGTCATACGCGGCCGTAATCTTGTCGATGTCTGCCTGCGCAGTAACGCCGCTGGTCAGCTTGGCCAAGTCGGCCTCACGGGTGCGACGTGCCACTTCACCATCATTGCCCTGCAGGGTCAACATCTGGTTTTCCAGGCCAAAGCGGGTATCGCCCAAGCCGGTCATAGCAGTGCTGATGCGGTCAACCATGGCTTTCACAGCATCAGCAGTCGCACCATAAGCCTTCACCTGTTCACGCAGCGCCGTGTTGTAGTCATACGCAGCCGTGATACGGTCCAGGTCGGCTTGGTTTGTAATACCGTCCGTTAGCTTAGCCAGGTCAGCCTGGCGTGTGCGTTTGGCCACTTCGCTGCTGTTGCCCTGGGCCTCTAGGATTTGGTTCTCCAGATCAAAGCGTGTGCCGCCCAGCCCAGACATGGCGTTGGCTACGCGGCCCGCCACCTCATCCAGCGAGTCCATCAAATCGCGCATACCGCCAGACAGCGCCAAGACGCGACCCAGGGTTTCCGATGTGGCCTCGCCACCGGCCTGCAGGCTGTAGACCAACGCCTTGAAGGCATCGGCAGTCACCGGCGTAGTCATATTGAGCTTGCCAAACTCGCCGTCCATCTTGGCCTGCTTAATGCTCAACTGTTCACTGGCACTCAAAAAGCCGCTCTGGAAGTCATTCAGGTGACCGGTCAGCGCATCCAGGCCGCCCGCGCCCTTGAGCAGGCCGATGCCCACCACATCGGCGCTAAAGCCCATGGCAACCATGGCCGTGCGTACGTCCACCAAGCCGGTGTACAGATCCGCCAGCTCGTCGGCCGTGCCACTAAAGTTTTGAATGATGTCGCCCACGCCCGACAGCGCTTCGGTGCCCACAATGCTCTGGCGCACCAACTCGGCCGCCACATCGCCCTGGCGGTTCTGCAGATCGGCCAGGGCCACGGTCGATGTGCCCAACTTGTCGGTCACAAGCGCGGCGTATTCCACACCACTGGCCACGCGGGTCAAAGTCTCCAGATAGCCTTCGCCAACCTTCTGGAAGTCGCCCAGTGAAGGGAGTACTGCTGCGGCCATCTTGTCGCCCATGGCGCTAAACACCGCGCCCAATATCTCTTGGACTTCGGCACCGCTCTTATCCTTCAGGCTCACTTTGCCCAGACCAGTGTCCACATTCATCATG
>JANYEE010000092.1 GCA_025363275.1 Burkholderiales bacterium | reverse complement strand
ACGCTGACCGGCCCCATGGTCGCCTCCATGGTGCGCGGCACCTTGTATTCCCCCCAACTGGCTGCCGGCCTGCCCTATGCGATTGACGAAGCGGCACAAGGCCGCTGGACGCCCCTGGTGGGCCTGGCCAGTGCTACGCTGAGCCGCAGCGGCACCTCTGCCATGGCCATGGGCATGCACTTTTCGGTCATCTGCGGTGAAGATCCCTTGCGTGCCTCCACGCCCGCTACCGCAGGTCACTTTGCCGGCTTGATGGATGCATCCTACGTCGCCGTGTGTGCGCAGTGGCCCCGCTCCAAAGTCGACCCAGCTTTCTACACCGTGCCGCCTTCCAGTGCGCCGGTGTTGATGTTGAGCGGCGGTGTAGACCCCGCTACCCCACCCCGCCATGCGGACCAGGTTGCCAAGGCCTTGGGCGACAAGGTGCGCCACGTGTTGGTGCCCCAAGCCGGCCACGGGATTCTGCGTCTGGGTTGCACCAGTGACATGGTTTTCAAGTTCATCGACAACAAAGTGGAGACCGAGGCGCTCAAGGTGGATGCCGCCTGCCTGGCCAACATCCCCCGCCCCAAAGCTTTTGTACCCCTGGGCGCCTCCATGCTCAGCGCCAACGAGTAAGCCACCATGATCCTCGTCGAACACATCACCAAACAATTTGTACAGCCTGCACGCTTTCGTGTGCCGGCCGTCACCGTGCAAGCCGTATCTGACATGAGCTTCTCTGCCGACAACGGCAGCATCACGGGCCTGCTGGGTGCCAATGGCGCGGGCAAGACCACGTCGCTGCGCATCGTTGCCGGCCTGCTGTCTGCCGACTCCGGCCGCGTGCTGATTGACAACATTGATGTGCGTGAAAACCCGCGCGCCGCGCTGGCTCGCATTGGCTGCCTGAGCGATTCGCGTGGGCTCTACCCACGCCTCACCGCGCGTGAGAACGTCATCTACTACGGCCGCCTGCAGGGCCTAAGCCAGATGGCGGCCGTTAAGCGCACTGACGAGTTGGGCGAATTGCTAGACATGCGGGAACTGCTGGACCGGCGCACCGATGGTTTCAGCCAGGGCGAACGCATGAAGACCGCTCTAGCCCGCGCGCTGATACACGACCCAGCTAACCTGCTGCTCGACGAGCCTACCAATGGACTGGACGTAGTGGCCACGCGACGCCTGCGCGATGCCCTGCGCCACCTGGCCAGCCCGGCTGGGGGCTCCAAATGCATTGTGTTTTCGTCCCACATCATGCAAGAGGTAGAGCGTCTGTGCGCCGATGTGACCGTGGTGGCTGGAGGCCGCAATGTGGCCCGTGGCACGGTGCAGGCGCTGTGCCAGCAAACAGGTTGTGAAGATTTTGAAGATGCCTTTGTGGCCCTGGCGTTCAGCCCGGCCGCCGCCAGCGGAGTAACAGCATGACTACGACTAAAAAAATCAATGTTGCCAATACAGGCCTGCGCGATAGCCTGATCGTTTTTCGCAAGGAAATGGTCGATGCCTTCCGCGACCGCAAGACCCTGATGATGATTTTGCTCACCGCGGTGCTGATCGGCCCGCTGATGCTGATTGCACTGTCGGTGATCGTGGGGCAACAGGAAGAAAAGTCCGAGCGCCGCGAGGTCTGGGTGGCTGGCCTGGAGCTTGCGCCCGAGTTGCACAACTACCTGCTGCGCCAGGGCATGAAGGTGAACGCGGCTCCAACTGACTATGAGGCCCAACTGCGCGACTTTCGTCTCGGCGAGTCGGTCATCCTGATTCCTGATGACTACAAGGAAAAGCAAAGCCGGGGCGAATCGCCCGAGCTGCGTGTGGTGTTTGATTCGGCCAACCGCCAATCCACCGTGCTGGTGGGGCGCAACGTGGGCCTGCTCAGCGGCTACAACCGGGAACAGGGCACGCTGGAGATGGCCATGCGCGGTGTCGCGCCCGCCGTGCTGGAGCCGTTTCGCATTCAAGAGCGCAACCTTGCCAGTGCGCAAAGCCGCTCATCACAAATGACAGCCATGGTGCCCTGGATGGTGATGATGGCCGTGCTGTTTGGCGGCCTGACGGTGGCACTAGACACCACGGCGGGCGAGCGCGAGCGCGCCTCGCTGGAGCCGCTGCTGACCAACCCAATTTCGCCGTTCTCACTGGTGCTAGGCAAGTGGATGGCAGCATCGGCCGTGGCCATGGCGATTGCCACCATCAGCGTGTCGAGCTTCTTCCCGGCCAAGATGCTGATCCAGAGCGAAGCCTTGCAAGCCATGTTCCGCTTTGGTCCGGTTGAGGCTGTTCTGTTCCTGATCATGCTGCTGCCGCTGGCCGCCGCCGTGTCAGCCGTGCTGATGTTGGCCGCCATCTATGGCCGCACCTACAAGGAAGCCCAGAGCCGCTCCACCATAGCGCTGCTGGCCTTCCAGATGGCGCCGATGATTGCCATCATGGATTTCTCGGGTGAGAAGCCCTGGCACCTGCTGGTGCCCAGCTTGGCTCAGCAAACCGTGATGCTGCGCGTGCTGCGCGGGGATGACCTGCACTTGCAGCACCTGATGGTGCCCACCGCAGTGAGCGTGGTGGTGACTGTCGTGTGTTTGGTGGTGTTAGCGCGGCGGTTGAAGAATCTCGCAATCCGCTAAAGCCGCCCCTCACCATACCTTGCAAACCTTGTCACGCATCATGGGTTGACCGGGTTTGCAACTGAAGGCTTTCGCAAACTCTGGCATGTTGGCAACCACCCCGTTGATGCGGTAACGCGGCGGGGAATGTGGGTCGGTTTGGGCTTGCAGGCGCTCGGCCTCGGGCCGGGTATTGGAGCAAGCCCACTGGGCCAAGCCGACAAAGAAACGCTGGTCTGGCGTCAGGTCTTGGATCACCTCCAGCTTCTGGTTGGCAGTGGTCGCCTTCCAGGCTGCATAAGCCAAGATAGTGCCCCCCAAATCGGCCAAGTCTTCGCCCAAAGTCAACTTGCCGTTGACCTTCACATCGTCCACCGCGGTGTAGCTGGAATACTGAGTCACGATGCAAGACGCACGGCGCTCAAACTCCTTGCCGTCTTTGGCACTCCACCAGTTGCGCAGATTGCCCTTGGCATCAAAGCGGCGGCCTTCGTCGTCAAAGCCGTGGATCAGCTCATGCCCGATGGTGGAGCCGGTGTTGCCGTAGTTGGGCGCATCGTCCGAGCGCGGGTCAAACAGCGGCGGCTGCAAGATACCGGCGGGGAAGTTGATGTCATTCATTTGCGCGTTGTAATACGCGTTCACCGTGGGCGGCGTCATGCCCCACTCGGCACGATCTACCGGCTTGCCGATCTTGGCAAGCTGGCGTTGCGCTTCAAACACCTGGCTGCGCTGTACATTGCCCGCAAAGTCATCGGGCTTGACTTGTAGCGCCTTGTAATCACGCCACTGCTCGGGGTAGCCAATCTTGTTGACCATCGTGGCCAGCTTGGCGTGGGCGGCCTTCTTGGTGGCGGGGCTCATCCAGTCCAGCGCGTCCAGGCGCGTGGTCATGGCCTGCTGGATGGCCAGCGTCATGTCCTGTGCGCGCTGGCGGGTTTGCGGTGTGAAGGTGCGCTGGGTAAACAGTTGGCCTAGGGCTTCGCCCAGGTCGCGGTCCACCCAGGTGACGCACTGCTTCCAGCGCGCGGGCATGGCTTTGATACCCAGCAGCTTGGCCGAGAAAAAGTCAAAGCGCGCTTGCGCCAGCGGCTGCGACACATAGGGCGACTGGGCCGTCACGCTGTGCCAGCGCAAATAGGTTTTCCATTGGGCCAGCGGGCGCTGCACCAGCAAGGTGTTGAGCTTGCGAAAGAACGCCGGCTGGGCCACGTTCAGGCCCACATCGCTGGCCAACGGCAAGGCCTCCAGATAAGCGCCCCACCCCATATGGGGTGCCAGCTTGACCAACTGGGCCAGCGTCATCATGTGGTACAGCTTGGTCGGGTCGCGCCGCGCCTCTACCGAAAGAGAGGCGCGTGCCAGCTCAGTTTCCAGTGCAAGGATCTGCTCGGCTGCAGCGCGTGCCGCTGCCGGCGTATCACCCACCAGGCCCAGCACCTGGGCGATGTGCGCCCGGTACGCCGCACGGATTTCCTTGGACTTAGCATCGCTGCGCAGGTAATAGTCTCGCTCAGGCAGGCCCAGGCCACCCGCATCCAGCGTAGCGATCATGCGTTCGGAATCACCAAAGTCCTGCTCCACGGCCAAGTGGAACAGCGCGTTGTCCGTTCCATTGCCATGCAACCAGGCCACCAGCGCGGGCAAGGACTGCACGCTGTCGAGTACGGCAACACGGTTGAGCGCCGGGGCCAACGGCGCCTGGCCTGCGGCATTCACCGCGTCTTCGTTCATGCAGGCGGCAAAGTAGTCGCCGGTCTTTTGCTTGGCTGCATTGCGCTGGGCGCCGGGCTTGGCCGCATCCAGCAACAAGGCCCACAAGTAGCGTAGATTTTCGTTGTGTAGCTTGCTGTACACGCTCCAATCGGATTGGTCGCCCGGGATCGGGTTGGCCTGCTGCCAGCCGCCACAGCTGAAGCGATAAAAGTCTTCGCAGGGGTTGGCACTGCGGTCCATGGACAACACGTCCAGGCTGGGCGAATACGGCAACTCGGACAATGGACCTTGGGCTGGCATGGTGGGTACAGCGGGTGTGGCGGGTGTAGCGAAAATAGGCTCCGCCGCCAGTGCCAGTGCCAGTGTGGCCGCGCAGGCTAGTCCCGCCGCAGTAAGTGATCTCAGTCCCAAGGCGCTGGAAGCACCACGGACCACTAGAAGCAGGTTAAAAGGCATTTTTTAATAAAATCGGCCTGTGGCCCAGGTAAACATTACGCTAGCAGCTATTAAAATAATAGCAATCAGGTAGGCAAACACGCCCGCACCAGCGCCTCCAACTCACCGTAATGCACGGGCTTGGCTAAAAAGGGGACATCGGCAGGCAATCCTCCTCCTTGTGCTACCTCGTGGGCATTCAAAGCAGAGATGACCACGACCTTCAGCGACTCGTAACCCGACCCGGGTCGCTTGAGCGACTGCAACATCTGAAAGCCATCCATTCCTGGCATGTTCAAATCGGTAATGATCAGGTTTGGGCGCATCTCGCCTATGCGCAGCAGGCCTTCGAAACCATTGCTGGCGGTTGTGAGATCCAGTGGGAGTTTCCAGGCGGCTATGACCTGGGTGGTGAGGCGCAGCATGGTGGGATCGTCTTCCACCACCAATACCCGCAGCAGCGCCTCGGGCGCAGGCTTTGTCGGCTTGAGAACCAGGGACCGCTCTGCCATCAGTGCCTCGACAGCGCCACGTGCAATGCGCCGGTGGCCGCCTGCTGTGCGCCAAGCGGGCAGCAGCCCGGCTTCCACCCACAACTGCACCGTGCGTACGGCCACCCCTAGTTTTTCGCCTGCCTCGCGGGTGGTCATCAGGTCGTCATTGGCTGATATCTTGCGCACGTTTTATTCCATTGCAGTTTCAACACTTTTCGATCCCTTTTACAGTTTAAGGCATATTGCAGATGCAGCTTACGTTGCAAATGCAACCCGCAACGCGGTGCAAACTGGCCCACCAAGACGGCCCGACCGGCTCATGCAACTGGCGCTATTTTGATAATGGGACCGATCAAACGCTTTCTAGCGCCAAAGCCAGTGGGCGGGTCCGCGCCGTAGAGTCAGGCGTCTGACGCCAAACCTTGGTCCTTCAAGACTGCCAGGGCCTCGTCAAAGCTCAAATTGCTCATAGCCGCCGCCAGTGCGGCTGCCGCTGACGGTGTCATCACAGCATCCAGATCAAGCTGCAGCTTGGCGTAATCCATCAGGGCATTCATATCCTGCTGCACCAGCGCATGGGCAAAGCGCTCCAGAACCTCGGGTGGTAGGTTGCCCGAAAGTGGCACGCTTGGCAGCACAGGCGCTTGCTTGTCAAGCCACTCAGATGCAGCCGCAATGACCGCCTGCAATTGAAGGCGTACCTCCTGCTCAAGGGCGTCCCATGCGCCCACCTCTTGCGCACGAATGGCGTGTTCCAAAACAGACGCAGAGAGGGCAAACAGCGTGGCCCCCACCGAACCCAAGGACCCGCGCAGTGTATGCAACAAACGGCAGGCGGAGGCACTATCCCCGCTTTGCAAATGCCCGGACACCGCATCAAGGGGTGCCATACCCTGCGCGATCAGCTCCTTGGATAGTGCAACCACTGCAGCCCGCGTCGCTGGATTATTACCCGTGGCAGCCAACATGGCATCGAGCGCAAACACCTGCGCACCCTGTGGCCGCTCGGACTGCAGCCCCACCGGAGCCATGCCGCAATAGGTGGCAATCGTGGTCAGCATGGCGTCCACATCCAGGGGCTTACCAATCAAGTCGTCCATACCAGCGTCGATGCACTTGGCCCGCTCGCTAGGCATGACGCCCGCCGTCATCGCCAAGACTGGCAGGTTTAGCTTTAAATCCTGGCGTAGTTTGCGCGTCGCTGTCAAGCCATCCATGATGGGCATCTGAACATCCATCAGCACAAGGCAATAGCGGCCTGCATTGGCGTGCAGCAAGGCAAGAGCCTCCTCACCATTGCCGGCCAAATCGACGCTGGCACCCGCGTGCTCCAAAATGCCGCGCCCTACAGCTTGGTTCATCGGGTTGTCATCCACCAGCAAAATATGGCGCCCCGCCAGCGCGACGCCGGCACTGCCGGCATGCGGCATATCACCCACTGCCTGGTGCTGTGTTTGCAGCACCTCGTGCAGAACATTGAAGACACTGGATGACGTAAATGGCTTGATCAACACACCGTCGGTGCAGGTCTCTCTCTCAACTGCGGAGAGCCTGGCCCGCGCGTAGGCATTGACCATGACCACCACAGGCAGCTTCTCTTGGGCGTGCACGGTGCGCAGCGCCTGGGCTGTTGCCAGGCCATCCATTCCGGGCATATCCCAATCCACCAGCACCACGTCCAGCGGCACGCCTCGCGCGTGTTGACCCTTAAAAACTTCCAGCGCGGCTGGGCCCGATGCCGCTTGCAGGCATTGCCAGCCCCAGCCTTGCAAGGTTTCCATTAAAAACTGGCGGCTGGTGGCGTTATCGTCCACCACCAGCGCGCGAAAGCACCGTGCGCCTAGACGGTATGTGGCCTTGGCTGGCTCGGCCGCAACACCGTATTGCGAGGTAAACCAGAAGCAACTACCACTGCCGTATTGGCTCTCGACCCCAATGGTGCCACCCATCAGCTCTACCAGTTGGCGCGTGATGGATAAACCCAGACCCGTGCCACCAAAGCGCCGCGTGATGCTGGCATCTGCTTGCGAGAACGGCATAAACAGCTGCTCCGTTTGGGCCTGTGTCAGGCCAATACCGGTGTCCCTTACTTCAAAACGCAACTCTATGGAGTCCGCCTGGCGACTCACCACGCGGGCGGCCACCGCTACTTCGCCACGTTCGGTAAATTTAATAGCGTTGCTGGTTAGGTTGACTAAAATTTGCTGCAGGCGCAGCGCGTCGCCGTGCAAAAGTCGGGGCACATCGGGGGCGATGCCGATCGCTAGCTCGAGGTGCTTTTCTCCTGCACTTACTGTCATGGAAGATGCCAACGCACTCAGGACGTCGTCCACTGCAAAGTCTATCGGTGCAAGCTCCATGCGCCCAGCTTCAATTTTGGAGAAATCCAAAATATCGTTGAGCAGACCCAGCAGGTTTTGCCCAGACACCCGCACCATGTCCAGATAGCGGCGCTGATCGGGATTGAGTGGCGTGGTGCCCAGCAGATAGCTCATGCCCAGCACGGCATTCATGGGGGTACGAATCTCATGGCTCATATTGGCCAAGAACTGGCTTTTGGAGACATTAGCCTGCTCTGCCGCTTCTTTGGCGGCCTGCAAGGCGTCTTGCTGCAGCGTCTGCTCAGTGACATCCCAGTTCAATCCCACCAGGCGCACGGTGTTGCCATGGGCATCTGCTTCGCGCACGGCCACAGCCCGTATTACGCGAGTTTGGCCAGATGGTCCACACAGTCTGAAGGTGGCGTCGTACTGCGCCTCACCCCGGCCTGCTGCAGCCAACAGTTGCGCCGTGGCGTCGCTATCATCCGGGTGCACCAGACTGCGCCAATACCCATCCAAATCGGCAGACTGGGCCGGGTTGGCCCAGTACAGCTCGTGCATACGCGAGTCCCAAATCAGTTCACCCGACCCATAATCAAACTCCCACACACCAAAGCCACCTGCTGCGGTAGCCATCTTCATCCGATGGGACAAATCGCGGATGCGAACCTGCACCGCGCGCTCTTCTGTAATGTCTTCCACGCTACCCACATAGCCCACCAAGACACCCTGCGCATCCAACTCAGGGCGCGCACGCACATGCACGTGGCGCACCGTGTTGCCTTCCCGCAGCAGCCTGAGCTCGCGGTCAAACTCAGCGCCCTGCCCGGCCGTTTGCCGCCACTGCGCAATCGCATGCTCTTTATCGGCCGGATGCAGGTATTTGAGCCAACCTTGATCGAGGCTTTCTTCCAGGCTCAGACCATGGACGGCCTGCCAATGGGGGTTGGTGTAGGTGCATGCACCGCTAGCGTTGGTCTGGAAAACACCTACCGGTAAAAACTCTGCCAAAGACCTCCAACGCAACTCCCCCGCGCGCAGAGCAGCTTCAGAGGCCATGCGCTGGCTTACATCCCGAACAATGTTGGAGAAACCAATGACTTCATGGCCCTCACCGAAGATCGGCGACAGACTGACCGATACTGCAACCGGACGACCGTCCCGGTGCAGGCGCAGGGTATCAAAATGCCCTACCACCTCACCGCGGCGCAAACGCTCTATCCAAGATGTATGTTCGTTCAGCCGATCGGCTGGAAAAATGCGGTCCAGACGCTGCCCCAACATCTCTTGTACGGTGTAACCAAACAAGCGGGTTGCGCCCTGGTTCCAGGTGACCACCAGGCTCTGCATGTCCATGCTGATGATGGCATCGTCCGAATGTTCAATGATGGCTGCCAACCGCAACTTGGCCTGGTTGGACCGTGCGGCGTCGATTTGCGCCTGAACGATTTGTTTGGTTCGCACCCCTCTTTCTAGCGCTGCGGTGGCGGCCTTGCCCAGGCTTGAGAGGATGGCGCGCTGGCGTTCATCGAGCTGCCGGGGCACCCGATCGATCACACACAGGGTGCCAATGGCCGTGCCATCACTCAGCGTCAGTGGTACCCCCGCATAGAAACGAATATCGGGTGCTGCGCTCACCAGGGGGTTATCCGCAAATCGCACGTCGACCCGCGCATCAGGCACTTCCATCAGTGCGTCGCCCAAAATAGCGTGAGAACAAAAGGCAAACTCGCGGGGCGTCTGGGTTACACCGTCCAGGCCCGTGTTGGACTTGAACCACTGGCGGTCGGCGTCAATGAGGCTAATCAGCGAAATGGGGACGCCACAGACCAGAGACGCCGCCTGTGTGAGCGAGTCCAGTTCCAAGTCGGGCTCGGTGTCCAAAATATCCAGTGCCCGCAGCCGGGCCAGGCGCACCACCTCATTGGCAGGCAGAGAAGCAACTTGCATCGAACACCCTTTGCGGAGAAATCAGTGCGTCCTGGGCACAGCCCAAGACTTTAGGTCCCTCACGATACACCGAGCGCACCGGTACAGGACCCTGTGCCCGCAGAGAATTGTTACTTGCCCGCTTGATCGCCCCAAAGTTGCTGCAGGCGTGCATCACGCCCACAAGAAGTGCGGTAGTACTTGTAGCGAATCGGATTCTTTTTGTAGTAATCCTGGTGGTAGTCCTCCGCCGGATAAAACACCCCGGCGGGCACGATCTCGGTCACCACGGGCTCTTTGAAGGGCTTGGTCTTTTCCAGCACAGCGCGTGCGGCCTGGGCGACTTTGAGCTGCTCGGGGCCATTGGTAAAAATAGCCGTCCGGTAGGGTGAACCGTGGTCGCAAAACTGCTGGTCTTTGACGGTGGGATCGATGGTGTGCCAGAAATAAGTCACCAAGCGTTCGTAGCTAACCTTGGCCGGGTCGTATAGCACTTCGACCGCCTCTGCATGCCCCGTGGTGTGGGAGGACACTTGCTCGTAACTGGGGTTCACCGTGTTGCCGCCGGTGTAGCCCGATGTGGTACTGATGACACCCGGGATTTTGTCAAAGTCGGATTCCACACACCAAAAGCAGCCTCCCGCAAAGATGGCTTTCGCCAAAGAAGGCGCTGGCGTGGCCGGTGCAACCGCTTTGGTCTGCGCCATGGCCGGGGCAAACAGCTGAACTGCCAAAGCCAGTAAGGCAACAGCCCACAGTGCTTGCAGGACCCGCATCCACCTGCGGCCACTCTGAATTTGCGCGGCGGGGTTCATGCCGCCTCCACAAATTTCAGTGCGACGCCGTTGTTGCAATAGCGCTTGCCAGTAGGCGCCGGGCCGTCGTTAAACACATGGCCTTGGTGCCCCTCGCAGCGGGCACAGTGGTATTCGGTGCGCGGCAACAGCAGTTTGAAATCGGTTTTGGTCACCACGGCACCAGGTAGGAAGCTGAAGAAACTGGGCCAGCCGGTACCGCTGTCAAATTTCATCGATGCGTCGAACAGCGGCAAATCACAGCCTGCGCACTGGTAACGGCCCAGGCGTTTCTCGGTGTTGAGCGGGCTGGAGCCCGCACGCTCAGTGCCTTCTTTGCGCAGCACTTCATATTGCGGGCCCGTCAGGCGCTTTTGCCAATCCAAGTCAGGCAACTTTAAGGGCACCACAGCCACTTGGCCCGCAACGGGCGGCCCAGCGGCGGCGAAGCGGGCCAAACCCAGGGCACTCAGAAAGGCAAATAGATGGCGTCGGGTCATGGCATGTCTTTCAAAAGTGGTTGTGCAGGTTAGTCGGCCGAACGACCAGGATCTTTCACAACGGCCGTTACGACTTTGGAGCCGACTTAGCCCTAGCTAGTTCCCTTGAAGCCTATTCTGGGCTTGTCGGTGGAGTTGGGGCAGCGCACGCGGAGGTGGCAGCCCGGCGTTGGGCAACGGGTAGCCCATCATTCGAACCATCAACCGCAGACAGAACCGGCCCATACGTCTTACTGCAAATCGCGAGCCGCCCACCGCTACCGTGGGTAGCGATTCACGCGGCCTCACCACGATACGCTCTGCCCACTGCCGCTTTGCTTGGTGTTTCATATTGCGCCTAAGCTGAAGTGATACTTCTTACCAGTGTCGACCGGAGAGTGCCGCGAGTCTGTGCGGTAGACCGCCATCTGCAGAAGAATAGATCAACAACAATTTGCTATCAAAAAGTGAGCTACTCAGGCAATAAAAACCTGGGCCACAGGCCAATTGTGCACTTAATTTGCCTGAAGAGGGTGAGGCAACACGGCTCACCTATTTCGGGAAGGTCAAGACGCAATCACCGGTAGCGGACACCCAGACCTCGCCCGCGAGTCTGCCCAAACAGGTGTGCGTCTTGAAGGCAGTTTCAGCCGGTGGGGCAGCAGGATCAGCGCCAATTCGCCCTCAAAACCTACGCCATGCGCGATGCAGCGGCCCCCCACTTCCAGACGCGCGGCGACCTAACTAAAACTGAACTGCCCCGGTGACTGGATCGGGTCGACACCCACTTGAATCGTGTCCTTGGGCAAGAACTTGCCTTCCAGCAGCAGCTTGGACAGTGGGTTCTCAATACGCTGCTGAATCGCGCGCTTTAAGGGCCGCGCGCCAAACACCGGATCAAAGCCTACCTTGGCCAATTCCGCCACGGCAGCGTCGCTCACGCATAGCGTCAGGTCCATCTTGGCCAGACGCGCCATCAGCGTCGCCAACTGAATCTTCGCAATGGACGCGATATCGGCCGCGTTAAGCGAATGGAAGACTACGGTTTCGTCGATGCGGTTCAGAAACTCGGGGCGGAAGTGGTTCTTCAGCTCGCCGGTTACGGCGTCCTTCACGTCTTCGTAGTCATGGCCCACCATAGACTGAATCATTTGCGAACCGATGTTGCTGGTCATCACGATCACGGTGTTCTTGAAGTCCACGGTGCGGCCCTGGCCGTCGGTCAGACGACCATCGTCCAGCACCTGCAGCAGCACGTTAAACACATCCGGATGGGCCTTCTCGATTTCGTCCAGCAACAGCACGCTGTAGGGCTTGCGGCGCACGGCTTCGGTCAGGTAACCGCCTTCTTCGTAGCCCACGTAGCCAGGGGGCGCACCAATCAGGCGAGCCACTGAGTGCTTCTCCATGAACTCGCTCATGTCGACACGGACCAGATGGTCTTCGCTGTCAAACATGAAGCCCGCCAGCGCTTTGCACAGCTCGGTCTTGCCCACACCTGTGGGCCCCAGAAACAGGAACGAGCCAGTCGGGCGGTTGGGGTCAGAGAGGCCTGAGCGCGAGCGGCGAATGGCGTTCGCCACGGCCGCAATCGCCTCGTCCTGCCCCACCACGCGGTCATGCAACTTGGTTTCCATTTGCAATAGTTTGTCACGCTCGCCCTGCAACATTTTGCTCACAGGAATGCCAGTGGCGCGGCTGACGACCTCGGCAATTTCATCGGCACCCACCATGGTGCGCAGCAGCTGGGTTCGGCCGCCGCCCTTAGCGTCTTTCGTTTTATCAGCTTCCTGGGCCTGCGCATCGGTCAAGCGCTTTTCCAGCTCGGGTAGCTTGCCGTATTGCAGCTCTCCGGCGTGGTTGAAGTCGCCCTTATCAGTTAACTCCTTAATCTGCTGGCGGACCTTTTCTACCTCTTGCATGATGGTCTTCGACCCTTGGGCTTGCGCTTTCTCAGACTTCCACAGCTCGTCCAGATCGGCAATCTCTTTTTGTAACGCAGTGATCTCTTCATTGATCAACTCCAGGCGCTTTTGCGAGGCCTCGTCCTTCTCGCGCTTCACGGCTTCACGCTCGATCTGCAACTGAATCAGACGGCGATCTTTCTTGTCCATGACCTCGGGCTTGGAGTCGAGCTCAATCTTGATCTTGGACGCAGCCTCATCGATCAGATCAATCGCCTTGTCGGGCAAAAAGCGGTCGGTGATGTAGCGGTTGCTCAACTCGGCTGCGGCTACGATGGCGGGGTCAGTGATCTGCACGCCGTGGTGCACTTCATAGCGTTCTTTGAGGCCGCGCAGGATCGCGATGGTGGCTTCCACCGTGGGCTCGCCCACCAGAATCTTCTGGAAGCGGCGCTCCAGCGCGGCATCTTTTTCGATGTACTTGCGATACTCGTCCAGCGTAGTCGCGCCGACGCAATGCAACTCACCCCGGGCCAGCGCGGGCTTGAGCATGTTGCCGGCGTCCATCGCGCCCTCTGCCTTGCCAGCACCCACCATGGTGTGCAGTTCGTCAATGAACACAATGGTCTGGCCTTCGTCTTTGGCCAAGTCTTTGAGCACATTTTTAAGACGCTCTTCAAACTCGCCGCGGAATTTGGCACCCGCCAAAAGCGCCGCCATATCCAGACTCAACACCCGCTTACCCTTTAGCGATTCGGGTACTTCACCGGCCACGATACGTTGCGCCAAGCCCTCGACGATAGCTGTCTTACCCACACCGGGCTCGCCAATCAGCACCGGGTTATTTTTAGTGCGGCGTTGCAATACCTGGATAGCACGGCGGATTTCATCGTCGCGGCCAATCACTGGGTCCAGCTTGCCCATGCGGGCGCGTTCGGTCAGGTCAATGCAATACTTTTTGAGCGACTCGCGCTGGTCTTCGGCGTCTGCGCTGTCCACGCTTTGGCCGCCGCGCACAGCGCTCAACGCGGCTTCCAGGCTCTTGCGGGTCAGGCCATTGGCGCGCACCAGATTGCCCACACTTCCCGGACCATCAGCCTTGCTGTCGGCCAGCGCCAACAAAAACAGCGAACCTTCGACAAACTGGTCGCCACGCTTCATGGATTCTTTTTCAGCGGCCTGCAGCAGGCTCACCATGTCGCGTCCTACGGTCACCTGCTCATGGCCTTGCACTTGGGGCAGCTTCTTCATCGCCACCTCGACGGCGGTGGCCAGTGCGGGCGTGTTCACACCTGCACGCTGCAGCAGCGCCTTGGGGCCATCTTCCT
This sequence comes from Burkholderiales bacterium, assembly GCA_025363275.1. Lineage (GTDB taxonomy): Bacteria > Pseudomonadota > Gammaproteobacteria > Burkholderiales > Burkholderiaceae_C > Allorhodoferax. The sequence continues at coordinate 6,235 of JANYEE010000092.1, read as the reverse complement.
GGCGCAGCATGGCCAGTAACACGTGCACCGGCTCAATAAAGGCGTGGTCGTTGGCCAGCGCCAAGCTTTGGGCTTCGCCCAAAGCTTCCTGAAATTTGGTGGTGAGTTTGTCGATTCGCATAGCATTTCTCCAGTTGCACAAGAGCTTGGGTCCAATGCATGGATTTCAAGTCCAAGTGGGCTTGGGCCCTTTGACTAAAATCAAACCATGAACATCCACCAGCTTTCGGTACGCTATCTCCCTGAGCAGGATCGGATCCTGCTGAGCGTAAATACCACCGACGGCCAGGAGCTAGACCTGTGGCTGACGCGGCGTATGGTTTTGGCACTGTGGCCTCAGCTCAACGATATGGCACTGAACCATTTTGCAGTACCCGCCGATGCCAGAACTGACGGCTTTGTAAATCTGAGCGCATTGGACACCGCAACCCGCCAAGTGCTGGCCGACACGCGCCGCCAAGAGCTACTGCACAAGGCAGATTTCAAGACACCGTATCGCGCTACAGCGAGGACGCGTCCCATGGGTGCGTCCCCGCTTCTGCCGGTAGAAATAACCTTGAAACCTCTGGATGTACAGCAAGTCGAACTGCACTTCAAAGAACAAACGGGCACGGCAGGTTCTGGGCGGGGCTTGCAACTGGCACTGCAAGCGCAGTTGGTGTTCAGTCTGGTGCATATGCTGCGCCAATCGCTGGAGCATACCGGATGGTTCAACGCGGAATCGGCTGGGCTGACACATTGGCAGGGCCTGCCATCAATAGACGGCCCCTTGCCCGCGCTGGCTGAGCCCGCCGATGAATTAATTTCAACCGGCGACGACCGCCCGCGTTACCTGAACTAGCGGTGGACCAGGTTCAGGCGTTGGGCGCCACGATGCCCCAGCGCGCCAACGCCGCATCGTCACTCACCCGCGCATCCACCCAGCGTGCACCTTCAGTGGTAGCCTCTTTTTTCCAGAACGGTGCCTGGGTCTTCAGGTAATCCATCAGGAATTCGCAGGCCTGAAAGCTCTCTCCCCGGTGGGCGGATGTTACGGCCACCAGCACGATCTGGTCGGCCGGCTGCAGTATGCCCACGCGGTGGATGACACGGGCCCCATAGATATCAAAGCGCTGGTGGGCCGCATCGATCATGGCCTCGATTGAGCACTCAGTCATGCCAGGGTAATGCTCCAGCTCCATCGACTGGATGGTGGGGTCGCTAGCAGGAGTCGACCGGTCACGCACCGTGCCAATAAAACTGCACACAGCTCCCACGCGGTGGTCGTCCGCGCGCAGGGCTGCAATCTCCCGCGCCACATCAAAGTCGGCGGTCTGGACGGATACGCGGCTGGTGCGTGTCATGGAACCCTCAACCACCAGTCACGGGTGGAAAAAATGCAACCTCTGCGCCGGGGGGCAGCGCGGCACTGCCTTCACTCAATGCCTGGTTCAAGGCCATGCGCACGGCGCGGCTGGAATCCAGGGCCTCGGTGTAGGCACCGCCCCGAGCGATCAGCTCGGCCCGCAGCGCATCTAGCGTCGGTGCCACGGTACTGACTTCTTCCTGGCCCAGGCTCAAGGCCTCGCGGATCGAGGCGAAATATTTAACGTGGACAGTTTTAATAGAAGCACTCATGACAGGATTTCAGCAAACGACACAAACTGCACGGTATCACCGGGCGCAATCGTGCGCCCACTGGGGTTATCCAACAGACCATCGCCCCACACGGCAGAGGTGAGCACACCCGAGCTTTGGTTGGGAAACAAGTCCAGCCCACCCGCTTCATTACGCCGCACGCGCAGGAATTCACGGCGTTTATCGGCTCTAGCCCAGGTAAAGTCTGCCCGCGCCGCTACGGTTTTGATAGCAACATCCGTCTGGCCCTGCAGGCGCAGCAAAAAGGGGCGCACCAGCAGCAAGAAGGTCACGAAGCTGGACACCGGGTTGCCCGGCAGGCCGATGAAATGCGCAGCTCCGATACGTCCATGTGCAAAAGGCTTGCCCGGCTTGATGGCGATTTGCCACAAATCCAGCTGGCCCAGCGCCTGCACCGCCGGTTTGATGTGGTCTTCTTCACCCACCGAGACGCCGCCACTGGTCAAAATCACGTCGTGGGTTGCAGCCGCCTCGCGCAGTGCGGTAATCGTAGCGTCGCGCTGGTCGGGCACGATGCCCAGGTCGGTCACGTCCGCACCCAGGCGGCGCAACAGGGCATTCAAGAAAAAACGGTTGGAGTTGTAAATAGCACCGGGCGGCATGTCTTGCGGCGCGCAAGTGCCAGGCATCACCAACTCGTCACCTGTAGAGAACAGCGCCACGCGGGGGCGGCGCACCACATTCAAAGTGGCCATGCCAATGCTGGCCGCCAAACCCAAGTGGGCCGGGCCCAGGCGCAGGCCACGCGCCAACACCACGGCGCCGTGGGTCACGTCTTCCCCGGCGCGGCGAATCCACTGGCCTACCGGCGGCACTGCCTGCACGCGCACTTGGTCCTGCGCAAGCCCTTCCACACTGCAGTCTTCCTGCATGACGATGGCATCTGCGCCGGGTGGGACCGGTGCGCCGGTAAATATACGCGCAGCTGTGCCGGGCAGCAGTGGTGTGCCAACCGACCCAGCCGGTATGCGCTGTGCCACCTGCAGCAGCGCACCGGGTGACTGCACATCGGCGCTGCGCATGGCGTAACCGTCCATGGAGCTGTTGTCGTGGGCGGGCACTTGCAGGGTCGACACCACGTCCTGCGCCAGTACGCGGCCGTCAGCCTCCATGGTGGGCAACGCCTGTGTTTCGTTCAGCGAGATTACTGCCACCAGCAACTGGCCCAGCGCGGCATCCAGGGGTAACAGTGGGGGTTTGTGCGCTGCGTTCATGCTTATTTCGCGCATTCCGCCACGATCAGGGCTTGAATTGCCTTCACATCGGCATCCATCACTAGCACGCGTTTGGGCAGGGCTTCAATACCTTCAAACTTGGCCGGCCGGTCCGGCTCGCGGCCCAGGGCCTGCACAATGGTTTCGGCAAACTTGATCGGCAGCGCGGTTTCCAGCACGATCATCGGGACCGTTGCCGTGCGGTGCCCGTGCGCCACCTTCAAGCCATCGGCCGTGTGGGTGTCGATCATGAGCGCATGCTGGTTCCACGTCGCGCGGATGGTATCGATGCGGTTGGCGTGCGTGCTCTTGCCGCTGACAAAGCCATAGCGCGTAGCAGCCTGCGCAAACGCAGGGTCGGCACTCAGATCAAACCGGCCAGTCTGGGCCAAGCCCTCGCCGAACAGCGCCTTCACCCGCGCGCCATCGCGGCCCAGCAGGTCAAACACAAAACGTTCAAAGTTGGAGGCTTTGGAAATGTCCATCGACGGGCTGGAGGTCTCATGCGTATCGGCACTGCCGCGCACCCGGTACACGCCAGTGCGAAAAAACTCGTCCAGCACATCATTCTCATTGGTGGCGACCACCAGCTTGTCGATGGGCAAGCCCATCATGCGCGCCACATGGCCGGCGCACACGTTACCAAAATTGCCCGAAGGCACCGTGAAGCTGACCTTGGGCGTTACCCTGGGTTCGCTGCGCGGCATCAGCGCATCGCGCGGGCCGGGGGCCTTGGGCGGTGGTGGCTCGGTGGCCTGCAGGTAGCCGGCAAAGTAGTACACCACCTGGGCCAGCAAGCGCGCCCAGTTGATGGAGTTGACGGTGCCGATTTTGTACTGGCGCTTGAACTCCAGGTCGTTGCTCACGGCTTTGACCATGTCCTGGCAATCGTCAAACACTCCGTGGACGGCGATGTTGTGGATGTTGGCGTCCATCAGACTGAACATCTGCGCCTGTTGGAAGGCGCTCATGCGGCCGTGCGGGCTGGTCATGAAGACGCGCACGCCCTTCTTCCCACGCATCGCGTACTCAGCCGCGCTGCCGGTGTCGCCGCTGGTGGCACCCAGGATGTTGAGCTCTTCACCACGGCGACCCAGTTCGTACTCAAACAGATTGCCCAGCAACTGCATAGCCATGTCCTTGAAGGCCAGCGTGGGGCCGTTGGACAGGGCTTCCAGGTAAAGACCGGGCTCGCCGAACTTGGCATCCGGCGCTTCCAGCGTTTTCAGCGGCACGATTTGCGTTGTACCAAACACCTCTTCGGTATACGTTTTCTGGCAGATGGCTTTCAGATCGGCTGCCGGAATGTCGTCAATAAACAGCGACAAAATCTCAAACGCCAGATCGGCATAGCCGCCACTTTGCCCTTGGCGGAAGGTACGACGAAGACGGTTCAGCGCCGCAGCATCAATTTGTGGATACGACTCAGGTAGGTACAGGCCGCCATCGGGTGCCAGGCCTTCGAGCAGGATTTCGCAAAACTGTTTGCGGTCTGCCGCTGAAGGGTTAGAGGCACGGGTACTGGTGTATTTCATGGAGGTTCAGGCAGCTAGCCAGGGATTGAGAGTTTTGACACCCGAGTCTTCAAAATGTTTAGTGTTACGCGTCACCACAGTGAGATTACGCACGGTGGCGCAGGCCGCAATCAACAAGTCCAGATCTTCCTGGGGTCGCCCTATGGCTTCCACCGAGGCTTTGAGCCGCCCATAGGTCTTCCAGGCCGCGTCGTCAGTGGCAACCGTGCGGGCACCAAACTGCGCGCACAGGCCGTCAAACCAAAGTTGCAAGGTGTTGCGGTTGCGCCCTACCGGCATACGCTCGATGCCGTACTGAATTTCGCCCAAGCTCACCGCAGACAGCGTCGCCTGATCGGCGTTGACTGTCAGCCATTGCACCACGTGCGGGTCGGGCACTTGGCGCGTCAATTCGGACACCACGCAAGTGTCAAGCAGCCACCGCACCGATCAACCTCCCAGTGTCAGGGCAGCCTTGCGGCTGCGCCGCACCGGGGTTTCCAAACCACCGACCTTGGGAGCCCCCAGCAGGTAACTGGCAAAACCGTCTGATCCGGCGCTTTGCATTAGCAAGCCGCCCACAGGGCTAGACGTTGACACCACCTGTGCCACCGCGCGCCCGTGCCGCGTGATGACCTGCGGCCCCTCGCTGCGCGCGCGCTCCAGCATTTCGCTGAAGCGGTTTTTAGCTTCTTGCACTTGCCAAGTGGTCGTCATGCTGGCCTCCAATTTCAAACGTCCATTCTCATAATATTGGACAGAATTATAGACAGAATAAGGGCTGGCGTTTAGGCCAACTCCTCCTTACGGATGCGGGTAATTGGCGCCAACACGGTGGGCAGCGCCTGCATCAAGGCCAGCACCTTGTCCATGCGCGCCTCTTGGCAGTCGTGCGTCAGGATGATCAGGTCGGTTTGCGTGCCGCCTTCGCCGCTCACCTCATCGGCCTCGCGCTGCAGCATCGCATCGATGCTGATGTCGGCCGAGGCCAACAGTCCAGTCACCATCGCCAGCACACCCGTCTGGTCGGCTACGCGCAGACGCAGGTAGTAGCTGGTCACCACATCGCCCATGGGCAGAACCGGCGTGTCGCTCATGCTTTGCGGCTGGAAGGCCAGGTGTGGCACGCGCTGCGCCGCGTTCGCCGTGTGCAGGCGGGTGATGTCCACCAGGTCGGCAATCACCGCGCTGCCGGTAGGCTCGGCACCCGCGCCCTTGCCGTAGTACAGCGTGGTGCCCACAGCATCACCATTCACCACAACGGCGTTCATGGCGCCCTCCACATTGGCAATCAGGCGCTTGGCCGGGATCAGCGTGGGGTGCACGCGCAACTCTATTCCTTTCAGAGCACCGGTGCTCTTGTCCATGCTGCGCTTGGTAATGCCCAACAGCTTGATGCGGTAGCCCAACTGCTCGGCGTATTTGATATCGGCTGCGCCCAGCTTCGCGATGCCTTCCACATGGGCCTTGTCAAACTGCACCGGAATGCCAAAGGCAATTGCGCTCATCAGCGTTAATTTGTGCGCAGCGTCCACGCCTTCGATATCAAAGGTCGGGTCGGCTTCGGCATAGCCCAAGCGCTGGGCTTCTTTGAGTACTACGTCAAAGTCCAGGCCCTTGTCGCGCATCTCGCTCAGAATGAAATTGGTCGTGCCATTGATGATGCCGGCGATCCACTGAATACGGTTGGCGGTCAGGCCCTCGCGCAGCGCCTTGATGATGGGAATGCCACCGGCCACGGCCGCTTCAAACATCACCATCACGCCCTTGGCAGACGCAGCAGCGAAAATCTCGGTGCCATGTACAGCTAGCAGCGCCTTGTTGGCGGTGACCACGTGTTTGCCCGCGGCGATGGCTTCCAGCACCAGC
>JANYEE010000014.1 GCA_025363275.1 Burkholderiales bacterium | reverse complement strand
CGCCATAGCGCTGATTTTTTTATTGATCAGCAGCGTAGTGTCGATGAGCAGGGATTTTGGTTGGGGGAGTTGTGGATTCGGCAGCGCAATGGTGAAGTTTTCCCTGCGCTACAAACAACCAATGTGGTGCGCGACGCGTCGGGAACCGTGCAGTACTACGTGTCATTTCTCTCAGATATCACCGAGCGTAAAGAGCACGAAAACCAGCTGGAACATATCGCCCACTTTGATTCACTGACGAACTTGCCCAATCGCGTACTGCTGGCCGACCGCATGCAGCAAGCCATGGCGCAGGTACGGCGCCGGCAAATGCACCTGGCTGTTGTGTATCTGGATTTGGATGGCTTCAAAAATATCAATGATCGTCACGGACATGACGTGGGTGATGAGGTGCTTATTGCCATGGCTGCGCGTATGAAGCAGGCTCTGCGAGAGGGCGATACGCTGGCCCGCATTGGAGGTGATGAGTTTGTCGCCATTCTGATCGATTTGGAGACCCAAGACGCGGCAAGGCCGTTGCTGGCGCGCTTGCTGGATGCTGCCGCTACCGCTGTTCCATTAGGCGGCACCGCATTAGAAGTCTCTGCCAGCCTGGGCGTAACGTTTTATCCGCAGGCCAGTGATATCGATGCGGATCAATTGCTTCGCCAATCGGACCAGGCGATGTATCTGGCCAAAGTGGCTGGCAAGAACCGCTACCAAGTATTTGATGCGCTGAAAGACAGCACCATGCGCGATCACCATGAAAGCATCGGGCGCATGGAGCAGGCTTTGAAGCACGGTGAGTTTGTTTTGTATTACCAGCCCAAGGTAAATATGCGAACGGGCCAAGTGGTGGGTGCAGAAGCACTGATCCGGTGGCAACACCCAGAGCGGGGCTTGCTACCGCCAGCGCAATTCCTGCCTGCGATCGAAAACCACAGCCTGTCGATTGCTGTGGGCGAATGGGTCATTGATACGGCACTCACCCAGGTGGAAGTCTGGCGTGCGCAGGGTTTGCTGTTGCCGGTCAGTGTGAACATTGGCCCCCACCAACTGCAGCAGAAGGATTTTGTAGACCGCCTGGCTGCGCTGCTGGCTGCCCACCCCCACGTACCCGCTGGGAGTATGGAGTTGGAAGTGTTGGAAACCAGCGCTTTGGAAGATGTTTCTCAGGTCGCCAAAGTCATTGAGGCTTGTACAGCCCTGGGCGTTGATTTTGCGCTGGATGATTTTGGAACGGGGTATTCCTCGCTGACTTATTTGAAACGCTTGCGTGTCAAGACGCTCAAGATCGACCAGAGTTTCGTGCGCGATATGTTGGAAGACGCCGACGATTTGGCCATTTTGCAAGGCGTCATCGGCTTGGCGGGGGCTTTCAAACGCCAGGTCATTGCAGAAGGTGTGGAGACCGTTGCGCACGGTCGCTTGTTACTGGAATTGGGTTGTGATTTAGCGCAGGGTTATGGCATTGCTAGACCTATGCCAGCCGACGCGGTGAGCCCCTGGACTCTGGCTTGGAAGCCGGATGCTGCATGGTCATCGCTACCCTGAATAGAATTTGCGCAGAAAGGAATTTTTGACAATGCGCACTTGGTGCCAAACTATCTTCTGTTCACTGTGTTTGGCCTCTTCAGGTTTTGCCCAGCAAATGACGTCGCCCGCGGTAGCAGGCACTAAAATGATAGCCGACATCATTGACATCGCACCCTGGGGACTGCCGGGCAGCGATGGACAACCCAAAGGCGTTTACACCACCATTTTTAAGCGTTTGTCCGAACTCAGTGGCTGCGCATTTGAGCCGCGATTAACTCCGATACCCCGCGCGATTTTGGAGGTGAGCCGTGGAACCGCCAGTGCAACGATCATGCTTGACCGCGCCGACTTGAACGAAAAAGCTGTGGTGATTGGCGAGGTTGCGACACTGCGCATTGAGATTTGGCTGCCCCCAGGTAGCCCCGCGCGGAGCCTGGAGGATTTGGCAGGCAAAAGGGTGGGTTATTTGCGTGGACCCACCTACCACGAGGTTTTTGACCGCGATAGGGTAATCGTCAAGCAACAGATAACCAGCCCATTGCAGCAGTTGCAAATGCTTGGCAAAGGACGGTTGGAAGGCGCTATCGGCGTGCGTGAAAATTTCTTGACCGCTGCAGCCCAGATGGGGATTTCGCCCACAGATTTTCCGCCGCCCATCGACTTGGGAAAGCGCACCGTCAAGCTGTGGGTAACGCCCAGC
>JANYEE010000001.1 GCA_025363275.1 Burkholderiales bacterium | reverse complement strand
GCCGTAGAGCCTGGCTGCAACGCCTCGTCGCTAACCGGCGCTTCTTGCGACCAACCAACAAAAACACCACCCTCAAAAAACCAGTCCTGGAGCTTCAGCGGGGCACCCAGAATGACGTCATCATTGAAATAGAAATAGCGTTCCGAGAGATTAGCAATGCGGTGAATGTAGGACTCAATATGGCCTGAGTCAAAGGTTGGCAGCGAAGCGGATGGCAGTAAATCCCGGTGGTCAATCACGGTGAGGCGCGGGTGTTTGTTCAGCCACCGTGGTGTCTGCTGGTCTGTGACTAGATACACATGACCATGGTCGGGAAAAAATTGTTCGAGCGATCGAAGGCTAAACCGAAGTTCATCGTTGTCACGGAACCGGCCTTCGACATTGCTGTAGGCCGCCAGATCGCCCTGATCAGTGGGCGTGAGTCGTTGCCGGGCTTGGTGCCTGCGCGAGCGCCACACAGGGTCGCTGCCATCGACCCATAAATAAACAATATCAACGACAGACTTGGTTTGCATCAGGTTCAAAAAAGGTAGCGATGGGACGTACCGCCCCATTTGTTGACAGGCGCTGGGTTCCTCTGGTTTTTCAACAGTGGAGCAATTTCACTCACGCTGCCCGCAGTTCAGTTGCGTCGGTTCGATCAAAGCCATGCGGTGTTATTAATGTAAACCACCAACTCCAAATAGTGACCGACTGGTAATTAAAGTCGATTCGGCCTCAGGGCTTTATGGTGGTGGTCAGACTTTTCAAACGATAGTTACCAGTAGCCAACCCGCGGCGGCGATGTGGCCCAGTGTGATGAGTACCGACAAGCCGTGGAGCCATTTAAAACGTTGCCGCTGTCCAGCGTCCGTGGCGGCGTTGATCGCGGGCATCAGAATTTGACGTGCCAACAGCGCAGTGAATGCCACAAGCACCAATACGACCGCAGGCAAGACTGCAGGCACTACGGCGTTAAACCACCAAAACGCGGCGGCCAGGCCTGCAGTCGCGATCACAAATCCGTAGAACCACGGGAACGCTTGGCGCAAAGTTGTACCTGCTGTCGCAGCCGGCAATGCGTGAAACAGAAAAGCTGCGAAGCCAAACGAATACAAGGTCATACCGCCAAAAAGAAGCGCCGTGCTGAGAACCGCCAGTGCGTGCATCATGAAATTGCCTCCATAGTGTTGCGTCGCATGCTACCCGAGGCGAACCGGAGTCGGCTTTTGCCACTGTGGCGCATAGTTTGAGGAGTCCGGGTGCGACAACAATGGCGTCTGAGATTCAGCGCTTCAACCGCCTGGGAGCCACCTGGTGGAACCCCAAGAGCCCGATGCGGCCACGGTATGTGGTGAATGCTTTGCGTTTGAAGTTTGTGGTCGAGCGCATTGCGATGCACTTGGGGCGTGACACAGCCGCCCAGGCGCTGGACGGGGTACGAATATTGGACGTGGGGTGTGGCGGCGGACTACTGCGGTAGCACCCGGAAAAGCTTTGTTTTTGCCATCGTGGGGCAGCGTATGTGCTCAAGGTGATATCGCGCAGCCCGCACCACCGATTAAGGCGTAAGCCACTCCCAAGTGTCCGCGCTCAGCCTGGCGCGGCGGTGGCCGCCCCGGGCGAGTTCTAGCCAGTCCATCTCCTGCACCTGCGCATCCAGCACCCCCACATGGTGACGCCGTGGTTCGGTTGGCTGCGCAGCGATTGAACGTACTTCAGTTGGCGTTGCCGCAGACAACGCAGTTCCCGGCGCAAGATGCGACAGGTAGTCGCCGGCAGCGGCCGATTGACGCACCCGCGCCCACACGGACTCCACCAGCGGGCCAGTGGTCAGCGCGGTGACAGACACCCGCACCCGAAGCTGCCAATTCAAGCGTTTGCTCCAAAAGACCAGCACGGCATCCGGCCGGTCTGATAGCTGCGATACCTTGGCGCTGCGTCCATCGGTGTAAAAACGAAGATGGGCCGTGTTGGCATCCGCCTCGCGGAGTACGACAGTGCGCGCTTGGGGCAGCCCGTCCTCTGCGGTAGTGGCCAAAACCGGAGTACGCCAAGCGTGGTGCCGATCTTGGGTAGCGCGACCCAGCTCCATCCAAATGCGATGGCGAATGTCTGGCGGTGTTTGGCAGCTGTTTTCCATACGTCAACGTCAAGTTGACGCCAGCAAATACGGCAGCGCAAGTTGCCGCACATTCACCCTTGCCTTGAGCCGCGCAGCTAACAAAAACAAACCGCCCAGCTTGCGGTGCAAGAACAAGGCATCGATGGGCGGAATATGCCAAAAGTCGCGGTCCAGCCCCAGCGCCAAACCTGCCTCCCGTAAGCGCGAAGCCATGTCGGTATTGCCAAAGTCAAAAGCACCTTCAAACTTGAGAGGCTCGAGCGCGATCTCAAACAAATCCAGCACGGCACTTTGGTGCTTGGGCAGGGTAAGTCCATCAAAGTAGCCAATCGCCAGGCCAGCTTGCGCCATGGCCGCGCGGTCGGGCGCCAGGGTTGCCCGCATCAGTTGCTTGTAAGTCTTCGCGAAGGTCGCGGTAAAACTGCGGGTGGCGCCAAAATCCAGCAAGATCAAGCGTTGGCTCAAGGTGTCGTAACGGTAGTTTGCAAAGTTTGGGTCGGTTTGCATCCATCCAAACTCAAATAGTTCTCGGAACATGAGCCCTACCAGCAGACTCAGCATTCGATCACGCTCAGCTTGCGGTGCGTCCGCCAGGGATTCGACGGGCACCCCCGCAACAAACGACATGGCCAGTACATTTTTGGTTGTGAAGTCGGCGTGCAAGGTAGGTACCACAAACTCGGGGGTATCCGCCAACAAGTGGGCAAAGCGTTGCAGGTGCGCACCTTCGGCCTCGTAATCGGCCTCTTCGCGCAATTGGCGTTTGGCGAGCAGCAAGAGCGGCGCTATGTCCAAGGTTTTGGGCAGCAGACCGGACAAGCGCAGTAGTGAGGCCACATTGTTCACATCGCTGCTGATGCTTTTGCGCACACCCGGGTATTGAATTTTGATGGCCAGGTCGCGTCCGTCCTGGGTGGTTGCGCGGTGCACCTGGCCAATGGAGGCGGCTGCAATGGGCGTGAAAGAGAAGGACGCAAAACGCTGCTGCCACTGCGCGCCCCAATTCGCAGTTAGTACTGCGCGCAGCTGGCGCTCTGGCATAGCGTGCGCATCAGACCGTAAGCGCGCCAACACAGCAGCTATCTCCGGCGGTAATAAATCGCCGGCATCCATTGAGATCAGCTGCCCCACCTTCATCGCAGCGCCGCGCATTTGAGATAGCTGTTGTGTGATCTTCAAAGCATTGGCGGGAGTGAGCAACAAATCACCCAGTTTCGGGCGCTTGCCCTGCGCCAATTGCTGTGCACCCGCCACCAGCATATTGCCAGCCACCCCAGTAGCCATGCCACCCAAACGCATCAAACGCCCCAGGCGACTGCTGGGTACCGCAGAGCTAGTGGTGTTGGTAGAGGTGGTGGATTTTTTAGCGGGCATCGTGCCAAGAACGGATGAAAGGAAGTGTCAGTCTTGCTGGCCTTGATTCTCGCAGGGGCACCAGCCTGCACGTAACATGGGACTCCATTGGCCCTACTCTCCTCCAATATCGAGTGATATGACTGCATTGAATGTACTGGGCGGCCCTTTGAGAGCGTGCTCGTTTTCCCCGCTAACCGGCTATTTTCGCGATGGCTGCTGCAACACCGATGGGAACGACCGCGGCACACACGTTGTGTGCGCCAAAGTGACGCCGGAATTTTTAGCGTTCTCGCTAGAGCGGGGTAACGATCTGACCACTCCCAGGCCCGAATACCGTTTTGCAGGACTTAAACCCGGCGACCGGTGGTGCCTGTGCGCGCTACGTTGGAAAGAGGCTGCCTCAGCTGGAGTCGCTCCACCGGTGTGGCTGGACGCAACGCATGCCAAAGCCCTGGAGCTGGTGACTCTGGAAGAGCTCCGCTTGCACGCGCTTTGAGGATGCGCCCGTTAAAAAGCCCCGCAGCGCTTGCGCGCTACGGGGCTTTTGACTGACCGAGGCTGCTTATTTCACGGCTGCTGTCTGCTTGTCGTGCTTTTGCTTGTAGATGGCGGCGCTGTCGCGATTGGCTTCACGTTGTAGTTTGCGACGCTCGGCGCGGGTCACTTTGCCATCGGACTTGGCAGCGGCCTCATTGGCAGCCAATTTGGCTTCGCGCTTGTCCAGGTTATTGGTCTCTTTGGCGGTCAGTTGACCGGAGGCTACGCCTTGGTCGATGCGCTTTTGTTGGTTGGCTTCGCGCTTGTCCAGATTGGGGGTGGTGGGTGCGGGGGCCTGTGCGAAAGCTACGCCACTGGCAGTCAAAGCAATAGCGGCAATCAAGGTCTGTAATTTCATGGGGTTCTCCTGGTGGTTGAGTTCGGTATGGAACGACTCCATGGAACTACAACGCCCGCCCCCGGGGTCGGCGTTGACGGCTCTAGCATGGCGTGCGGTAAAGAATTGTCAACGCCGGTTACCAGATCATTCCGCATCAATTGCCGCGCGAAATACGCATATTCAATCGCCGTGGTGTGCGCAGCCTCTTTCAGGTTGGCGCCAGCACCGTGCCGGCCTTCCACCACCTCGTAAAAGTAATACGGCACACCAAACTCCGACAAGCGCGCGGCAAACTTACGCAAGCCAACGACGTTTGCCCACCTTGCGGCCGCGCGATTCCTGGGCTGTTGACGCAGACCGCGTTGGCTCGGCAGTTCAATACCGTAGACGCACGGGAGTCGCGCTGTTGGCGCACCCAGATGTTGCGAGGCTTGTGGAGTGGGTCAAAAACAAACCCGATGACCTTATGGAACGTACCCGGAAAAACCCAGTGGCTCAAGCGCTAGTGAAGCGCCACTTCCAGCGCATCTACAAACATTGCCGCCACATCAAAGCCCATCTGGTCCGTAATTTCCTGAAAGCAAGTCGGGCTGGTCACGTTGATCTCGGTGAGCTTGTCGCCAATGATGTCCAGCCCCACCAACAGCAGGCCGCGTGCGGCCAGAATCGGGCCTAGGGCTTCGGCAATGGCGCAGTCGCTGTCGGTGAGCGGCTGGGCTACGCCCTTGCCGCCCACTGCCAGGTTGCCGCGCACCTCGCCGCCTTGCGGAATGCGCGCCAGGCAAAAGGGCACGGGCTTGCCGCCAATCACCAGCACGCGCTTGTCGCCCTCGCTAATGGCAGGCAAAAACTTTTGCACCATGATGGTCTCAGCGCCGTCTTTGTTCAGTGTCTCGATGATGCTGCCCAGGTTCAGACCATCTTCTTTGACACGGAAGATGCCGGTACCGCCCATACCGTCCAGCGGTTTCAAGATGATGTCTTGGTGTTCGGCGTGAAAACGGCGCACATCTGCCGCGTCACGGGTCACGATGGTGGGGCCAATGAACTGGGGGAATTCGAGGATTGCCAGTTTTTCAGGGTGGTCGCGCAGAGCGCGGGGTTTGTTAAACACCTTGGCACCTTCGCGCTCGGCTTGCTCCAGCAAGTGGGTGGCGTAAAAGAACTCCGAGTCAAACGGTGGATCTTTACGCATCACCACGCAGCCAAAATCCTTGATGGCTTGCGGGCGCTCGTTGGGGTGGCTTTGCTTGGCGGTAAACCAATGCACCGGGTCGCCGGTGAGGACGATGTCGCGCACAAATGCAATCACAGCGCCGCCACGTTGCCACATGATGTCCTGCGGGCGGCAAACGCTGATGGTGTGACCCCGGCGCTGCACTTCGCGCATCATCGCAAAGGTGGTGTCTTTGTAAATCTTGAACGACTCCAGCGGGTCGGCTACAAACAGTATTTCCATACGAACTTTCAATCAGGTTGCATCACGCCCGGCCTTGCGGGGGCTGTAGTGTTGCACCAAAAGCGCCATCGCGCCCGCCACCAGCCTCTAAAACGCCGATCCCACTCTGGCAAGCAACACGCCACGGAGAGTGACCAGAAACCCACCCTTTGGGAAAAGCCGTCAGCGCACCGGAGTTGGCCACAGCGGACTCAGGGCCACGAAAACCGGATTTTTGATGCCAAAAGTGGCTGAGGCCCAGGCAATACTTGCCTGAGTAGCTACATAAATAATAGCAATCACTAAACGAGCACACCGCAAACCGGGACCAGAATTGCCGCTGGCCGTGGCGTTTGAGAAGCTGAGGTGTTTGCAGACGCTCAAATCTCTATTTTTGAGCCTAGCTCCACCACCGAGTTGCTGGGCAGGTTCAAGAAGTCCGCAGCACCGCTGGCGTTGTGGTGCATTTGGGCAAATAGCTTCTCGCGCCAGGGGGCCATGCCCTCACCCAAGGTAGGAACCACGGTATCGCGCGACAAGAAGTAACTGGTGGTCATGTCGTTGAGCGCACAGCCGCGGCCCTTCATCTGCTGGAGAGCCTTGGGTACGTCGGGGTCGTTCTTGAACCCGTAATGAATCACCACCTGCCAGCAGTCGTGGCCCAGGCTTTCGATTTCCAAACGTTTATCCAGGCCAATCCAGGGCTTTTCATGGTTGCGCACCGTCACGAACAGGTTGTTCTCGTGCAGTACTTTGTTGTGCTTGAGGTTGTGCAGCAGCGCGTTGGGTACCGTACCCATGTCAGCCGTCAAGAACACCGCCGTACCCTCTACGCGTACGGGGGGGCTCACAAACACAGCCTCCAGAAAGCTCGGCAGGTCCAGCGCATCGGCGCGTAGTTTGCTGTTGAGCAGGCGCCGGCCATCTTTCCAGGTCGCCATCAGGGAGAAGATGGCACCGCCGATCGCCAGCGGGAACCAGCCGCCATCGAATAGCTTGAGCAAATTGGAGGCCCAGAACGCAAAGTCCACCACAAAGAAAATGCCGGTGGCCGCGATACACAGCGACAGCGGGTACTTCCAGCCGTAACGGATCACAAAGAAGGTGAGGATGGTCGTGATCAGCATGTCAGTGCACACCGCAATGCCGTAGGCAGCCGCCAGGTTGCTGGATGACTTGAACATCACCACAGCCAGAACAATCGCAACGAACAGGCCCCAGTTGACAAAAGGAATATAGATTTGCCCGGTATCACGCACACTGGTGTGATGCACTTTGAGTCGCGGCAGATAACCCAGTTGAATGACCTGCTTGGTAACGCTGAAGGCACCGGTGATCAGTGCCTGCGATGCAATCACTGCGGCCATGGTGGCCAGCACCACCAGCGGAATCAGAGCCCAATCTGGGGCCATCATGTAGAAGGGATTCTTGACGGCGTCAGGGTTTTGCAGCAGCAGGGCGCCCTGGCCAAAATAGTTCAGGGTCAGCGAAGGCATCACCACGCTGAACCACGCCAGGCGGATAGGCTTTTTACCAAAGTGGCCCAGGTCGGCGTACAGGGCCTCAGCGCCCGTCACACACAAGACCACCGCACCCAGCAGAATAAAAGTTACGCCGGGGTTGTCCCACATGAAAGACACCGCATAAACCGGGCTGAGGGCCCACAAGATGACGGGGTTATCCGCAATATGCCAAATGCCCAGGGCAGCAATCACGGCAAACCACACCAGCGTGATCGGCCCGAAAAGTTTGCCAATGCCAGTGGTACCGCGCTTTTGCACCAAAAATAGGCAGAAGATCACGGCCAAGGTGAGCGGCACCACGTATTTGCCAAATGCCGGGGATACGACCACCAGGCCTTCCATAGCGCCCAACACCGAGATGGCAGGGGTAATGACACCATCGCCATAAAACAGGCAAGTACCGAATATGCCGATGCTGAGCAATACGCGGCGCAATTGTGGCTTGTCTTTCACGGCCTGAGAGGCCAGGGCCAACATGGCGATCAACCCCCCTTCACCCGCATTGTCGGCCCGCAGCACCAGCACCACGTATTTGACGGAAACGATGACGGTCAATGTCCAAAACAGAATGGACAAAATACCGTAGACGTTGTCAGGGGTGAAGGGGACGTGGCCGGAGCCGAAGATTTCTTTAACAGCGTACAGGACGCTGGTTCCGATGTCGCCGTACACAACACCGATGGCGCCTAGCGTGAGCGCCGTAAGAGACGATTTAGATGCTGACACAGTCTGACCCTGCCGCACGGCGGCAAGAGTTCCATTCCATTGGGGATCGCCATTGTGCGCTTTGCCGGTGCAGTGGCAAGCCCCCGAATGCACTATTTTTGAGGGTACAGATCGAAAATGTTGCGGCGCAGCAACCGCGTCCGGGTGAGCCCTTGCCAGCTACGGGCTTTAGGCGTATTGCTCCGCTTCCGGGTCGGTGGCTTCCAGCTCGTAGCTGGCGGACAACATGGCCAGGCGTGCAATGACACCGTACATGTAAAACCGGTTGGGCGCACTAGCGCCAGGGCGTATACCGGGCTGGGGCAGATGCGCGCTCTCAGCAAACGCCAGCGGCACGTAGCTCGAGCCCGGCGCGTTCAGGTTCTCGTCCATCTTGCGCTCGGCATGTACGCGGTAGAAGCCGCCCACGACGTAGCGGTCCATCATGTAGACCACGGGTTCGGCCACACCGTCGTTGACCCGCTCGTAGGTCAGCACGCCTTCTTGCAAAAAAATGTCGTGCACGGCGTCTGCCACTTTAGAACCTTTGGTTGCCGGCACTTTCAGCGCGACCAGATCTTTGGTATCACGCACCGTCATGATGCCCATGCCGTTGCTGCTGTCGTCGTCCTTGACCACAACGAAAGGCCGCTCCTTGATGCCGTATTCCTTGTATTTCTTCTTGATTTTGGCCAACAGAGCGTCCACGTGGCCTGTGAGCTTTTGCAGACTCGCTTCTGACGAGAAATCGATCGTGCCGACCTTGTCGTACATCGGTGTGACCAGCCAGTGGTCCACCCCTACCAGCTTGCCAAAACGCTTGGCCACCTCTTCAAAACACTTCACATGGGTGCTGTTGCGGCGCGTGGACCAGCCCGCATGCAGCGGTGGCAACAGGTATTGCTCGTGCAGGTCTTCCAGGATGCCCGGAACGCCCGCGTGTAAATCGTTGTTCAGCAAGATGGTGCACGGGTCAAAGTCTTTGACCCCAATGCGTCCGCGGGTGCGCACCACCGGCTCCAGCGTGATGCTGTCGCCGTTGGGCAAGTCCACTACGGTGCTCTTTTTGACGTCGGGGCTGATGGAGCCGATACGCACATTCAGGCCAGCCATCTGGAACACGCGGCGTAGTTGCACCAGGTTGCTCAAGTAGAAGGTGTTCTTAAACTGGTTTTGCGGGATGATCAGCAGATTTCGGGCTTCGGGGCAGATTTTCTCGATCGCCGCCATGGCCGCCTGCACCGCCAGCGGCAGCATCTCGGTGGCCAGGTTGTTGAAGCCGCCCGGGAACAAATTGGTGTCGACCGGGGCCAGCTTGTAGCCGGCATTGCGCAGGTCGACCGAACAGTAGAACGGCGGCGTGTGTTCTTGCCACTCCATCCGGAACCAGC
>JANYEE010000028.1 GCA_025363275.1 Burkholderiales bacterium | reverse complement strand
TGGTACAAAAAGTCGGCCGGCACCACCTGGGTGGAGGCCGAGCGCGCGGGTGCCAACGACCCCGGCGTGCAGTCGGTCACGCAAATCTTTGACTACTACAAGAAGTTCGGCATTGCCACCGAGGTGATGGGCGCGAGCTTTCGCAACGTGGGACAGATTACGGCGCTTGCGGGTTGCGACCTACTGACCATCAGCCCCGACCTGCTGGCCACACTGGCGGCCACCGAAATCCCGTTGCCACGCGCACTGGATGCAGAGGCTGCCAAAAAGCTGCCATTGGAGCATGTGTCGTTTGATGAGGCGAGCTTCCGCCTGGCGCTGAACGATGACGCCATGGCCACCGAGAAGCTGGCCGACGGCATTCGCGCGTTTTGCGTGGACGCGGTCAAGCTAGAAAAACTGTTGCTGGCCGCCTGAGGGCGAACGCGCCCATGAGCTTTCTCCGTTCCAACCACCCCCGTTGTGACCATACACCCGCCTGGGCTGCGCTACAGGCGCATTACCAGGCCAATGGCCGCAGCTTTGATGCCCGTCAGGCTTTTGCTGTGGACGCCCTGCGTTTCAACACCCTGAGCCAAGATGCGCCCCACGTGTTTGCGGATTTGTCCAAGAACCGCGTGGATGCCACGACCGAGGGCCTGCTGCGCGATCTGGCGCGCCAGTGTGGACTGGAGGCGCACCGCGCGGCCATGTTCGACGGCACGGCCATCAATACGACCGAAAACCGCGAGGTTTGGCATGTTTTATTGCGAAAACCGGCTGAGGCCCAAGCGCAGGCTTCCTCGAACGCTACTGAAAAGATAGCAATTGAGGTAGCCAAGGTGCATGCCACACTGGACGCCATGCTGGCCTATGCTGAAGCTGTGCGTGCCGATAGAGCGATAACCGATGTGGTCAACATCGGCATTGGCGGTTCCGACCTGGGGCCCCAAATGGCGGTGCTTGCGCTGGATGCGTTTGCCACCTCGGGCAAGCGCTTGCACTTTGTGAGCAACGTGGATGGTCATGAGCTGGCCGCAACGTTGAAGCATTTGAAGTTTGAGAGCACGCTGTTTCTGATCGCCAGCAAGACCTTCACCACCATTGAGACCATGACCAACGCGCGCTCGGCCAAAGCCTGGTTTATAGCGCAGGGCGGCACGGATACGGCACGCCATTTTGCGGCGCTGACCACCAATGTGGCGGCGGCCAATGCCTTTGGTATCACCACTACTTTTGGGTTTTGGGACTGGGTGGGCGGGCGATATTCGTTGTGGTCGGCGATTGGCCTACCGCTGGCGGTAGCGATTGGAGCGCAAGGATTCCGCGAATTTCTGGCGGGTGCGTACGCCATGGACGAGCACTTTCGCACCGCGCCCCTAGAGGCCAATTTGCCAGTGCGCCTAGGCCTGCTGGACGTGTGGTACCGCAACTTCCATGGCTTCACCAGCCGCAGTATTGCGCCATACCACAGCGCCCTGAAGCGCTACCCGGCGTACCTGCAGCAGTTGGAGATGGAGAGCAACGGCAAGCAAATGGATACCGACGGCAGGCCTTTGCCCTACGCCACGTCGCCCGCACTATGGGGCGAGCCAGGTACCAATGGGCAGCATGCGTATTTTCAGATGCTGCACCAGGGTACGGACGTGGTGCCGGTGGAGTTTGTGGCGGTGAAAAAAGCGCGCCACGATTTGCCGGGCCACCACCCCATGCTGTTGGCCAATGTGCTGGCGCAGGCGCAGGCTTTGGTGGTCGGAAAATCCGACACCGGTGGACATAAGAATTTCCCAGGCAATCGGCCGAGCACGTTTTTGCTCTTGGATGATTTGACGCCCGCGTCTTTGGGCGCCTTGATCGCCTTGCAGGAGCACCGCGTGTTTGTCAGCGGGTCGATTTGGGGTATCAACAGTTTTGACCAGTGGGGCGTGGAGCTGGGCAAAGTATTAGCCAAGGATATTGAGCCGCGGCTGGCCTCGGGCGATGCGGCGGGGTTGGATGGGTCTACGGCGGGCTTGTTGGGGCGTTTGCGGGCCTAGTTCTGGTGGCTTCGACCCGGCCTGAACGCGGGCTGGCTGCGGCGGGCGCATACTGCCAAATGCGCAGAAATTGCCCGCCACAGCCAGCCCGCATTCACGCCTAGACGCTTTCGCTATGGAACAAGCCCCATGCCTTTGACAACGCTCTCACTCCCCCAAGCCCGCGCGCTGCATCTCGCTGCGCAGGGCTTGCTCACCCCACCCGCCAAAGCCGCCACACCGCTGGCATTGCGCAAGTGCATCGCGCAGATGCAATTGCTGCAAATCGACACCGTCCACGTGGTGTCGCGCAGCCCGTATCTGGTGTTGTTCTCGCGGTTGGGACATTACCCACGGCATTGGCTGGAGGAGACTTTGGCACAGGGCCATATTTTTGAGACCTGGGCGCATGAGGCCTGCTTTGCGCCAGCGGCCGATTTGCTGGCGCACCGGGGCTACAACCAGGCTTCGCGGCGGCACTGGGGGCTGGCCAACGCGCAGCGCATGCACCAACAGCAGCGCGTGCACTTAGACAAGTTGCTGGCACATATCGAAACCACCGGGCCAGTGAAGTCGTCTGACTTTGAACGCAAGGACGGGGGTGGTGGCGCGTGGTGGGGCTGGAAGGATGAGAAGCGGTGGCTGGAGGCGCTGTTTGCCACTGGCGAGCTGATGGTGGCGCGCCGGGAGAACTTTCACCGGGTGTATGACCTGAGCCACCGGGTGGCGCCTGCGGCCCTGGCGGCCGAGGCAGCTGCGCTAGAAGCAGGAAAGCCGCACGATGCTGAGGCACTTCACCGCCAGCTGATTTTGCAGTCTGTTGCGGCCCTGGGCGTGACGCAGGCGCGCTGGGTGAACGATTACTTTCGGATCAAGCCACGGCTCAAAGACGCAGACCTGGAGGCGCTGGTGGATGAGGGTGCCCTGCTGCGCGTGGCAGTTGACGGCTGGGACGCCCAGGCCTATGTGCACCCGCAAAACAAGGCGCTGCTAAAGAAAGCCGCCGCTGACACGCTGCAAGCCTCGCACACCACGCTGCTGTCGCCTTTCGATCCGGTGGTGTGGGACCGTGAACGCGGCTCCACCGTGTTTGACTTTGACTACCGCTTGGAGTGCTACACGCCGGAGCCCAAACGGGTCTACGGTTACTTCGTATTACCGATTTTGTGCCGGGGTGAATTGATCGGGCGGCTGGATGCCAAAGCGCACCGGGCCGAGGGTGTGTTTGAGGTCAAAGCTCTGCACACCCAGCCCGGCGCTAAGTGGACGGCTGCGCAGACCGACGCCGTGGCAGAGGCCATCGTGCAGTGCGCTGTGTGGCACGGTACGCCCAGCGTGCGGATCAGTCAAACCCGGCCTGCGGGTTTGCGTGGTGCACTGAACCGCGCTGTGAAGGTGCACAGCGCACCAGCGACGCCAGCGTAAATCTCTACAGCGCTACCGCACGGTCGGGCGTATGATGCTTCGTCTCGTGTCTTCCACGAGCTACCTGAAGTGTCTCTGGCTGATATCGGGTTCACCCCACCCACCGCCAGTTTGCAGCACTTTGGAAAGCTTTCCCTGACCACATCTCCCACTACCACCCCACCCGATCCGCGCTTAAACCAGATACTGGCGGCACTACCAAATGCGGACTACCAACGTCTGCTTCCCGAACTGCAACTGGTCCCGATGCCCCGCGGCTGGACGATGTCGGAATCCGGCGACCACGTCAATTACCTGCACTTTCCAACCTCGGGCATTGTTTCCCTGATCTACGCGTTGGAGGACGGCTCTTCCAGTGAAATTGCCTTGGTCGGTAACGAGGGAATGATTGGCATCTCGATTTATATGGGCGGAGAAAGCATGCCCACCAGTACCGAGGTGCAGAGCGCTGGCCAAGCCTACCGGCTGAGCCGCAAAGTCATGAAGCGCGAATTTGCCCTTGGTGGGCAGCTACAGCATTTGGCACTGCTCTACACCCAGGCCTTGATCTGTCAGACCTCACAAACTGCCGTGTGCAACCAGCACCATTCGGTGGAGCAACAATTTAGCCGCTGGTTGCTGATGACCCGCGACCGCCTGCACGACGACAAGATTGCGATCACTCAGGAACAACTTTCACATCTGTTGGGCGTGCGGCGCGAAAGCGTGACAGTGACGGCTGGTGGCTTGCAGAAGGATGGTGTGATTGCCTGCGGACGCGGCAGTATCACGCTGGTGGACCGACCCAAGCTCGAAGAGCGAGCCTGCGAATGCTATGCTGCAGTGAAATTGGAGTGTGAGCGACTGCTGCCACCCCAGCGCGCCCCCAAATAATAGGAAAATCAGGCGGAGGCCCAGGTAAATGCTGCCTGAGTAGCTATTAAATTGATAGTGAAAAAAAACCCGCAAGGCGTGAGCCCTGCGGGTTTTTTTACGTTGGCTTAAGGCATAACGCCTCAGGCAGCGGGCACTTACATGCCCATACCACCCATGCCGCCCATACCACCCATGTCGCCGCCACCCATGCCGCCGCCAGCTGATTCAGCCTTAGGGGACTCAGACACCATGCACTCGGTGGTCAGCATCAGGGAAGCCACAGAAGCCGCGTTCTGCAGCGCAGTACGTGTCACCTTGGTGGGGTCCAGAATACCCATTTCGATCATGTCGCCGTAGGTGTCGTTGGCTGCGTTGAAGCCGTAGTTGCCCTTGCCGGCCAGCACAGCTGCCACCACCACAGAGGCTTCGCCGCCTGCGTTGTAAACGATCTCGCGCAGAGGCGCTTCGATAGCCTTCAACACCAGCTTGATGCCGGCGTCCTGGTCCGCGTTGTCGCCCTTGATCGCGCCAGCCATTTGCTTGGCGCGCAACAGTGCCACACCGCCGCCAGCCACAATGCCTTCTTCCACAGCCGCGCGGGTTGCGTGCAGTGCGTCTTCGACGCGGGCCTTCTTTTCCTTCATTTCGACTTCGGTGGCAGCGCCCACCTTGATCACGGCAACACCGCCGGCCAGCTTGGCCACGCGTTCTTGCAGTTTTTCCTTGTCGTAGTCGGAAGTGGCTTCTTCGATTTGCACGCGGACTTGCTTCACGCGGGCTTCGATGTCAGCAGCAGCACCCGCACCGTCGATGATGATGGTGTTTTCCTTGCTCACTTCGATGCGCTTGGCGGTGCCGAGGTCAGCCAGAGTCACTTTTTCCAGCGACAGGCCGATTTCTTCTGCGATCACCTTGCCGCCAGTCAGGATGGCGATGTCTTCCAACATGGCCTTGCGACGGTCACCAAAGCCAGGCGCTTTGACAGCAACAACCTTCAGGATGCCGCGCAGTGTGTTCACCACCAGCGTTGCCAGGGCTTCGCCATCGACATCTTCCGCAATGATCAATAGAGGACGGCCCGCCTTGGCGACTTGTTCCAGGGTTGGCAGCAGGTCACGGATGTTGCTGATCTTCTTGTCGAACAACAGCACAAACGGGTTGTCCAGCAAAGCGGCTTGCTTTTCTGGGTTGTTGATGAAGTAGGGCGACAGGTAGCCGCGGTCAAACTGCATGCCTTCAACAACTTCGAGTTCGCTGTCCAGAGACTTGCCGTCTTCTACCGTGATCACGCCTTCTTTACCGACCTTGTCCATCGCGTCTGCAATGATCTTGCCGATAGTCTCGTCGCTGTTAGCAGAGATGGAACCCACTTGGGCGATTTCCTTGGAGGTGGTGGTGGCCTTGGAAGACTTCTTCAGCTCGACGATCAGGGCAGTCACTGCCTTGTCGATACCGCGCTTCAGGTCCATCGGGTTCATGCCTGCGGCGACATACTTCATGCCTTCGTGCACGATGGCTTGTGCCAGCACGGTCGCAGTGGTGGTGCCGTCGCCCGCGATGTCAGATGTCTTGGAAGCAACTTCCTTGACCATCTGCGCGCCCATGTTTTGCAGCTTGTCTTTGAGTTCGATTTCCTTGGCCACGGACACGCCGTCCTTGGTCACGGTGGGGGCGCCGTAGGAGCGCTCCAGAACTACGTTGCGGCCTTTAGGGCCCAGGGTCACTTTGACCGCGTTGGCCAAAATGTTCACGCCTTCAACCATGCGTGCGCGGGCTTCGCCGCCGAAAATTACGTCTTTTGCTGCCATTTTTATTCTCCGAATTGATTAATGAATTACTTGGACTCAACCACAGCAAACAAATCATCCTCTTTCATCACGAGGAGTTCGTCGCCGTCGACCTTGACGGTCTGACCACTGTATTTACCAAACAAAACGCGGTCACCGACCTTGACATTCATGGCAATCAGTTCACCCTTGTCGTTCTTCTTGCCAGGGCCAACGGCCAAGACTTCGCCCTGATCCGGCTTTTCGGCCGCGCTGTCAGGAATGACGATGCCAGAGGCAGTTTTGGTTTCGTTTTCGACGCGTTTAACAATCACGCGATCTGCCAAAGGACGCAGTTTCATAAGATCTCCTTGAGGGTTTGACACAAAAAAGTCGACTCCCAACATGAAAGTTGGTAAGTATTAACTTGTGGGGCGGTATTGTTAGCACTCAACCCCAACGAGTGCTAATGATAAGGCCATTTGCAGACCTTTCAAGTGTTCAATGGCAAGCCGATCACACATTTCAGCCCGGTTGTATCCAGCGTGTAGCAAGCCTAGGTACCTTTGCGCCATTTAAAAGCGGGATGTCAGCGTTAACCGCACACTGCGCGGTCCAACTTTCACGATCAGGTCGCGGGGCTCCTTGGCGGGCCGTAAGTTGGGTTTAGCTGCCTTACCCAACAGCGACTGCCCGTGCCACAAAGGTGTGGCCGTTGCGGTCCGCTCAACCAGGGCCCAAAGTCTGTTGGTGCGAGAACGTCAGAACAATAGCGCCGTTGCCACTATCAGAAGCCATAGGAAGTTCAGATCGCACTGCGACCGGTACTGCTGATTGGCAGCCCCTTTGGCGCCTGATCTTTGCCTAAAATGAACGGGTTATGTCTACCTTAACTGTGCTCCCAGCAAATGACACCACGGCGCTGAACCTGAGCGAACAGCAGTTCGCCAGCGCCTTTGAGCACGCAACCATTGGCATGGCGTTATGTGCGCCCCTTGGGCGCTATATCAAGGTCAACCCGGCGCTGTGCCGGATGCTGGGTTTCTCTGAGGCCGAGCTGCTGGCCCGCACCTACCAGGACCTCACCCACCCCGACGACCAGGACGACCACGGCAATGTGCACAAGTTGTTAGCAGGGGAGATCGCTTCTTTTCAAGTGGAAAAGCGCTATCGCCATGCTTCTGGTCACGTGGTTTGGGCTTTGGTGAGTGTGTCATCGGTGCGCGACGCTGCAGGCCTGCCGCTGCACCAGATCGCCCAGTTGCAAGACATCAGTGCACGCAAAGCCCACGAGGCTGAGATCGCGCGCCTGTCTCGTCTGTACTCTGCGTTGAGCCACATCAACCAAGCCATAGTGCGGCTCACTACGCGCGATGCGCTGTTTCAAAAGGTTTGCGAATCCTTGGTTAACCATGGCGGCTTCACTATGGCCTGGGTAGGCTGGCACGACGCGCAGCTGCAGGGGCTGGTGCCGGTGGCGTCCTGTGGCGATACCGATGGTGATCTGCGAGTGTCTACCGTCACCGCGCAAGATCACCCGACAGGGCTAGGCCCAACCGCTACGGCATTTCATACCTGCCAGCCGTATATCTGCAATGACATCCGCAATGACCCACGAACCGTGCCCTGGCGCGAGATCACCGAGCGGCGCGGTTTGCGGGCTTGCGCGGCGTTCCCCATCCGGCAGGCGGATGCGGTGTGCGGCACGCTCAGTGTCTATTTGGATGCCCCCGATGTGTTGCAGGACAAGGAAGTGGCCTTGCTGGCTGAGGTGGCAGTTGATGTGTCATTTGCGTTGGACAATTTGGCCGATACCGCGGCACGCCAGCGAGCCGAAGACAAGCTCCTGGCCAGCGAGGCCAGTTTGGCCGCTGCGCAAGCGCTGGCGCACATGGGTAGTTGGGAACTCGACCTGGCCACGCTGGCCGGTACCTACTCGGCGGAAATGTTTCGGCTGTTCTACCGTGACCCGGCCCTGGGTGCCCCCGCGTTTGCCGCGTTTACGGAATTGGTGCACCCGGATGACCGTCACCTGATTGCGCAGGCCATGGCTTTGACGGCGCACGCCACTGCCCCGTACAACCTGGAGTACCGCACCGACCCTTCTTTGGGGCCGGTACGCCATTTGAGTGCAACCATCCAGGTAGTGCGAAATGCCATGGGCCAGCCGATACGCACCCAAGGCACTACGCTGGATGTGACGGCCCGTAAAAGTGCCGACACCGTGCTGGCTCGTATGAAAGCTATTGTTGATTCTTCCGACGATGCGATCTTCAGCAAGGACCTCAATGGAGTCATTGAAAGCTGGAACCGGGGTGCAGAAAAAATATTTGGCTACCGCGCAGAAGAAATTGTTGGAAGTCCTCTATTGCGGCTGATTCCACCCCAGCGCGCCGCAGAGGAAGAACATATTCTGTCCACCATTCGCCAGGGTGGCCGCGTGCAGCACTTTGAAACGGTGCGAATGCGCAAGGATGGGTCGTTAATCGATGTGTCCGTCACGACGTCACCCATCCGCAATGCGGCGGGCGAGATCATTGGCGCCTCCAAAGTGGCGCGCAATATCACCGAACGCAAGCGGGCTGAAGAACAGCTTCGTTTGAGCGAGGAAAACCTGGCTATCACGCTGCAATCGATTGGCGACGCGGTGATCGCCACGGACAAGGGCGCCCGTATCACCCGTATGAACCGCACCGCCGAGCGGCTGACGGGTTGGTCCCAGCACGAGGCGCTGGGCCAGCCGCTGGACACGGTGTTTCACATTGTCAATGCACAAAC
Source organism: Burkholderiales bacterium (assembly GCA_025363275.1). Taxonomy (GTDB): domain Bacteria; phylum Pseudomonadota; class Gammaproteobacteria; order Burkholderiales; family Burkholderiaceae_C; genus Allorhodoferax. The sequence continues at coordinate 9,208 of JANYEE010000028.1, read as the reverse complement.
GCGCGTACCCGTTGCCAGCCCCGCGCAGCGGGCTATGGAGCGGGGCGAGATCGTGGCACTGTCTGACCACACCGCATTGCTGGCCCGCGATGGGCGTGAATACCAGATTTTTGACAGTGCCGCCCCGATCTGTGACCGTCACGGCCAAATCACGGGAGTGGTGTTGGTGTTCAGCGATGTAACAGAAGCCTACCGCGTACGCGCGGCGCTGGCCAGCACCACGGCCCTCCTGGAACGCACCGGTGAATTAGCCAAAGTAGGCGGCTGGGAATTTGATTTGCGCACCATGGTGCTGTACTGGTCTTTAGAGACTTGTCGCATCCATGAGGTCGACCCGCCGGTGGCCCCGGCGCTGGAGGCTATCTGGAATTTTTACCCCCCGGTGTCGCGTGCCGTCATGCAGACCGCCGTACAGCGCAGCATTGATGTTGGTGAACCCTTCGACGTGGAGTTACGCCTGACAACCGCCAAAGGCCGTCCGATTTGGGCCCGCTCGCAGGGCGTGGCGGTTCTGGAAAACGGCAAGGCGATCAAGCTCCTGGGGGCCTTTCACGATATTACGGATCGCAAACACGCCCAAACGGCATTGCAAACCTCACTGCGAGAGAAAGAGGCGTTGCTCAAGGAAGTGCACCACCGCGTCAAAAATAACCTGCAGGTCATCAATAGCCTGTTACGCCTAGAGACGGGTCGCAGCGCCCAGCCCGACACCCGCACTGTGTTGCGCGATATGCAAGGTCGTATTCACGCCATGGCGTTGCTGCATGAGTCGCTCTACCGTACAGGCACCTTTGCCTCGGTTGATCTGGGCGCGTACCTGCGGCAAATGGCCAGCCAGGCTTTTCGCTCCCTGGCACCGTCGGGTGGCGCAAGCATCCAGTTGGAGTTGGCGTTGGAGCCGGTGCAGGTCGGTATGGACCAGGCAACACCCTGCGGTCTGTTGGTCAATGAACTGATTTCCAACTGCTTTAAGCACGCGTTTACGGCGGGGCAGGGTGGCACCGTGTGGGTAGAACTGCAATCGCCTGTCGGATCTGGCCAGGTGCGGCTGTGTGTAAACGACAGCGGCGTGGGTCTACCTGCAGACTTTGAGGCGCGCAGAACCCATTCCCTGGGGCTACAACTGGTGTCTGATTTGGCCCACCAGCTCAAGGGTGGGCTGCAGGTGGGCCCAGGGCCGCGTTTTGTGGTGGTGTTCCCGCTGGAGGGCTCTAGCAGCAAAATTTGAATGAAATATGCCTCTGGCCCTAGTGAAACCTGTCTTAGATGCTATGTTTTTAATAGCGTAGGCCAAGTAACGCGGTACTGCCTCCACTTGGTGCGAGAATGAATTTACTTTAGTCAGTTTGACATTCCACATGCCCCCTGTTGTCAGCAAGCCCCGGATATTGGTCGTCGAGGACGAAGCCATTGTGGCGCGTGATATCCAGATGCAACTGGTCGAACTGGGCTACGAGGCCGTCGGCCATGCTGCGCGCGGTGACGACGCTATCGCACTGGCCATGGCGCTGCGCCCCCACCTGGTGCTGATGGATATTCAACTGGCTGGTGAGATGGACGGTATCACCGCCGCGCACACTATGCGCACCCAGTTGGGCTTGCCCGTGGTGTTTCTTACAGCCTTTGCAGCCGATGACACGCTGGAGCGCGCCAAGCTGACTGAGCCCTATGGTTACATTCTCAAACCGTTCTCAGAGCGCGAGCTGCGCACGGTGCTGACCATGGCCTTGTACAAGCACCAGGTGGAGGCCCAGCTGCAGGAAAACACATTCCAACTCCAGACGTTGTCCAGGCGCGTTTTGGAGGCACAAGAAACCGAGCGCCGCCGCGTGGCGCACGAACTGCACGATGAGCTGGGCCAGGCTTTGACCGCCATCAAGATCAATCTTCAAACACGTGGGCGTTTTCATGGCGCAGCCACCGACAGTCTGGATGCGGACAACATTCGTATTCTGGACGACGCCTTGCAGCAGGTTCGTCGGCTGGCGCTGGCACTGCGCCCCTCGATGCTGGACGATCTGGGTCTGGGGCCGGCCCTGCGCTGGCTTGCTGAACAGACCGCCACCCGCAGTGGGTTTGAGGTGACATTGAACATTCCGGTGCTGGAGCCGCGGCTCCCTTCGGAGATGGAAACTGCCTGCTTTCGCATCGTCCAGGAGGCACTCACCAACATCACCCGCCATGCCGGGGCAAAGCACGTCACGATTGACCTGCGGCGGGAAGACGCCACCATGCTGCTGTCCGTGGTGGACGATGGTTGCGGCTTTGACTTGGCGGCGGTCCGCGCGCGTGCCGTGCAAGGCGCAAGCATGGGTGTGCTGGGTATGCAAGAGCGTGCCATGCTGGTGGGCGGGCAACTCGACATCGCGTCTAGCCCCGGCCAGGGTTGCCAATTGCGTGTGCGGTGTGCCTTACGCCGACAAGGAGATGCACCGTGAACCTGCGCGTGTTGCTGGCCGATGACCACACGCTGGTGCGTGCGGGACTGCGAAAGCTGCTGGAGTCTATCCCCCATCTGGAGGTAGTGGGCGAAGCCAGCGATGGTCTGGCATTGCTGGCCTTGAATGCAGAGCTCAGGCCCAACCTGGTGCTCATGGACATCTCGATGCCCGGTCTCAATGGTTTGGAGACCACTGCGCGGCTGCGTAAAGAATGCCCTGACACCAAGGTCATCATCTTGTCAATGCACCAGAGTGAGGAGTACGTGCGCCAGGCCCTGCGTCAGGGGGCCAGCGGCTACCTGCTCAAAGATTGCGCCCCCGCGGAGCTCGAGATGGCCATACAAGCTGTATTGCGCGGAGAGACTTTCCTCAGTCCTTCCGTCTCCAAAGACGTACTCAATGACTACGTGCAGCGCTTGCGCGACGAGGCCCAGCCCGGCGACCAGCTCACACCCCGCCAGCGCGAGGTGCTGCAGCTCGTGGCAGAGGGTCTGAGTACCAAAGAGATCGCACGGCGTCTGGACCTGTCGGTCAAAACCGTGGACACCCACCGCAGCCAATTGATGAAGCAGCTTGATATTCATGAGGTGACTGGACTGGTACGGTATGCCATGCGCACTGGATTGATCAGCGCTGGCCGCTGAGCTGTCGTCAGCCGCTCAGGTATTTTTCTCGCCCAGCTCAGGTATCGGCCTGATGCCCTTGCCGCCATTAGCGCATTACAGTGAAGTGTCATGGCGCAATTTCCCCAACTCTTGTCCATTCCGACGCTCCACCCCTCAAGGCTTTGTGCGCATTGCGGCGCTGGAGTTGAACGGTGAGTGTGCGCATTTTGTTGGTGGATGACAGTCTCACCTTCGTTGGTGCTGTGCGCCAGTTTTTAGCCATGTTGCCGGGTACCGAAGTCATTGGTGAGTCGAATGATGGAAAAGATGCGCTCTTAAAAGCCAGCGCGCTGTCGCCTGATCTCGTGTTGCTGGACGTCAGCATGCCTGGCATGGGAGGGCTGGAAGTAGCCCGAACCATGCGTACCTGGCCCAAATCGCCAGAGGTGGTTTTTCTGTCTATGCACGAAGCCGCTGCCTACCAAAGCGTGGCAGATGAGCTCGGCGCCTTGGCGTTTATCAATAAAGCAGATTTCGTGGTTCGGCTTCTGCCTATCATTGATAAGATGATCGGAAAGCAAACCCACACGGTTTGATCCGATACGTTGGAGCCAGGCACATGGATAACACGATTTTATTGGTCGACGATGACCTGGGAGCCATCGAGCTCATGGGCCATGTACTGCAAGGCATGGGGCGTCTGCAATTTGCCACCAGTGGCGCAGATGCGTTACGGCTTGCGCAGGAATCTGTACCTGATCTGGTGCTTTTGGATGCCGAGATGCCCGGCATGAGCGGGTTTGAGTTGTTCCGTGCATTCAAGGCGCTGCCTGCCCTGGCAGACGTTCCGGTGATTTTCATTACCAGCCACAAAGATGCGAATTTTGAAGTGGAATGTTTTGAGATCGGCGCGGCAGACTTCATCTCCAAGCCCGTAGTCGCTCCGTTGGTGCGGGCGCGGGTAAAGACCCAACTGCGACTGAAACACCTGACCGATAAGTTGCGCCATATCGCCACCACCGACGGTCTCACGGGCATCGCTAACCGGCGCCAACTGGACGATGTGCTGGAGCGGGAATGGTTGCTCGCCCGCCGCACGGGTGAGCCCATCGCTGTGCTCATGATCGACGTAGACCACTTCAAGCTTTACAACGACCACTACGGCCACCCTCTGGGAGACGTCTGCCTGCAGCAGGTCGCGCGCGCCTTGCTGGGCATTGGCCTGCGCCCCGCTGACTTGGTAGCCCGGTATGGTGGGGAAGAATTCGTGATGTTGCTGCCCGGTACGCCGCGCGCTGGCGCAGAACACATGGCCCAATGTGTGTTGCAAGCCGTGGCGGTACTGGGTATTGCGCATGCAGCCTCGCCCACAACGCCCCACGTGACCGTGAGTGTGGGCATTGCCTGGGAAAGTGGTGGTGCTGACCGCGCCGATTTGCGCGGCGACGGGCTGGGTGCGGCGAATAAGCCTCCTAAACGCAGCGCTAGCGACTTGATTGCAGCAGCGGATATCGCTTTGTACCGTGCCAAACATGCCGGGCGCGCCCGAGCCCACAGCCAGGACAGCGCATGCTGACGCTATCAATGCGCCGTGTACTGCGCCTTCAACTGCCCCAAATACCGCCGTGTGCAGTGCGATCTTTCGCAGGCTGGGTGCTGGGCGGCTGGCTCATCGCCATGTCGGTCGCCGCTGCACCGTCCAGCTTCACCATAGCCGTAGCCCAACTGCCGCATGCTGCGCCTTTCTTAATTGCCGACGCGCAGGGTTACTTCACTGCCGAGGGGCTGAATGTGAAAATATTGCGCTGCACCGTGGGCCGTGTTTGCATGCAAAACCTGCTGGATGGACAGGCCCAATTTGCCACCGTGGGCGAGTTACCCATCGTGATGGCGAGCTTTCAGCGCAAAGACTTTGCGGTGCTGGCAACCTACGTCACCTCGGGTCGAGAATTCAGGATCGTGGTGCGCAAGGATCGCAACATCCGTCGGGCAAGCGACCTGGTTGGTAAACGCATTGGCGCGATCAAAGGCGCTAGTGGGGAATATTTTGCCGACTGGTTTTTGACCTATCAGGGCGTCCCAACTGCAGACGTTGAAACGGTTGCGCTACCGCCGCAAGACCCGATTGGCCCCCTAGTGCGTGGCGAGGTTGATGCAGCTGCCTTGTTTGATCCCCATGGCCGGGAAGCGTTACATCGCTTTGGCTCCCAGGTGGTGCAACTGCCATCGCCTGCGCTGTTCACCAATACGCTGAACTTGGTCACTGCGGGAGGCGCAGCGGGGGTGCGCGATGACGATGTGCTTAAGCTCCTGCGCGCAGTGGCACGTGCTACTACCTTCATGCGAAGCCAGCCCGATGAGGCCAAGAAAATCGTCGCCGCTGTACTGAAGATGGACGCCTTGGAGCTTTCACAAAGTTGGGAAGACTTCGAGTTCAAGCTGCAACTGGGCCAGCCCCTGCTGAATCGGCTCGAAGCCCAGGCCCGCTGGGCGCTGCGGGAAAAGGCCGCACCGGCTGGCGCCGTAATGCCCGATTATTTGGATTTAATTCGTACGAGCCCGCTGCGCAGTCTGGACCCGCGCGCCGTCCGGCTGGTGCAGTAAAAGCCCATGCGCATTCGGCACCTGTTGATTGTCGGTCTGGTACTGTCGACAAGTTTGGTCACGGCGCGCCTGGTCACCCTAGAACTCTACGCACGCAAAGCGCAGCAACAGGAGCAACTGCAGTTGCAAGTCAGTCTGATCGCGCGCGATGCTGCCAGCCTTTTGGTGCTGGGGCAAGACTATTTGCTGCATCGCAATGCGCGTGCAAGCCGACAGTGGCGCACGGTGCATGCGGAGTTAAGCCGCACGCTGCCGTCGGTGCTGCAAGATAGCGCTACTTACGGAGACGATTTTCTCGATAACGCGAAGACGGTGCGAGAGATCACCGATGGTTTACCAGCCTTGTTTGAGGCCATTGAGGGGGCATCCGCTACACCTAATCGCGCCGATGCCCAAGACAGGCTGGATCTGTTGGCCGACCAACTGGTGGCAGAAACACGGCGCATCAGTGAGGCGTCATATGAGTTAACAGAGCAATTATTAGAAGTCCGAAAAGTACAGGACCGGACGCAGCGCATAGCAGCGCAAGTCACGGTGATTACTTTATTGGTATTCATTGTGGGCGTGGGCCTGGTGGTCTGGTTGCGGGTGTTGCGGCCCATGGCGAGTCTGGAGTCAACCGCGCAGGCGGTCAAGTCGGGCAACTTGGCTGCGCGCAGTGGCTACCGCGCTAACGATGAGTTTGGCAGCTTGTCACGTGCTTTCGACAGCATGACTGGCTCTCTGGCCACAGCCCAGCATGACTTACAGAATATTCTGGATGCAGTGCCATCCATGATCGGCTACTGGGATCAGAATCTAATCAATCGGTTTGCCAATCGCGCCTACCAGCTTTGGTTTGGCGTAGAGACTGAGAAGCTACCGGGATTGCATGTGCGAGAGTTGCTGGGGGAGGTGTTGTACGCCCGCAATTTGCCCTTTATGGAGGCTGTCCTGCGCGGAGAGCCCCAGACGTTTGAGCGGACTTACCGCCGGCCGGACCATACGGGCAGTCGGCACTCGATCACCCACTATGTGCCCGACGTTGTGGAGGGGCAGGTGGTGGGTTTTTATGTGGTGGTGCACGATGTCAGCGACCTGCATGAAAGCCGCCAACATTTAGCCGCTGTACTTCGCGAAAACGAAGCGCTTCTTAAAGCCATTCACTTGTATGCCTTGGTATCCACCACGGATCCTGCGGGCCGCATTGTGGACGTGAACAACAACTTTTGCAGCATCTCTGGTTATAGCCGCGAAGAGTTGTTGGGGCAGACCCACCAAATCAACAATTCAGGTGTTCATACAGCGGCTTTTTGGGAGTCCATGTGGCGAGCGATCTCTTCAGGCGCAACTTGGCGAGGTGAAATATGCAACTGCACCAAGGACGGACAGTTGTATTGGGTCGATACGTCTATCACCCCGCTGATGGGCCAAACCGGTGAGGTAGAGCGTTACATCTCTATCCAGACCGACATCACTGCTGCCAAACAACTCGAACTCAAGCTGCGCTTTAGCGAAGGCTTATTGGTCCATGCCAGCAAGCTGGCCGATGTTGGAGGCTGGGAGTTAGATTCACGAACCCAGACGCTTACGTGGTCGGCTCAAACCTGTCAAATCCACAGAGTCCCGTCGAATTACGTCCCGCAACTGGACACAGCACTGGACTTCTATCCTGGACAAGCGCGCCAGGTAGTCGAGAGCGCGGTGGCCCACTGTATTGAAAGCGGCATAGGTTGGGATGTCGTGGTCCCTCTAATTACCGCTACTGGGGAGGCCATTTGGGTGCGTACTGTGGGCGAGACACAGCGTGAAAATGGCACCGTAGTCAAGCTGATCGGCGCTATACAGGACATCACGGAGCGAAAACGTGCCGAGCTGCGGTTGCTAGAAACATCTTCACTGTTGCGTACGGTGCTCGATTCCGCATCCGAAGTTTCCATCATTGCAACCGACTTGGAGCTTCGCATCAAAGTTTTCAATGCCGGTGCAGAACGGCTGCTGGGATATACCAGCGCAGAAGTCGTAGGCTACGAAAAATTGACTTTCGTCCACGACCAACAAGAACTACAAAGCGGTGCTCATGCGCTGTGGGACCCTGCAAACTTAGGCGTGGCCCGCGAGTGGACGTACCTGCGCAAAGATGCCAGTCGGGTGAGCGTGTCGTTGGTGATTTCTGCGATGTATTCAGAGGCTGGCGAATTACTGGGCTACCTGGGCGTTGCCCATGACATCACGCACCAAAAGCAGTACGAGCAGTCCCTTCAAACCGCTATGCAAAAAGCAGAGCAGGCCAATCAGGCCAAGAGCCAGTTCCTGGCCAATATGAGCCATGAAATTCGTACACCTATGAACGCGGTGATTGGTTTGTCGTATTTGATGGGGCGTGGCGTTTTAGATGTAGAACAGTCTGCATTGCTGGCAAAGATCAATCTCGCTAGTAAGTCATTGTTGTCGGTTATCAACGATGTGCTGGACTTGTCCAAAATAGAGGCTGGTGAACTGATGTTGGAGGACGCAGCGTTTCAGCCGCGTGAATTGCTACAAGACTTGGCCAGCGTTATGGCGAATTCGGCCCACGCCAAACTGCTAGCCTTTACCTTGACGGTGGATCCAACTGTTCCGTTGGATGTCCAGGGTGATGCTGCACGTCTGAGCTAAATTCTGAATAATTTGGTCTCCAATGCCATCAAGTTCACCGACCGCGGTAGCGTGACGTTAACGGTGTATCCACTGCCTGTACCGGGTACCCTCACGCGGCTGTGTTTTTGTGTCAAAGATACCGGTATGGGCATGGATGCCGAGCAGCAGCAGCGGCTTTTCACACCGTTCGCGCAAGCCGATGCCTCCATCACCCGACGATTTGGTGGTACCGGCTTGGGTCTTTCCATCGTGAAGCGATTGACCGAGTTGATGGGCGGAGAGGTGCAAGTCGACAGTGCAATCGGTCAGGGCAGCGAATTCCGCGTCCTGCTGGATTTTGCAGAGGTACTGGTCCGGTCCCCCATGCCATTGGTCGCATTACCGGCCACATTACAAGTGCATGCCTTGCGTGGTGTGCACGTGTTGGTGGTCGATGACAGCAGCATCAACCGCGACGTGGCGCGCCGCATTCTGGAACTGGAAGGCGCAACGGTCTCATTGGCCACCAATGGACTAGAAGCCCTGGGCTTGCTGGGTGAGGCCACCAACACCGTAGACCTCGTGTTGATGGATATACAGATGCCGGTCATGGACGGTTTGGAGGCCACCGAGCGGATTCGGCACCAACTCAAACGTAAGGACCTACCTGTCATCGCCTTGACTGCGGGCGCTCTAAGCAGCGAACGTGATCGTGCATTTGCGGCGCAGATGAATGATTTCATCACCAAGCCTTTTGATGCCAAACAATTGGTGCAAAGTATTTTGCGCCATGTAGCTGTGCATCCTCCCTTAGCGAGCGTGCCTTCGCAGCCGCCGGCGATCTCCCACTGGCCCGATATTGCCGGGATTGATGCGAGCGATGTGCGCGGACGCCTGGGCAATGACTTGTCCCTGTTTCAAAATTTGCTGCGAAGGATGTTGCAGGAGTTCGCCCAACTG
>JANYEE010000232.1 GCA_025363275.1 Burkholderiales bacterium | reverse complement strand
GCAAGCGAGTCGACAGTGGCGAGTTCTTGGCCTTCGAGACCACAGGCGTTGCACAACACCACACCCGGCGCCTTTCTTTGCGCATTGCGTTGGAGCTCGGCCAAGAGCATCTACAAGAAAAGGACAGCTTCCGATACGCCGTCGATATTCACCGTGCTCGGGAAGTTCAGATTAAGCCCCTGCCGTCGCGCGCAACCCTGACAAAGCTACTTCCTACCGACGACTCCGAGGAGCCCAGTGGCATCGAGCCCACGCCCTTGATGCCGACTTTGGACCCCGAGTTTCTGACACCCATAGACCTGGAAACTGAGGACACCCCCGAAGGACGGCTCTCAAACTGGAAGTCAAAGCTTCTCGACTTGACCCTTCGCAATCGGCTTTTGAACTTCAAGTCGACAAAGTCAACGCTTCAATTCATCGCGCCCAACCTGCCTGCCCTGGAAGATGCACTCTCAGATGGCTCCGAATTCAGGATTCGCCCGCTACCGGGAATCATGGATGGCAACGACCCGCGTTCCGGAAAAGTCCATGCCAGCAAGAGTGGGCGCTCTGCATTGGACGACATGGCTTTGGAGGCTCTCGAAAACAAGGAGTTCTTGGCTAACGTTGGGCAGGATGCGCTGGACGGGAACCTGCTTTCCATCTTCAATGCAGCCAGAACTGGAATCGAAGAAGGTGGAGCGAATACGCTCTTCCTTGCCATAGGCCTGCTCGAATGGACCGAGGCGGAAAAAGCTGAGACCAAACACCTTGCTCCTATTTTGTTGGTTCCAGTGACCCTGGAGCGCCAATCTGTTCGCTCTGGGTTCCGCCTCAGTCGACATGACGACGAGGCCATTGTCAATCCAACCCTTCTCCAACTGCTCAAGAACAGCTTTGAATTGCGTATTGCAGGCTTGGACATCATTCCAACCGATGACAAGGGAATAGACGTTGCAAAAGTCCTTCAGTCTTTTCGGCTTGCAATTCGTGAAATTGCCAAGTGGGAAGTCCTCGAACAAGCCCATCTGGGAATCTTCTCTTTCAAGAAGTACCTCATGTGGAAAGACTTGCAGGACCGCACTGAGCAGCTCAAAGCCAACCGCGTAGTCAAGCACCTGATTGAGAACCCGGGAGAGGCCTTTGCACGCGAAAGCAATGGCGGTGAATTCGACAGACTGGATGAGACTCATCAACCGCAAGACATTTTGGCTCCATTGCTGTCCGACTCTTCCCAGCTGAAAGCTATCTGCGCCATCGATGCCGGTCGCGATTTGGTCCTTGAGGGCCCACCAGGCACAGGTAAGAGCCAAACCATTACCAACCTCATCGCACACAAACTGGCCAAAGGCAAGACGGTCTTGTTTGTGTCGGAGAAGATGGCGGCACTGGAGGTCGTCCACCGTAGGCTTAATGACATAGGGCTTGGCCCCTTCTGCCTGGAACTTCACTCATCCAAGGCACGCAAAGTCGAAGTGCTCCAGCAGCTCGGCAAAGCGCTGGACATCACGGCAGAGCGTACGGCCAGTGATTGGGCTCGCGAAGCCGAACGTCTGGGGCAACTCCGCCAGGACTTGAATGGACTGGTGGGCGCCTTACACAAGGCCTACCCCAATGGTTTGACAGCCTTCTCGGCCATTGGGACTTGCATTCAGTTCTCGGGCAAAACGGCGTCCACGATGCCTTGGCCCGACGCGTTCACCCATTCTGAAGAGCAGCTTGATGGACTTCGCGAGACGTCTAGGCGTATATCCGCAATGGCAGAGGACCTTGGACCTTTGAGCGGCCACCCGCTTGCCGCCATTGGTAAATCAGAGTGGACACCGAGTTGGAGTGAGGAACTGAGTTCGGCATCCAAGCTGCTGGACACAGCTATCCAATCGTTAACAGAAAAGTCTCAAGCGGTTGGTGACTTCATCAGGCATCCCACACTGGGAATGAGCCTTGAGGGTTACTCCGCCCTCGACCAACTTGCCGATGTACTTCTGGCCGCACCAAAAGTACCAGAAGGCCTTGCCAGGCAAGCCCATGACACCCGAGTGCGAGCAATTGTGCAGTCACTTGCCAAGCACGGAACAGCTCGTAGCGCTCATTGGGAAAGGACGGGACCGGGGTGGACACCCCAGCTCGCAAAACTGAATGCAACTGACTTAAAGTCCCAGTGGTCTCAAGCCAAGCTGACATGGTGGCCGAAGTCGTGGTTTGACAAGAGGTCCTTCTCCGGGAGATTGGTCGCATTTCGAACCGACAGCAATCGCCCGACTGCACTTCAGATTGAATCCATGATTGACGCCTTGGCCGACGTCAATGACGAAGACCAAGTTTTGCTGTCTATGCATGCCGAAGCTGAGACGGTCCTGCAAGGCGCTTACAACGGTATCCAAACGGACTGGTCAGCCTTGGCGGCGCACGAGTTCTGGGCGCAGAAATTCACGGATGCCGTTACCCAGGTTGCCGGAACCGACCCACAGGCTATCAGCGTACTTCGTTTGAGCCTTCAAGCGTTGGTCAGTGAGAACCGGGCGCACTTGACGCCCTCCGGTCCAGTTGGACGAGCCCTCTTGGCGTATCGCGACGCATGGCGTGATGTGCGTCAGAAGAAGGACGTCCTAGACACCCTTGCACAGCCAGTTGAACCCTTGTCTGGGCCTGCAGGTGCGGATGGCGCACTGGCACGTATCCAAGGTGTTCTCACTGGTTGGAACTTGGCCAAGCAGAAGTTGCGGCCATGGTGCCTGTGGCGCAGCGTGCGGGATAAGGCGATATCCCAGGGACTGCAAGGACTGGTCTCCAGCCTTGAGGCCGGAGCAGTCGAATTGCCTGCCCTCGAAGCGCACTTTGACTTCAGCTATTGCGAATGGTGGCTGTACAAGATCATGGATATTGACCCAATCTTGCGTGGGTTCTCAAGTTCCGACCACGAACGCAAGATTCGAGAGTTCCGCCAAGCGGATATCAAGTTCCAGAAGTTGACCGAGAAATACATTGCTGCGACTTTGTCAGGCCGCATTCCTACGGCAACTGGAGCGATGGTTGGCGCGGACAGTGAACTCGGCAAGTTGCGGCGAGAGCTGCAGAAGCAACGCAAGCATATGCCTGTGCGCCAGTTGGTCCAGGGCTTACCGACCTTGCTCCCAAAGCTCAAGCCGTGCTTGCTGATGTCGCCACTTTCCGTTGCTCAGTACCTTGATGCGGGATACGCTCCGTTTGACTTGGTTGTCTTTGACGAGGCCTCTCAAATTCCCGTTTGGGATGCCGTTGGCGCTATTGCCCGCGGAAAGCAATTGGCGGTGGTCGGGGACCCCAAACAATTGCCGCCAACCAACTTCTTCAGTAAATCGACTGACACTGAAGGTGCTGGGGATGAACAGGTAGAGGACCTTGAGAGCATTCTGGACGAGTGTCTCGGTGCTGGCATGAATCGACTGAGCTTGCAGTGGCACTACCGTAGCCGCCATGAAAGTCTCATCACTTTCAGCAATGTCCATTACTACGATTCGTGTTTGGTCACCTTCCCGTCACCAGTTACAGATGATGTGGCCGTCAAATTCGAACGGGTGAATGGGGTCTACGACCGCGGTGCGACTCGCACCAATCGGATTGAAGCTGAGGCCATCGTCAAAGGCATTGAGAAGCACTATCTGACGCCAGCAAAGGCGCACCTGACGATTGGTGTGGTGACCTTCAACCAACCGCAACAAGCGCTTATTGAGACCTTGCTAGATGCGCGCCGCCGGGCAAGCCCAGAGCTAGACCGTGCTATCGCTACCCGCTCCCATGAGCCTTTGTTCATTAAAAACCTGGAGAACGTGCAAGGCGATGAGCGGGACGTCATTTTCTTTTCCATCACCTTCGGCCCCGACGCTGCCGGCAAGACGACAATGAACTTCGGCCCCCTCAACGGCGAGGGTGGTCATCGCCGTCTCAACGTCGCTATCTCACGCGCTCGTGAGGCCGTTGTCATTTACAGCACACTGCTGCCAGAACAAATCGAGCTCTCGAAGGTGCGCGCTGCCGGTGTTCGAGACCTGAAGCACTACCTTGAATTCGCAATCAAGGGTCCGCGTGCGTTGGTAGAACAGAGCATGCCCACTGGCTTGGCACCGGATAGTCCATTCGAGACCGCGGTCATCAAGATACTGCGGAACCACAACTGGGAAGTGCACCCCCAGGTTGGTTGTTCTGGATACCGAATTGACATTGGCGTAGTTGACCCACGGGCGCGCGGGCGCTATTTGGTCGGAATCGAATGCGATGGCCGCACCTATCACTCGGGAGCTACAGCCAGAGACCGGGACCGGCTGCGTCAGCACGTGCTTGAAGGTCTTGGCTGGCGTATCCACAGGATTTGGTCCACTGACTGGTGGCTCAATCCTGAAGGCGAAGTAAAGAAGATTCTTGAGAAACTGCAATCGCTGATGGCAGAAACGGAGCAAACAGCAGATGAGTCTCCGGAAGCCGCGGCAATAGAGGATATTCCCGAGGATATCGAGCCGCCGTCCGCACAGGAAAACATCAACCCAACTGAGCCCGTTGGCACAGCTCTCCCTGTCTATGCGCCTGTGACGCTGAGCATCAGGGGACCTGATGCGTTCTACGAGTTTAGAACCGGTTCCCTGCTTACCGAACAAATGGCGCAGGTCATCGACGGCGAGGGTCCCGTGTCTGAGGCTGTGCTGTTTAGAAAAGTGGCCCGCGCTTGGGGTCTGGAACGGACAGGCTCACGAATTGTCGAGCGGCTTAAAGCGCTAGCGCCTGCATCTGCCAGTAAGACCTACGAGGATTCGAATACTTTCTACTGGCCAAAATCTATACCGCACACGTCATTGAGTCACTTCCGCATAGCCGACGACACCGCCTCATCCAAGCGACATATTGATGAAGTTTGCTTGGAAGAGATTTCTGCGATTGTGTTGCAGGTGCTGCAACAAGCAGGCAGTGCGCCACGCCAAGATGTAGCTCGGTCGGTTTGCCGACTTGTTGGGATGTCCTCTGCTACCGCGCCAGCCGTAGCACGGGTAGTTCTGGCTATCCGAGGCCTTCGGGATACGCTGAAAATCATTGAGACCGATGGCAACATCCGCTTGCCCAGCTAGGTGACTAATACAAAAACCACAACTCAGGGAGAGTGTGCATGGGAGTTTCATTCGCAAAGAGCGTCAAGTTTGGCGCAGTACGGTTCAATTTTTCCGGCAGCGGCATTGGGATGTCCGTCGGTATTCCTGGGCTTCGAATAGGCACTGGACCTCGAGGAGCTTATGTCGGCGGCGGAATGTCGGGTTTTCGCTATCGTAAGAGTCTGGGAACTGGCGCTGGACCGGCAGCTACAGCAGTGCAGCCTGCTCTGGCACCTGAGCAATACTCCGAATCCGCTCCACAACCCAATATCATTGCGACGGTTGAACACGAAACGAAAAGCGTCCTTGAGCTCACGGACGCCACCAGCGACTCGCTTATCCAGTCCATGAATGAGCAACGGCAGAAGACGGCGCTATGGCCTTTTGCGGCAGCCGCTTTGGCCTTACTATTGTTGGTGCTTAGAGGGATGAGTGGCCAATGGCCAGAATTTGTGATGCCAAGCCTGGTGGCTCTCAGCATTGCACTCGTTGTCTGGGTACATTGGCGGGACAAAATGCGGAAATTGACCGTCCTCTTTTTTGAGCCGGACGAGGCCACAACAACACACTTTGAAGCGATATCCCGCGGCGCCCAATCAGCAGCCAGTTCCAGAAGATTTCAAGCAGTTACCACAACGTCCAAGTATTCCGATACCAAATACTCCGCGGGAGCCTCAAGTGGTTTGAAGCTTGCAAAAGCCAGTTGTGTCGCTGGTCAGGCTCCGGGAGTTGTTGCCAACGTGGACGTCCCAGTGTTGCAAGCAGCCAAAATCACGTTGGCGTTCTACCCTGATCGCGTTCTGGCCTTCCAAGGGAAAACTGTTGGCGCCATCGACTATGCCGAGCTCGACGCAAAGAACTCTCCTGTTACCTTTGTTGAGAGTGGATCCGTGCCTTCAGACGCTACCGTAACTGGCAAGACTTGGCAGTACGTGAACAAGAAGGGAGGGCCAGATAAGCGATTCAAAAACAATCGTGAAATGCCCCTCTGCAGATACAACGAACTGCGGCTCACCACCAGCAGGGGGTTGGATGTCTACCTGATGTGTTCCCGCGATGGTGGATTTGATGAGCTGGTTCAAGTTCTTCGGGAGCGCAAAGTCAGCGTGCAAAGGTCAGTTTGATACGTCAGGGTAGGTCCATGGAAAATCACTTCAGGCAAAAGCTCTTCCACATTCTCCACAAGCCCTCTCCTCAGAACCCCTGGGCTAAGTACGTCAACTACTTGCTGGCAGCACTCATTGTTACCAACGCATTGTTTGTTGCAATTGAAACTGTGCCGTCTATTGGCCCAGTCTTTCGTCCCTACTTTTTGGGATTTGAGATCTTGTCGACCAGCATATTTGCGGTTGAATACTTGGCACGGCTCTGGGTTTGTGTGGAGCAAGATAGGTATGCCGAACCAGTGAGAGGACGACTGAGGTACGCGCTCAGCCCTCTTCCTATGCTCGACTTAATAGTCATCTTGACCTTCTGGTCTTCTGTCGACCTGCGGTTCCTGCGCGTTGCTCGGATGGTCAGACTATTGAAGGTACTAAATCTGGCGCATTTTGAACAGTCCTTGACACGTGTGGGCGCAGCCTTGAGTCGACGGAAAGAACTGCTCATAGTGGCAGTCGTGATGATGGTCTTATGCATCTACGCATCTGCGGCCATCCTCTATCAGCTCGAACATTCGGCCCAGCCCAAGGTGTTTTCAAGTATCCCTGAAACTCTTTGGTGGGCGATGACAACCTTGACAACCATTGGATACGGTGACATGGTTCCTGTCACACCATTTGGAAAGCTATGCGCCGGTTTAATTTCCGTTTTTGGTATCGGTGTGTTTGCTCTTCCAACTGCCATCGTCACGGCCGCCATTGTGGAAGCGGGCGCCAGCGATAACGGCCCGGTCATCTGTCAGCACTGTGGGAGGGAGTCAAACTCAGTAAATTCCGCACACATCGCATAAATGCCCAGCTTTTGCAGACGTTGCCCCCGAAGGAACTTGCTTGGAACAATATTCGCACACCGCTGACTACGTGTATATCGAGCTCGCGCTTAAGTCTCAGTGGGATAACTTCGAGACGCTAAGCTCGGAAATGAAGGCCTTTAAACCAAAGGTGTTGGAGGAATTCGCGGGACATCGTCAAAGTGAATTGGTCCGTCTCCACGCTTTAAACCCAGGCTCGTCCGATGAAGAGCTGTTAGTCTTCATTGACGGTCAAATTCGAGCAAAAGTTGACCCCAATTTTCAGTTCAACATGCAATTTGTAGACCGCGTAATGGCGTTGTATGTAACGGTTGTCTTCTTATCACATGCACTTTCGGAAGCTGCAATAAATGCAGTTCTGGCAATAGGTCTTGCTACAAAGGGGGCTGCTGACTTATTCCAAATGTTAGAACGAGCCGACATAAAAGAAAAATGGATTACCGGACCAAAAGCCATATATCCCGCGTATGAGTTCACCCGGGCGGGGGCCTTATTTCAAACCTTGCAGCATTTGACTCGTCAACGCAATGCCTTCATTCACTACAAAGTGGAATTGGAAGTTGCTGGCAAGAAGGTGTTACCTGGCTCCAGCATAGACCGCCCTTCGTTGCAGAGCTGCATTTCATGGATGGAAAGGTACTTCAGCCTTCCGTACGACCTTTGTGACAACTTGCGGCTGAGGACCCAAGGCCACGCCGTTGCCGTGCTAATTGATAGGCGGCCCCTTCGCGTGTTTAGAGCGCACTTGAAATGACGAATCAATCGAAAGCGACGTCTACACCCAAAGTGTATTTGAGCTACTTATGGATTTCTCAAATGAAAGGTCACAGAACGGATAGCCATCAGTACGCCACTTTGAAAGTCGGTGAATCCGGCGCCCGCGTCACCCGTCGGTCATAGACCCGCGTCGTATTGATATTGGAATGCCCCAGCCATTCCTGCACCTTGGCAATGTCCGCCCGGTTTTCTAATGCGCAGGTCGCTGCGGTCGCGCGCAACGCGTGCGGCCCCAGGTTCTCACCGGTAATGCCTAAGGGCAGCATGTACTTTTTCACCACCTCGGAATACACAGCTCCCGGCGTCATCCCGCAGTTCGGGTTGGCAGCATGGTGGTGGCTCACCGACTGAAACAGCCAGTAGCAGGCCTGCTCCTTGTGACCCGCCGCTTCCAGGTATGCGGTCACCAACTTCAACGTATTGGTATGCACAGGTAGGTAACGGACTTTGCCTCCTTTGCCCCACACCCGCATGCGTGGCCCACCCCGATCCGCCTGCGCAAAATCCTTGACCTTCAACCGGGTCACTTCTTCCCGTCGCAACCCATGGTGCAGCAGCACGCTCAAAATCGCCCGATCCCTTTTCCCCTTCAGGGTGTCGGATGGCGGCGCATCCAGTAGGTTGCGCGCCTGTGGATTGGTCAGCGCCGGCGTAACCCCCACCTGGCTTTCCACCCGCGGGCGCTTGACCCCCTTGACCGGGTTGTGCGTCACCGCATTCTGGTTGCAAAGGTAGTCATATAAAGAGGAGAGGGCGGCGAGCTTGCGCCGCACTGTCGAGCTGGCCAGGTTCTGTGTTTCCAGCTCGGCGCGCCACGCCAGGATGTGGGAACGGGTGATCTGGCGAAATTCCGCCGGTGTCTGGATACCGGTAAACCGGATGAAGCCGTCAAGGTCATCCCGGTAGGCACGCCGGGTGTTGGGGTTGTCGATGTTGGCAAACCACTGGGTTTCGGGCGGCACCTCGGCCAGCTGCTGGAACTCGGGGGCGCTTAAGGTTCGACCGGTTAAAGCGGTGACCAGGTCCTGGCCAACGCTACCGGGCAGGGAGTCGGAGGAGGAGGGCGGCTGACCGGTCATGCAAATCAGGGGGCCTGGATGCCGTGGTCGACCAGTGCTTTGCGGATGGTGTCCAGGGCTTGGCGCATGGCTTCGGCTTCTTCGTCGGTATCTGCCCACTCGCGCAGGCTGTGCGCGGGGACTTGCAGGACCAGGTGGGAGAGGGCGCGGGCCTGGATCTGGGAGAGGTCGAGTTGGAGGGTGAGCATGGGGGGATTTTACTATTGATAAAATATGTTATCAATAGTTACTCATTGTATTCGGCTTGGGATTGGTTGCTTCAATGGAGTGGGCCAGAGCAGGGGGACGGGCTTCAGAACCCCAGTTTTCTATACACGTCCAAGCTCACTTGTATAGAAAAGCGTCATTTCTATACGGGTTGAGACGCCCCGTGCCTGCGGCGCGTTGCCGCAAAACTTAGCCCTCGGTCATCCAATTGGGAATGTCGGTCGCCATGTGCAGTACCCGCCAGACATCAATGTGTTGTTCCAGTTCGATGTAGAAAATCAAGTAAGGGTACTTGGTTAGTGGCCACGTGCGCAGGCCGGGAAGGTTGAGCTCATGGGCATAGCGGGGCGAGCCGGTTGCCGGATTCAGGGCGATGTGGGCAACGGCAACTTCCAATGCTTCGACAAATCCTAGCGCTGCAGCGCCGTTGGCCTCGTCTAGATAAAAGCCAATTGCTTGCTCAATATCGGCATGTGCCAGCGCGCGCTGGACGACGGGCTTGGCGCTCACGCGTTCGATTTTTGGGTGATGCTAGCGCGTAGTTCCGCAAAATAGGGCGCGTCCACGGGGCCGTATAGCGCGCTTTGCGCGCCTTCGAGGAGAAGTGCCCGCAAGTTTTGCCGGTCCTGGTCTTTACGAATAAGCTCACGCACGTATTCACTGCTGGTGCCAAAACCACGCGTGCCGATTTGTTGATCGACATATGCCTTGAGTGTTTCGGGCAGAGAAATATTCATAGTAGTCATGGTTGTATCCTAGCGAGTTTGGCAAAATTTGGCAACAACCCTCCAGTCACACGAAAGTGAGGGGACCAACTGGTTACAGCGGACATTTCACTGAGTTCAATTACGTCCACTGATCTGGTTCCTTGGGTCCATGGTGGGTCCCGCAAAGACCCACTCACACGTTCCTCCATTGCCTTAACAGCTCCTTGCTACACAAAGGGTCCGTGGTGGGTCCCGCAAAGACCCACGCACACGCTTCCACCTTGTTTCAAGGCATCGAGGAGTCTCCGCAGGCTACGTTTGACGATGTACGAATGGTTCGCGTCCAATCGCACATCCAGCGAGGCCACACATAGACGCACAGAAACACCGACCTGCTGCGTACGTTCATATCAAAAAACCGATCTAACCAATCCCTCTTTTGGTTCCTGCTTTCCATGTTGTCCACACCCCATTAAAAATGCGCGAATGTAAAATTATTGGAAGGAGAGAGAACTCAGAAGTCAACGCCCACGCGGCCTGCCAGTCCGATTTGAAAGGGTGAAATACGAGGTGACAGCCGATTTCAAACGGTGGATAACATTTTTAAAAAGCAACTTACGCACATTCGATTTGACAACTCAAAAGTAAACATTACAATTCACAACAACCAAGGCCCCGGCCACGATAAGCACCCTAGCAACAGCTTGTGGATGCAGAAACCAAGTCCAACTTCAAACGAGAAGATGGCCTGTAGAAATACAGAATGCAGGTCAGCAAATGACCAACTGCCGAATGGCAACCCGCTCGAACGAGCAAACCCCATCTGACAATTGTTGAATGAGGTAATCGAACGCCAGTTATTCCTGGCAAGCCAAGTGCTGACTCCTACGGGTGTCTGTGACTTGGACGTGGTGACCAACTGTGTTGGCTGCCCATAGCAAACTATCTAGTGCCCAGAACTGGGCCTGCCTTCTTTGTTCTCTGGTGAGACAACGAGAGGGGCGCTGCATGTGCAGCATTCCAAAAAGATTCATTCGAAAGCCAACCGTGGACTGCTTGTACCCCCAGTGGGGTAGCAACCAGGGACACGACCCGCCTATGACCCCGAGGGGTTGTGGGAGCCCTATAGGGGCTTACAAGGTGGTCGTGTCCGAACCTGCGGATTCCTGAGCTATCTCCCGTGTCGGGAGGTCAATCGAAAAGAAACAAGCTGGCGCATACCCAGTACAGGCTAGCCACCTTAACGGCCCGGGACTGGAAACCCTGAACCCCTTACACCCGATTTTTGGGTGTAAGTGCTCCTCACGGAGTGCCCCCCTTAGGAAAGGACCAGGCAGGATAGTTTGCTCAAGACCGTCCTAACTTACGACACAGACCAGCCATGGCGGCTCCAAAGCCAGACAGACACCATTCACCAGCACGCCTGAGATGCCTCTCTGGGTGGAAAACCGACCACACAAAAGCGAGTCCTATTCGCCATGCACGCGGCCGCATGGGGATTTGCATTTCTGACGGCCCGAACGAATAAAACGCACCAAGCAGGCTGGCGCGAGATGCGGGGACGCCCTACGGATTGAAAGCCGGCGTGTAATAGGAGATCTCGAGCAAGACATCGACGACACCTAGGTCATCCGAAGCGTGCGACAAGGAGAATAAGCATGATATCCATCATCCTGGACGATATTGCAATTATTGTCCATAATGGAGAGCAATATGCCAAGTAAGCCGCCGCCAACCTACCCGACAGAGCACCGCGTTCTCTCCGCATTTGGTGAGCGTTTGCGCCTGGCACGCCGCCGTCGAAAACTCACCTCCATCACCATCGCAGAACGCGCTGGTATTGCGCGCACCACACTCTACAAAGCAGAGTCCGGAGATCCAGGCGTCACACTGGGCACGTATATGCGAATCATGGCAGCGCTCGGGATGGACAAGGACTTCGAGCACCTCGCTGCAGACGACAAAGTCGGCCGCACCTTACAAGACCTGGCGTTGACCCCCACCAGTAAACGCAAGTCAGCTACCTCGACCGCATCCCGCACATGAACCAAACCCTTGAAGTGTGGCTCGACAGCGAGTTCGATCCCATGACCCGCGTCGGGAGTCTTTCGCATGACCGCGGTCAGGTCCGCTTTGTTTATGACAGGAACTGGATGCGGGATCCCCGGGCGTTTGCGCTGGATCCGGACTTAAGTCTGGGGGCGCAGCCGTATTTTCCGAACCCTGAGCTGGGTAACTTCGGCGTGTTTCTGGACTCGTCTCCAGACCGCTGGGGCCAAACCCTGATGAAGCGGCGTGAAGCCCTGCAGGCAAAAGATGAGGGCCGGCCCCCACGCATGCTCTACGCATGGGACTATCTGATGGGAGTCCAGGACTTCACGCGCCAGGGAGCGTTGCGTTTCCGGCTGGAAGGCGAAAACGAGTTCCTCGGCGCAGAAAAGCTTGCCGCTCCGCCAGTCACCAGTCTGCGGGAGTTGCAAGCCGTTGCCACCCAGCTCACCGGTAAAAAGTTAGACGACCTAGATGCATTGCGCAAATGGCTGGCCGTTCTGGTAGCGCCTGGTGCATCGCTCGGTGGAGCACGTCCCAAAGCCAACTTCACCGAACAGGATGGATCCCTGTGGATCGGGAAGTTTCCTGCCAAAGACGATGACCGTGACATTGCCGCTTGGGAATACCTAGCTTACGAGCTGGCCGCCAAGGCAGGTCTTACCGTTCCCGAAACCCGCTTGTTGTCGTTGGGAAAGGATTTTCGTACTCTGGGCGTCAAGCGATTTGATCGGGCAGGGGAGAAGCGTCGCTTCTACGCATCAGCAATGACCCTGCTCCGAAAAGAGCAAAGCGAGGGAACTAGCTATCTGGAAATTGCCCAGTTCCTGCGCTCTCAAGGCGACGGTTCTCACGTAAGTGCCGATCTGGAGCAGCTGTTTCGCCGGGTGGCCTTCAATGTGGCCATTGGCAACCGCGATGACCACTTGCGAAACCATGGTTTCATTTTGGGCAAGAGTGGATGGCGTTTGTCACCCGCCTTTGACATGAACCCCAACATCGACAAGGCCGACCATGTTCTCAATATCGATGACACAGACAACCGGCCAGACCTGAAAACGGTTCTATCAACCGCAGCCTTTTATGGCTTGGGCACTCCAAAGGCTAACGCCATCATTCGCGATGTGGTGCGAGCAGTAGACACATGGAGGGATGTGGCTAACCAACTGCACCTCTCGCGGGCGGATGTGTTGTTAATGGAAGGCGCGTTTCAGGCCCGGATGGCCTTTGACGGTGGGCTTTAGAACAGCTTGTTCAGGGTGTTCCTGCCGCATCAATGCGCACTCCAGCAGCAGGCCTGTGATCTTTCATCTGGGAAAGTACCGACTCAATGCCGTCCAGCCGCTCAATGATCTGGTTGAGTAACTCCAGGATGAAGTCGCTGTCGTCCTGGCCAAGATGAAGAATCTTGCTATCCATCAGATCTACCTGAATCGTATAGCGTGACGGTGAAGATTGACTTGGGCGTGGTTTGCTAGATCGGATAGACAGTGGCATGCCAAATCGTACGAATCCGCATCAACCATTGACGCACGTTTTATTGCAAACCCATGACCGTATGGCCCATAACAACCACTGCCCGCCGCTTTACCCGCCTTACACTCTATTATGCTGAAGTTGGGTGCGAAGTGCAGGGGCTGCAGCGGCTGAATTTGTTCAGGCATCCTGCTTGTTGGGGAAACGGCTTGAATGCAGCGTCTGCAAACCGGTGGCCTACTTACTTGGGAATGACCCGCTGTACCGTCCGACAGTTCGGGGAGTCAATAGTTTCAACTGAATACCCCGTGCCAGTGTTGAACTCCACCTCAAAAGCCTCTGCATGGGGGTACACGTGCACCACAACACCGACAGTCCCAATAGGTCTACCGGCGGGGGATGCGGCTACAAGCTCCACCAAGTCATTCTCCTGAGGTGGCCCTTCGAGACACACCGGTGAATAGTGCAAGTCCTGACCCAAACTCAAACCAGCAAAGGCATTTGAATCCGGCGAACTGATGCGTCGCAGCGCAAGCGTTCTGTCCGAGATCGAAACAGCACCAGTGCGGATTGCTGCCGCAACCGCTCCCAAGGGAGTTTTGCCGTACGTCGGTGCCGCTAAACCCAACACCTCGGCCAGCCATCGGCCGTCATCCTCCTTTTCAAGCTCGACTAAATACAGTAGCTGGCCTGGTGTGGCTTTAACGATCCAAGCCCGCAAGGTGGTCTCCGGGGTGTCCCGAAACCTCCCACGCAATACCTGTCTAAAGACGTGACGTTCGACTCCCAGTAAGTGCGCTGC
>JANYEE010000206.1 GCA_025363275.1 Burkholderiales bacterium | reverse complement strand
CAGATGCGGCGGGCGCCGATGCGGCATCCCAATTCAGCTTGTCCATCAGCTCGCGCGCCATGGCCATGGCGTGGGCGTCGTCCTCAGAAAGGTACTCGCCCAGGCCGGTAACTTGTGCGTGCATCTCCGCACCGCCCAGCTCGTCGTCGGTGCAGTCTTCGCCAATAGCGGCCTTGACCAAGGGCGGCCCGGCCAGGTAAATACTGCTGCGCCCGCGCACCAAAATCACATAGTCCGACAGGCCCGGCACGTAGGCCCCACCCGCCGTACTGGAGCCGTGCACCACCGCAATTTGCGGCAGGCCCATGGCCGACATGCGCGCCTGGTTGGCAAAGCTGCGGCCGCCTTCAATGAAGATTTCGCTCTGGTACATCAGGTTGGCCCCACCGCTCTCCACCAGGCTGATCAAGGGCAACTTGTTTTCCAGGGCGATTTGCTGCGCGCGCAGGCCTTTTTTCAGACCCATGGGCGCCACGGTGCCGCCTTTGACCGCGCTGTCGTTCACGGTGATCATGCAGCGCTTGCCCGCCACCACCCCAATACCGACGATGGAGCCACCGCCCATGACGGACTTTTTGCCGTCATCGTCGTGCATGTTCAGCCCGGCCAGGCGGCTCAATTCCAGAAACGGCGTGCCCCGGTCCAGCAGGCGGGCCACGCGTTCGCGCGGCAGCAGCTGCTTGCGTTTTTCAAACTTCTCGCGCTTAGATTCGGACTCGGCAATCACCAGACCCTCCAGGCGCTGCACTTCGGCCAGCAGGTCGCTCATGCGCTGGGCGTTGGCCGCAAAGGCTTCTGAGCGCGGGTTGATCTTGGAACGCAAAACGGGCATAGCAACAGTCTTTCAAGAGGACATGCCGCATTAGAGGCTATGGTGACGTTAACGTCAACCAAGTTTCGTATAGGTGTTTATACTGAGGTTTAGGTGACCCAAGACTGTTAGCATCCAGCCCGTTCGGCACCCGGTGCCATTTCGTCACCTCGATTCATCACCCTTTAAAGGAAACAGCATGTCCCTCGAATCCGCAACCCAAGCCATCCGCGCCAAAGTGGGCGACGACAGCGGCCTGGACGCCACCCTGAAGTTCGACATGGGCGCAGATGGCGTCATCGTGATCGATGCCAAAAGCACCCCCAACACTGTGAGCAATGAATCAACAGATGTGGATTGCACCGTCGGCATCACGCTGGACAACCTGCAAGCCATGCTGGACGGCGACCTGGAACCCGCCACCGGCTTCATGGCCGGCAAGCTCAAAGTGAGCGGCGACATGAGCGTGGCCATGCGCCTGCAGCGCGTTATCTAAACGCATCATCTGACGTCTTGACCCCATGAAAAAATCAGTCGCGCAAGCCTTTGTGGACTCGCACCGCGATGAGGGTGCTGCCGAGCTTTTCGGCATCACCGAGTTGTGCCGCGAGTTTGGCATCACGCTGCGTGCACTGCGCTTTTATGAAGATAAGGGGCTGCTGTCGCCGCGGCGCATCAATGGCGCGCGGGTCTACACCCGCCGCGACCGGGCTCGCCTCTCGCTCATCCTGCGCGCCAAGGCCATTGGCTCGCCGCTGTCTGAGATCAAACGCTACCTGGACCTGTACGGCGACCAGGGCGAAGGCCGCGCCCAGCAACTGAGCTACGTGATCGAGCGCACCGATACCGAGATTGCCGAGCTGGAAAAGAAGCGCGCCCAGATTGACGAAACCCTGGCCGAGCTGCGCGTGATCAACGCCACCTGCCGCAAGAATCTGGAAGCGCAAACAGCGCAAATAAGGCCAGTGACCCAAACCTAAGCCTGAGACGTCTGCGTCAGCCAGAACTGGCCCGCAAGGGCTATTTTTAGGCCTTTTAAGCCTGAGGCCCACGTGAAATATACGTTGGTAGCTATCTATTCAATAGCACTCTTGCCTTTCTTGTTATAAAAACATCCCGCCCGAGGCCTCAATCCGCTGCGCATTCACCCAGCCGTTGTCGGGCGACAGCAGTGCGCTGATCACACCGCCAATGTCGTCCGGCTGACCTACCCGCCCCAGTGCCGTTTGGCTGGCCACAAAGGCGTTGAGTGGCGCGTTATCACGCACCGCACCGCCACCAAAATCGGTTTCTATTGCGCCAGGCGCTACGGTATTCACTGCAATACCGCGCGGGCCCAGCTCTTTGGCCATGTAGCGGGTCATCACTTCCACCGCACCTTTCATCGACGCGTAAGCGGTGTAGCCCGGCAAAGCAAAGCGGGTCAGACCGCTGGAAATATTGACGATGCGTCCGCCATCGGCCATCAGGGGTAAGAGTTTTTGCGTCAAAAAGAAAACGCCCTTCAGGTGCATGTTCACCAGGGAATCAAACTGCGCCTCGGTGGTTTCCATCAAGCTGGCGTGCTCGCCGGCACCAGCGTTGTTCACCAGCGCATCAAAGCTTTCGCGCTGCCAGTGGCGGGTCAGCGCGGAGCGCACGGCGGCGGCAAACACATCAAAGCTGCCCGCCATATCCACGCTGACGCCCACATCCAACTGCAAGGCCACCGCGCGACGGCCCAGGGCTTCAATCTCGGCGACCACGGCCAACGCTTCGGCCTGCTGACTGCGGTAGGTCAGGATCACATCGGTGCCACGGCGGGCCAGGTGCAGTGCGGTGTTTTTGCCCAGACCGCGGCTGCCGCCGGTAACGATGGCGATGGGGGGGTTTTGGATCGAGGTCGTGGTAGTCATAGCAGGCCCTTTCAAGGCAGTGGTTGTCGATGGACGGAAGTTTATTGATGCCTATCATTTAGATAAATACCATTCCATTGATCACTTTGTTCGCAATAATTGAACAATGAACCCTCTGGAACAAATGCAAATTTTTGCCCGCGTGACCGAACTGGCCAGCTTTACCCAAGCCGCCGATGCGCTGGGCCTGCCCAAAGCCACCGTGTCGACCGCTGTGCAACAGCTTGAGGCCCAACTGGGCACGCGGCTTTTGCACCGCACCACCCGGCGCGTACAGCCCACGCAAGACGGCCAGACCTTTTACGAGCGCTGCAAAGATGTGCTGGCGGATGTACAGGAGTTGCAAACCATGTTCCAGCAGCCGGGCGAACAAGCACTGCGTGGACGCGTACGCGTGGATATGTCTGGCGGCTTGGCGCGGCTAGCAGTCTTGCCGCGCCTGCCCGAGCTGCTGGCAACACACCCTTTACTGGCGTTGGAGCTCAGCAGCACCGAGCGCCGCGTCGATCTGGTGCGCGAAGGCTTCGACTGTGTGCTGCGCGTGGGCCCGGTGGGCGATACCAGTCTGGTCGCTCGTCCCCTAGGCGCGATGCGTATGGTCAACTGTGCCAGCCCTGCCTATCTCAGGGCCCAGGGCAGCCCCACTTGCGTGGCAGACCTGGCTCGGCATCACCTGGTTCACTTTAGCAACACGCTGGGCGCCAAACCGGATGGTTTTGAGGTGATGGCCACGGCTAAGCTGGCTGCGCACCACATTCCTATGCGCGGCGCCGTCACAGTGAATAGCGCCGAGGCCTACACCGCGGCCTGTCTGGCCGGGCTGGGCATCATCCAGGTGCCCGCAGTAGGCGTGGGTGAACTGCTGGATGCCGGCCGACTCGTAGAGGTTTTGCCCGACTCGGGCGCGGCGCCCATGCCGGTAAATCTGCTGTACGCATCACGGCGCAATTTGTCACGCCGCGTGCGGGTGGTGATGGACTGGTTGGCGCTGGTGGTCGGCCAGCATATTGGCGAATAGCGTCGCGGCGCTCCGCGAAGCGTTGGTCAAGAAGCGGCAAATGCCGATGGGTTAGGCAAACGCGCGCGCACGCGCGTGCCCCGACCGACTTGGCTCTCTACCTGCAGCGTGCCACCCAGGCCGATCATGCGCTGGCGCATACCGGGCAGGCCGTGCGACTGGGGTCGCATATGGTGGGCGTCAAAGCCCACGCCATCGTCTCGAATTTCTAGCACCACCGCCTGACCGTCGTCGTGCAGAGCCACTGACACGGTTTTGGCGGCGGCGTACTTGGCAATATTGTTGATGGACTCCTGTGCAATGCGGTACATCGCAATCGATGATTTTTGCGTCAGCTCCAGGGAGTTTTCTGGCAGATCCAACTCCAGCGCCCAGCCTGCGCTGGCCTGCATGTTTTCTGTCAGCTCGCGCAGCGCCACCACCAGGCCAAAGCTGGTCAGGGTGCTGGGCATCAGGTTCTCGATCAGCCGGCGTTTGGCCTGCACGCCCTGCTCTAGGTGGCTCAGCGCACGTGTTAATTTCTCGGCCAGCGCACTCTGGTCGCTCACCAGATGTTGGCGCACCCAGGACACATCCATCATGCTGGCCGTCAAAATGGCGCCCAGTTCATCGTGTAGTTCACGCGCCAAGTTGGTCTTTTCGTTCTCGCTCACCTGCTGCAAGTGCGACGCCAAAATTTCAAGCTGCGACGTGCGCTCGGCCACCAGTTGGTCCAGGTGCTCGCGCTGCTCGGTCAGCACCCGCTTGTGCTGCTGCTCCCGCACCCAATCGGCCCGCAGCCAGCGGAACAAAAAGATCGACAACACGATGTTCAGCAGCGTCACGATAGCCACCGCCAGGCGGGACATGTCGTGGTTGTGCCCCAGCCCTTCCACCGACCGGGTGGTGCGCAATCGCTCGTTGGCCAGTAGCCGCTGCACACTGGCGCGCAGCAGCTCCATCTTCTCCTCACCAATATCGGTTTTGAAGAGTTCCAACGCCAGCTCCTTCTTGCCACTGACGGCCATGCCAAAGGTGGTGTCCAGCAAGGACAGGCGCTCATCCAATGCCGCAGTCACCGCCTTGAAGTCGGCTTTCAACTGCACATCGCTTGAGGCTTCATAGATAGTTTGGAGTTGGGTGAAAAGCGGGCCAATACTGGGCCGTGCGGAGTTGTAGGCGTCCAGATATTTCTTACGCTCGGTGAGTAGGTAGCCGCGCTGGCTAGACTCGGCCTGCGCCACATAACCCACCAACACCGAAAGCTCGCCAGAGGTGCCTGTTTCCTGGATCACATCGTCGTAGCTGCTCTTGAGCCGCAGGTGCCCAACCTCCGACGAAACCAGCATCCCCAAAGAGACTGCGATGAGTCCCAGCAGGGCATACACCAGATGCCTGTTAGGTTGGAAATAAAATTGCATGGTTCTATCTTCCCACAAGCCTTACACCGTATTAACGGAGGCTATGATTTGTGTTTTTGTTAACACTGAGGATCGACTCATGCTCGCTGCCCCCGTGATTCGCGTGCTCCTCGCCGATGACCACCAGATCGTTCGCGCCGGGCTCATCCAATTTATTGATGAACAAGGCGACATCAAGGTGGTTGCCGAGGCCTCTTCAGGCGACGAAGTGATTCAACTACTGCGCGAACACGAGCTCGACGTGGTGGTGCTGGATATCTCCATGCCACACAAAAACGGGATCGACACCTTGCATGTGTTACGCCGTACCCATCCAAATTTGCCGGTGCTGATGTTGTCCGGGTTTGCCGAGAAACATTACGCCGTCAACCTGCTGCGGGCGGGAGCCAGTGGCTATATTGCCAAGGACGCTGCGCCCGCAGAAATCATCCGGGCGATCCGCACTGTTGCGCGCGGGAAACGCTTTTTGAGTGAAACGGCAACAGAACTGGTCGCCGACGAATTGAGCCGACCCGAGGGGAAAAATCAGGCCTTGCACGAAGCCCTGTCGGCCCGCGAGCTTCAAATATTTCGAAAACTGGCGGCTGGCCAAAGTGCCACGCTCATTGGGGAAGAGCTGCACCTCAGCGTGAAAACCGTGAGTACCTACCGCAGCCGCGTGATGGAAAAAATGAACCTGAAGTCCAATGCGGATTTGACCTACTACGCCATCAAAAACGCGTTGCTGGAATAGCCCATGTAGGACATATGCTGACATGCGTGCGCACACTAAAGTGCAAGAATAGTGCGTGATTCAGAATCTCTGAACCCATTAAAAGTAGGTCGCCCAAACAACCGTCATGCCACGCCCGCTGAGTGTTTTATTGATTGAAGATTCGGTTGAAATCCGGGACGCATTGATTCAAAGCATCGAAGGCTCGGGCGCGCTTGTAGTCAATGGTACGGCAGACAACTCTCAAGAGGCTATTGCGCTGTTAGACCAGGGCGCCATCGAAGCTGCCGTGATTGATCTGCACCTGCGCGCGGGCTCAGGCCTACAGGTACTGGCCCACCTGAAGCAGGCTGGTAACCCCAAAAATATTTTCCGCATTGTGTTGTCCAACCACACCACGCCAGCCTTCAAACGCATCTGTACCGACCTGGGCGCCGACTACGTTCTGGACAAGTCGCTCGAGTTTGATTACGCCATTGCTTTGCTGGAGGAATACGCGCTGGTGCGTCAGTCCGTGTCCTGATCTCTCTGACACAACTTTGGGCCGCCGCCTACAGATCCGTAAGGGCACTCCCGCTATCGTTGAGTCCATAGCAGATTCAGCAACCCCCGCAAGGAGAAACGATATGTCGGACACCATTTTTCACCCCGCACGCACCAATCGGGTTTTGGCTGGATTGCCCCGTCCTGAGTGGGATCGCTTGTTGCCCCACCTCTCTTTGGTGGAGTTGGAACATGGCACCATCCTCAATGAAACTCCGGGCAGTTCCTACATCTACTTCCCGACCACTGCTTCGGTGTCCTGGTTGTATTTGATGGAAGACGGTGATACCCCTGAGATTGCTGTAGTGGGACGTGAGGGTCTGGTTGGCAAATCCACCAATTTTGGCGTTCATGCTCCGACAACGCAGCACCTGGTTCAAACGCCGGGGCTGGCCTACCGCCTGGATGCCGCCGTTTTGGATCGGGAGATGGAGAATTCCAACACGCTGTACCGACTGACCATGAATTACGCCCAGTCGCTGTTTCAGCAGATGGCACTGACCATTGTGTCCAGCCGCAGCCAGCCGGTCGAAGTGCAACTTTGCCGCCGCCTGCTACTGGGGCTGGACCGTGCCGAATGCAACACCATCGCTATGACCCACGAGTCTTTGGCCAACATGCTCAATGTACGGCGCGAGGGTATTTCCAAAGCTGCAGGCCACTTGCAGCAAGAAGGCCTTATCTCCTACCGCCGCGGCCAAATCACCGTCATTGACCGTGAGGGCCTGGAGGAGCGCGCCGGCGAGTGCTATTCGTCTTAGTACGCCGATCTGTTAACGCAGGGGTATCCGAGGATCTTTGCCAGGCCTATTTCGAGGGCAGATACTTGGCAGGATCCACCGAGTTGCCGAGTTTGCGCACCTCAAAGTGAAGCTTGACGCGGTCTGCTTCCGTGCTACCCATTTCGGCAATCTTCTGACCCCGCTTGATCACATCGTCTTCTTTGACCAGCAAGCTCTGGTTGTGGGCGTACACACTCACATAGGATTTGCTATGTTTGAGGATGATCAGATTGCCAAATCCGCGCAGCGCGGAGCCAGCGTAGATCACCCTACCGTCGGCAGCGGCTAGCACGGCGTCTCCAGCGGCGCCACCAATCTCAAGCCCTTTATTTTTGTTTTGACTGAAGGTGGACAACACAGCCCCCTGGCTGGGCCAAATCCAGGTCACATCGTCATCACTGGGAGCCGAGAAGGCGGGGTTTATGGAGGCTGGTGGTTTAACAACGGGCGGTGTCTCGCCGGGTGGTGGAGGCACGAGGCGCAGCACCTGGCCCGCCACAATCTTGCCCGGATCACTGAGCCCGTTCCAGCGTGCAATGTCGGTCGGACTTTGTCCGCTATCCAGGCCAATGCGGATCAAGGTGTCGCCAGGCTTCACCGTGTAGGAGTCAGATTTGGGCGTGGTGTCAGTGGGCGCCTCTGCATCCAAAGGCGGGGTGGCAGCGCATGCGGACAATAGAACTGCCGCAGCCAATACCAGCCCCGAACCTCGGAAAGACAGACCTTGCATAGACGCATGCTCCTTGTAAACGAAACTGATTCTAGAAGAACCCATAGGCAGAGCCCAAGACTGCCCCAGCCCGGCATAGATGGCGGTGGCGGTGGCGGTGGCGACTTTGCCAGCGGTACACCTCCTACAGCCCAGAATGCCTTTCAGTGCAGGTTTTTTAGTCCTATCGGCCTGAGGCCCGTGTAATATATACATCAGCAGCTATCAATACCATAGCGCTTAGCCATCTCTCTATCCTTTACATCCTTCCATGAAACTCCTCCGCTACGGCCCTGCAGGCCAAGAAAAGCCCGGTGTGCTGGACACCCAGGGGCGCGTGCGCGACCTGAGCGGCCACATTGCCGACCTGTCGGGTAACTTTCTCCTGCCCGAAGCGTTGGCGCGGCTGGGCCAGCTCGACCTGGACAGCCTGCCCCTAGTACCCGGCACCCCGCAACACGACTTGCGCCTGGGGCCTTGCGTGGGCGCGGTAGGTAAGTTCATTTGTATTGGCCTCAACTATTCGGACCACGCGGCCGAGAGCGGCATGGCCGTGCCACCCGAGCCGGTGGTGTTTAACAAATGGACCAGCGCGATTTGCGGGCCCGATGACGACGTGCAAATACCGCGCGGCTCGGTCAAGACCGACTGGGAAGTGGAGTTGGGCGTGGTGATTGGCCAGGGCGGCCGCTACATTGCCGAGGCCGAGGCCATGCGCCACGTGGCGGGCTACTGCGTGGTGAATGATGTGTCGGAACGCGAGTTCCAGATCGAGCGTAGCGGCACCTGGGACAAAGGCAAGGGCTGCGACACCTTCGGCCCGCTGGGCCCCTGGCTGGTGACGACCGATGAAGTGCCCGACCCGCAAGCCTTGCGCCTGTGGCTGGAGGTTGACGGCAAGCGGATGCAATCCGGCAGCACCGCCACGATGGTCTACCCCGTAGCGTTTTTGATCAGCTACCTGAGCCGCTTCATGAGCTTGCAAAGTGGCGACGTGATCTCGACCGGCACACCACCCGGCGTGGGCATGGGCCACAAACCGCCGGTGTACCTGCGCGCGGACCAGACCCTGCGCCTGGGCGTGCAGGGCCTGGGCACACAAACGCAGCGCGTGGTGCAGGCGTGAAAGCGGACTTCGCTTGGGCCATCGTGGGCCCTGGCGCCATAGCCCACCGGTTTGCCGAAGCGGTACACCACTTACCTCACACCCGCCTGCACACCGTTGTGGGTCGCAATGCAGCCAGAGCCCAAGAATTTACCGCCGCCTGGACACACGACGGCGCGCCACCACCTCTGGCCACCGACGACCTAACCGCCACGCTGCGCAACCCGGCCATTGACGCCATCTACATCGCCACCCCGCATGCCCAGCATGGCGAATTTATCCGACAGTGCCTGTTGGCCGGCAAACCTGTGTTGTGCGAAAAGCCCCTGGTGCCCACCGCGTACCAAGCCCAGGCGCTGATTTGCTTGGCACGTGAACAAGGCGTCTTTTTGATGGAGGCGCTGTGGAGCCGCTTCTTGCCGGTGGTTGACTTGGTGGGCGGCTGGCTGCAGTCGGGTGCCATTGGCGAAGTGCGTGCCGTGCAGTCCAGCTTTTGCTTCTCTACCGAATATGACCCACGCAGCCGATTGTTTGATCCGGCACTGGCTGGTGGCAGCTTGCTGGACATTGGCATTTACAACCTGGCCCTGAGCCGCTGGGCGCTGCAACATTGCCCGGGCGCAAAGGGGCGCGAATGCCCAGAGCCGCTGCACATTCAAGCCGATGCGGTGTTGGCCCCCACGGGGGTGGACCAACGCGTGATAGGCACACTCATATTCCCACACGGCGTGAGCGCGCAGTTTGTATGCGGATTTGATACCACTGCCGACAACAGCCTGCGCATCCTGGGAGCACATGGCGCCATCGTGCTGGAGCACGATTTTTGGCAAGCGACTTCAGCCACCTTGCACACCAAAGACCAGCCCGCCCAAACCCAGCAAGCGCCTTATCAAATCAACGGTTTCGAGGGCGAAATCGAGGAGGTGATGCGCTGCGTGCGCGCCGGATTGGCCGAGAGCCCGCGTATGCCGCACACCGAGACACTGGCCCTGGTGCGCTGGATGGACGCGATTCGCGCCCAGGTGGGCGTGCGATACCCGTTCGACTAGCGCCGCGGTCGGGGTAGATCTGCCCCTATGATGGCGCTCTTCAACAAAACCCCGAGGATTCCCATGCGTTTGACCCACCTTGTTGTTGCTTTGGCCTGCGCCGGTTTTGGCGCCAGTCTGATTGCCACCCCTGCCTTCGCTGGCCCTGCCACCCCTGCCCTGTCGGGCGCCGTGCAGTCGGACAACGGCCGCTTGTCCATCCGCCACGAAAAGTACAAGCTGGACAACGGCCTGGAGATCATCCTGGTAGAAGACCACCGCCTGCCGCTGGTGGCTTTCAATTTGTGGATTCATGCCGGCCCCCGCAATGAAGCTGCCGGTCAAACCGGGTTTGCGCACTTGTTTGAGCACTTGATGTTTGCCGGCACCAAGCACATCGCGCGCGGCCAGGCCGACAAGCTGGTGGACGCCGTGGGCGGTACCGATTCCAACGGCACGACCAATTTCGACCGCACCAATTACTTCTTCACGCTGCCCTCCAAAGAGCTGGAACTGGGCCTGTGGATCAAGTCCGACATGCTGGGCTACATGACCGACCAGGTCGACAACATCGCCCTGGCTAATCAGCAGGACGTGGTGCGCAATGAGCGCCGCCAGTCGCTGGAAAACCGTCCCTACGGCCTGACCGATGAGGCAGCATTTACAGCCCTCTTCCCCGCCGGGCACCCCTACCGTGCGGTAGTAATCGGCTCGCACGCCGACATCCAGTCCATCCGACTGGAGGATGTGAAGGCCTTTGCTAAGACCTACTACCGGCCCAACAACGCAACCCTGGTTTTGGCCGGTGACTTTCAGAACGCGCAGGCCAAGAAGCTGCTGCAAAAGTACTTTGGTGCTTTGAAGGCCGGTGCACCTGTTCCTCCGGTGGTGGCGGTCCAGCCGGTGTTGACCGAAGAAAAGCGATTAACGGTGACAGACCGCGTAGAGTTATCCCGTGTCGACTATGGCTGGCACACACCGGCCATGTTCAAGGCAGGCGATGCCGAGCTGGATGTAGCTGCCAATATTTTGGGCGGTGGCAAAGCCAGTCGTTTATATAAGAAGCTGGTGTACGAGCGCCAGATTGCCCAGAGCGTGTCGGCCAATCAGTCCTCAATGATCTTGGGCTCGGTGTTTGGCATTGAGGCCGTGGCCCGCGCCAACCAGGCCCTGCCCGGCCTGGAAGCCGTGATCGACGCAGAGCTGGCTGAACTGGCCAAAACACCGCCCTCCAAAGAAGAAGTGCAGCGCGCGGTGACCAGCATTGAATCTGGCATGCTGGCGCGTTTGGAGAAAGTGAGCACGCTGGCGGACATCGTCAACGGCTACAACCAGAACGCGGGCGACCCGGACTTCATCGGCAAAGACCTGGCGCGCTACCGCGCTGTGACCCCGGAGGCCGTGAGCGCCACCGTAGCCGCCTACTTGCGCACGAACGCACGCGTGGTGGTGCACACCGTGCCGGGTGCCCAACAATTGGCGCCTGAAGTAGCTACACCGCCCATGCCCACCACTGTGGTCAAGGGTGAGGCCCTGAATGTGGACGAAGCCTGGCGCAGTCAGCGCCCGGCTGCTGGCAAAGCCAAGGCCTTGACACTGCCTGCGGGCAAACGCTTTACGCTGGCCAATGGCCTGACGGTGGTGCATGTGCCCAAGCCTGTCTTGCCACTGGTAAGTGCCACCTTGGTGGTACGTGCCGGTCAGTTGGCCAACCCCGTCAACCAGCCGGGCTTAGCCAGCTTTACCGCGGCCATGCTGCAAGAGGGCACCACCACCCGCAGCTCGCAGCAGCTTGCCGACCAAGTCGCCAACCTGGGTGCGACTTTCAATACCGCCGCTGGCGCCGAAGAAGCCCGCATCAACGTGAGCAGCCTCAAGGCCAACTTCGCCCAGAGCTTGGCGCTGGTGGCCGATGTGGCCTTGCACCCCGTGTTTAACGCCACCGAGGTGGAGCGCCTGAAGGGCTCGCGCCTGGGCGCGCTGGCACAGCAGCGTTCCAACGCTGGTGCGGTGGCCGCCGTGGTGGCTAACCGTGCGCTGTACGGCGACGCACACCCGCTGGGCTTTGCCGCGCTGGGGGTGGAAGACAGCATTAAGGCCACCGACAGCGCCGTACTGCAACAGTTCTGGCAAACCCGCTACCGCCCCGACCAAGCTGCCCTGGTGGTGGCCGGTGATGTGACTGAAGCTGAACTGCGCGAATGGACTAAAAGCCTGTTTGGCGGCTGGAAGAAACCTGCCGTGGCAGCCCTGGCGGCCGTCACGGCCATACCCAAAACTACAAGTGCCCGTGTGGTGCTGGTCGACAAGCCAGGCGCACCGCAAACGGCTCTGGCAGTGGTCAGCATGGGCCCGCGCGCGGCCGACCCCATGGCGGCCTCTGTCAACGTGATGAACGCCGGCATGGGCGGCCTGTTCACTTCGCGCATCAACAACCAGCTGCGCGAAGTCAAGGGCTACACCTATGGCATCTACTCCGGCTACAACCTGGGCCAGGCCATTGGCAGCTTCAGCATCCGCGGCAGTGTGCGCACCGATGTGACTGGCGCGGCGTTGACCGACATGTTCACCGAAATAGACGGCGTGCGCGCCAAGCCCATGGGCGCAGAGGAACTGAGCCGCGTGCGCAACGCCCAGTTGCTAGCCCTGCCTGGCTTGTTTGACACCAACCGCGTGGTGGCTGACAGCTACGCCAACGACTGGGTGCGCGGCCTGAGCGCTGACAACATCGTCAAGCTGCCAGGCAAGCTGGCGGCGGTCACTGCCGCCAGCGCGCTGGACGCAGCCAAAACCTTTGTGGACCCCAACGGCCTGATCGTGGTGGCCGTGGGCGACAAGGCCAAGGTCTTGCCGCAGCTAGATGCTTGGGGTCGCAAGCCGCTGGAATTACGCGACACCGCAGGCAAGCTGGTAGAAGCTGCCAAGCCCTGAAACCCGGAATATTTAAGGGTTTATGAGCCAAATAGGCCTGAGGCCCAGGTAAAACCTGCCTGTGTAGCTATGAAAGTCATAGCATTGTGGCGGTGTCATGTGGCACCGTCACAATGCGGGCATGACCACTTCAACGCTTGCGCGCACCCAGACCTGGGGCGAAGAAATTGCCAACAGCGTGAGCCACGGCCTAGGGCTGCTGGCTGCTGTGGGGGCCGCTCCTTTTTTGATCGCTACCGCGCGCCACCTGACAAATGCCAGCCTGGTCGGCGCCATCGTGTTCTCTGTCACCATGGTGCTGCTGTACCTGGCCTCTACGCTGTACCACGCGCTGCCGCCGGGCCGCGCCAAGCGGGTATTT
>JANYEE010000192.1 GCA_025363275.1 Burkholderiales bacterium | reverse complement strand
CAAAGCTAGAACTTCACCTGCACCCCCAAGGTCAGCGAGCGCCCCGGTAGCGGCGCTTTGCCTGGCGCGGTTTGCGTGAGTATTGAGCTTGCGGAATAGGCCAGGCTGTCGCCCAGGTTATCCAGCTTGGCAAACCACAGCAGGTTGGCCGACTGCAAGACCTGGTGGTAGCTGACTGAGGCATTGACCAAGTTGTAGGCACCTACGCTCAGCTCGCCGGTAGGCACGTCGTTTTGTGCCATCACATGCTTGGCGTCCAGCTTGGCATTCCAGGGGCCTTGTGCCCAGGCCAGTGACGCGCCTAATCGCGCTGGGGGAATGCGTGGCAGTAGCTGGGCTGTCGTCGTGTTCTCAGCCTTGACCCTATCGGCACGCAGGCCCAGGTCCAGGGTTTGCGCACCCTGCAGCAGGCGCACATTGCCGCTGGCCTCCAGTCCGCTAAAGCGGGCCTTGACCTGGGTATAGGCGTACTCGGGTAGGTCTTCGGCCGTCTGGCCCGTAGCCTCCAGAGACAGATAGTTGTCAAACTGGTTCACAAACGCACTCAGCGCAAAGCTGTGGCCGCCCTGCTTCCACTTCACGCCCAAGTCCAGGTTGGTCGAGCGCTCGAGTGCAAGTTTGCTGTTGCCTACCTCGTATGCGTGCGTGGCAACGTGCGGACCGTCGGCAAACAACTCGTAGTCTTTGGGTGCGCGCTCGCTGGTGGCCAGATGTGATGTCAGCTTCCAGTTGGGAGCCACATTCCACAGTGCACCCAGCGCGTAGCTGCCGGGGCTGAAGCTACGCTGCGCGGGAACAAAGCGCGCCACCAACGGGTTGCCAGTGGACTCCACATCCACCGACTCCGTACGCGCACCCAGGCTCAAACGGCCCCAGCTCAAAGGCAGCTCTTCCAGCGCAAACAAGGCCGTTTGCCGCGTGCGGCTGTAGGGAGCAAAGGCCTCTTCGCCATCGGCAGAAAACCGCGTGTCTTCGCTCTGCACGCCCACCACGCCTTCCACCGCGCCAATCATGGTGCCAATATCCCGGTGGCGGGCCACCAGGCGCACATCGTTGCCACTGCTCTTGAACACCGTGCCCGCCGCACCGCCGTCGTATTCGGTGTGCTGGTAGTCGCTGCGGCCCACACGGGCCTTCAGGCTTTTGAAGGGGCCTGGCAAGTCGTCCAGCTCCAGCTCCACCGTCGCACGGTCGGACTGCATGCCGATGGTGACAGCGTCTTCGGCCACCGTGCCGTAGTCTGAGCGGTAGCTGCTGATCGACGCACCCAGGTGGCCGTTCTCAAAGAACACCGAGCCCCCCACCGCCCCGCCGCGCGTGGCCGCGCTGGAGTTACAAATGGCATTGGCCAGTGTGGGTGCGCCGGGCTTGGTGCAGGCCAATGCCACGGGCACACGGGTGTCGTCGCTCTTGCGGTCAAACGCATCCACATGCAGCGCAAACGTGTCGGTGCCGGTCTCCAGCAATATCGCACCAGTGCGCTCGTTGTTGCCACTGGCCACGCCCAGATGCAGTTTGCCGCTAATGCCGCCGGTGGCATCAAACAGGGGCTCGCGCGGGATGCGGTTGTCGATCACGTTGACCACACCCCCCACCGCACTGCCGCCATAGAGCAACGCGCCGGGGCCGCGCAGCACTTCAATGCGTTCCATCGAGATCGGGTCGGCAGGTACGGCGTGGTCGTGGCTCAGGCCCGAGGCATCCACACTGGCGCCGCTGTTTTGCAGCACGCGGATGCGGTCGCCCTCTTGCCCGCGAATGATGGGGCGGCTGGCATTTGGGCCAAAGTAGCTGCTGCTGACACCGGGCGTGCCATCCAGGGTTTCGCCCAGCGTGCTTTGGCTGCGCAGCAGCAGCACGTCGCCCGAGTAGGCTTCGGCCGGGGCAATCAGGTCGGTGGCACCCAGCGGGTTGCCGGTGATGGTGACCTCGGGCAACTTGGCGGGGGTGGTTTGGGCTGTGGCCGGTACGGCGAGCAGCAAGAGAGAGGCGGCCACAGATGCGGCTGCAATATCGATGGAATACATGGAAGTTCCCGTTGAAAAAGCAAAACAACACCGGCCTGCCGCAAAGGACAAGTCAGTGCATAAAAGTCAGCAAACAATCAACGGGAGAAAGGCGGGGCACGGGCCTGGAACTGCGCCGCCCATCGGGCAACGGCCAGGCCGGCAAGGTGGGCAAAGTGTGCCGCGGGCACGCCTAGAGGCAAAACCAACACAGGCGCAGTGGCGAGTGCATCGCCATGGCTGAGTTGATCAAACAGTTGGCAATCCACAGCTTCGTGGTCGCCAAACAGGGATTCAAAAAAACCTGAGGATGACGATACGCCTTGACTACCAAAAGCCTGGGTGACAGAGCGTTCTGCGCAGGTACAGGAGGAGCCTGCAAAGCGGGCGGAGGACACGGAGCAGAGCGCTCTGTCACCCAGGCGTGCAACGTCTGCTAGAGCAGTATGCACACTGCCCACGCCATGGCCACCGTGCACGATACCGTGCCACAGGCCCAGCGATTGCACCCACAGCAAGGCCAGCACCAGAACCCACACACGACTAACGTGCAGGTAAGAGGTGCGGACTCGGTTGGCGCGCATTACAGGCAAGTTTTACTTCACCGCCACCGCATCGGTCATGCGGTAATACAGACCGTAGGGGTCGTCTTGCAAGACCGCAAACTGCCCTTCCACCACCACCGCTTCCATGGAATATTTGACCGGGGTTTTGGTCTTGACTTCCACCATACTCTCGGGCCCGCCAGGGGTGCAGAACGAGCAGGTCAAAGGCACCGAGCTGAGCAAAAAGTGGCGTTGTTTTTCACCCGGCTCCAGCGGCATCATGAAACCCTGCACGCGCTGGGTTTTCTTGTTCAAAGCTTGAATGTCCGACGGAAAAATCGGCATCACCCGATTCTTGTCGACCTTG
This sequence comes from Burkholderiales bacterium, assembly GCA_025363275.1. GTDB lineage: Bacteria > Pseudomonadota > Gammaproteobacteria > Burkholderiales > Burkholderiaceae_C > Allorhodoferax. The sequence continues at coordinate 4,490 of JANYEE010000192.1, read as the reverse complement.
GTTTTGATGGCCGTCAACATGGACCAAGCCAGCACGTCCACCCGCTCGGCCAGGGGCGCAAACGGGCTGTTGGGGCTATGTACACCCGCACCACTGCCCGCTGGAAGGCCCGCGATGGGCGAACTCAGCGCCGCCGGGGCAGCCGGAGTTTGTGCCACCGAGGTCATGGCAGCAGCAGTCAGGGCCGCAGCCACTATCCAAAATTTATGTTGCATCGTTCATCCTTTAGTGCGGGTGATCTTAGTGGTCTATCAGTGCTCATTTAGTGCTCGTGCTTCATGCCGCAAAACTTGCCAATGGCCAGGCCCTTGCAAGCGGCCTGCAGTTCCTTCAGGCAAATTTCCTGCTTCTTGCCCGATTCCAGGCATTTGGCAGCGGCTTCGTGGGCCACCGCCATCGCGCGGTGGCGCGCAATGTCTTCTTTGGTTTCTTGTTCACTTTCTTGTCCGCCACCCGGCACAATTTGTTGTGCTATAGAAATAGTAGCAGTCATGGCAAGTAATACGAGGGCCCCAAGCACTTTGTTCATAGATTCACCTCAGTTGCAAAAGTTCCAACACACTGACACGGTAAGCCCCCAGCGCAGGCAGCAAAGCCGCCCCCACCGATACCCCCAGCGCCAGACCAGGCACGACCACCAATTCAGGCGGCCACACCATGCCACCGATGAGCAGCGAATGGTCCAATTGTAGAAACCAGGCCAAAGCCGCCGCAAAGCCCTGCCCCAACAGCAAGCCCAGGCCCGCGGCCAACAGTCCCAGCCACACCGCCTCGCACAGCAGCAGCGCCGCCACTTTACCGGGTGGCGCGCCCAGCATACGCAGCAGCGCCAGGTCGCCACGGCGCTCGCGCACAGCGCTCCACAGCGCAATGAACACACTCAAAGCAGCGGTCAGCAGCAGCACGCCGGCAAAGGCGCGCAGCACATCCGTGCCCAGGCCCAGCATTTTCAACAGCCGGGTGATCTCCAGCGCAGGCGCTGCGGCCTGCATGTCGGTGGTGGTGTTGACCCAGCGCGGGAAGCTCATCGCCGCCATGGGCGTGGTGTATTGCACCAGGGCCATCGTCACTTCGCGGTCTTCCTCCATCAGCTTACGGTCTTCGGCATCCAGGGCCGTGAAGTCTTCGTGCACTTTCCACACCGATGCGCTGTCGGTCAGCACCAGGCGGTCAAGCACGCTACCGCTGGGCTGCAGAATGCCAACCACGGTGTAAGTGCTGTCGCCATGCGCGTGGCCACCGGCGCCCAGGCCATGTGCACCAACAAAGGTGGCCCCCACGCCCATCTTGAGCTTAGCGGCCGTGGTGGCACCCAGCACAGCCTGCATGGGTTGGGTCCAGAGTGCGCCTTGGGCCACGGTGGCCTGGTAGTGTTTTACGTAGTCCAGCGAAGTACCTACGATACGAAAACCCTGCAGGTTGTCACCCAGGCTGATCGGAATCACGCCGGCCACCAGCGGGTTCTTCTTCAGGTCTTGCACCGCCTTCAGGGAAATGTTGCCGGTGGGTGCATCAAGGTGCAGCACGCCACTCAGGATCAACTGCATGGGGCTGCCTTTGGCCCCCACCACCACATCGATGCCGGCCAGATCCCGGTCAAAGGCACGCTCCAGCTGGTGCGCTACCAGCAACAAAAACGTGATGGAGGCCAAGCCCAGGCTCAGCAGCAACACATTGAGCGCAGCCCCCAAGGGGCGTGACCACAGATAGCGCCAGGCAAACACCAGGGTTTTCATGCGCGCACCAGTTTCAAGGGCGTGTAACCTGCATGCCCCTCGGCACCGGGTGGAATCAGCGCCGCTACACGCGCATCGTGCGTGGCAATCACCAGGGTGGCACCGCGGTACTGGGCGGTGTGCAGCAGCAATGCCACGGCATCGGCCGCGGCCTCATCGTCCAGGCTAGCGGTGGGCTCATCGGCCAATATCACCTGGGGCTGCAGCAACACGGCGCGGGCCAACGCCACGCGCTGGGCCTGGCCACCCGAGAGCTGGGCGGGCAGCCGGTCGGCCAACTCCAGCACGCCCAGGGCGCGCAGCGCGGTTTGAATGCGCGTGTCGTCTTGCGGCGTACCCGCAGCCCATTGCGCCATGGCCAGGTTTTGTTGTACGGTGAGTGCAGCGCTCAAGTGCAGCTTTTGTGGCAAGAAGCCAATCACTCGGGCACGCCAGGCATCTGCCGATGCTTTCTTCAGACCGTGCAAGGCCTGCCCTGCCACCGTGATCTGGCCCGCAGTGGGCGCTACCAGAGCGGCTACCAATGCCAGCCAGGTGGATTTGCCGCAGCCCGATGGGCCACTGAGCAGCAGTACCGAGCCTTGTCGCACGTCCACATCCGGAAAAGTCAGCGTAGCGCCACCGGGGTAGTTGTAGTTAAGTGATTGGGTCTGGATCAACGGGCGCTTTCGGGTGCAGAGCAGCGCGTATTTTCGCCGCACAAGCCGCACCGACTGTGTGGGAACTGTAAAGTGCGATGCCGGTCAAGGCTTCTGCAGCCGGGAGAAGGTCTTGCGGAACTTGGCCACCTTGGGCGCTGCCACCGCCATGCAGTAACCCTGGTGGGGGTTGCGTGCAAAAAAATCTTGGTGGTAGTCCTCGGCCGCCCAGTAATTGTCGAGTGGTAACACTTCGGTCACGATGCGGCGGCTGTACACGCCACTGGCCGCCATCTCGGCGATCACTTCTTGGGCCACGGCTTGCTGCTCGGGCGTGGAGAAGTAAATGCCGCTGCGGTATTGGGTGCCCGTGTCATTGCCCTGGCGGTTGAGCGTAGTGGGGTCGTGGATCACAAAGAAAATCTCCAACACTTCGCGCGTGGAAATGGTGGCCGGGTCATACATAAGCTTGACCACTTCGTTGTGCCCAGTGGTGCCAGTACACACGTCTTCGTAGCTAGGCTGGCGCACATGGCCGTTGCTATAACCGGATTCCACGTCCAACACGCCACTCACCTGCACGTACACCGCCTCGGTGCACCAAAAGCAGCCGCCACCCAGGGTCATTGTTTCCAAATTTATCTTCATCAAAGCCTCCAAACTGCAAAAGCATCAGTGGCGAAGTATCGTCCGTTCTCACCCAGAGCGACTCATACCCCCGGAATGCCGTTTCGTCGCAAGGACACTGCGTTTGCATTGACGAAAAGCCCATGAAACGTTATATTAATAACCTATCAGTCAGTAATTAATGCCCAAATCTATCAATTTTTGTGAAATTGCAGCCAATGTGCGTGCCAAACGGGAACGCCGCAAAGATGCGCGCCCGGGCGAATTGATTGAAGCGGCCTTGGAACTGTTTGTCGAAAAAGGCTTTGCCGCCACCCGGGCCGAAGAAGTGGCCAAGCGCGCCGGCGTCTCCAAAGGCACCCTGTTTTTGTACTTCAGCAGTAAAGAAGAGCTTTTCAAAGCGGTGGTGCGCGAAAACCTCTCAGGCCAGTTCACTGAGTGGAATGCCATGTTTGACTGCTTTCCTGGCACCACGCCCGAGATGCTGAAGTTTTGCATGCACTCCTGGTGGGAACGCATTGGCTCAACCAAGGCCTCTGGCATCACGAAACTGATGATGAGCGAGGCGGGCAACTTTCCTGAGTTGGCTGAGTTTTACAAAGCTGAGGTGATTCGCCCTGGCAATTTATTGATTCAGCGCATGATTCAGCGCGGCATTGACCGCGGGGAATTCCGCCCCATGGATGCCCAAAAAGCGGTCTACACCGTGATGGCGCCGATGCTATTTCTCGCGCTGTGGACCCATTCTTTTGGCACGCTGGATGACGCCAGTTCCCACCTCAACCCCGAAGAGTTTTTGGCCACCCAGCTGGATACGCTACTGAATGGCCTGTGTGCACCGAAGCCTGCACCGGCGGGCGGCATAAACGCACAGGGAATAATGGCGGCTTCGCATTGACGCGCGGTCAGGCGCACTGAACACGACCGAATTGGAGAAAAAGATGATGAATTTTGAACAAGCCCGTTTCAACATGATTGAACAGCAAATCCGCCCCTGGGATGTACTCGACACTACCGTGCTGCAGTTGCTGTCTGTAGTCAAGCGCGAAGACTTTGTGCCTGCGGCCCACCGTGGCCTGGCGTTTGCCGATCTGGAAATCCCCTTGAGCGCTCCCAGCGACTTGGCCATGCGTTTGGGCCAGTGCATGCTGGCACCGCGCCTGGAAGCCCGTCTGCTGCAAGATGCCGCGGTGCAGGCCCATGAATCTGTGCTGGAAATTGGCAGTGGCTCGGGCTACATGGCCGCGCTGCTGGCGCACAAGGCGCGCCACGTGGTGACGCTGGAAATTGACAGCGCGCTGGTGCAAACCGCGCGCGACAACCTGCGCAAAGCCGATGTGAAAAACGTGGAAGTGCGCCACGCTGATGGTGCCGCCCAGGGTGCAAACGCGGGCAAATTCGATGTGATCATGCTGAGCGGCTCCGTCACCATGGTGCCGGATGCACTGCTGGCTCTGCTGAATGTGGGCGGCCGCCTGTGCGGCATCGT
>JANYEE010000165.1 GCA_025363275.1 Burkholderiales bacterium | reverse complement strand
ATCCAGGCGCCCCAGGCCTCGTGCAGGCCGTCTTCGCTGAAGCCGGGCAGCGCGCTCCAGTCCACAGCCACCCAGCGGCTTTTACTGGGTACAAAGGTGCTGGCGTTGGTACGCGCAAACGCAGGTGAGGCGGGTACGACCGTCTGGCTGGGAGCCCGTTCAGGCAGTGGGGTTCTCACTACTGGCCCACTGCCGCACCCGGCCACGCTTCCTACAATCAGCAGCACCAACCCCATCCACAGGCTGACCATGACATTACTTTTGCTAGAGGCGCTTGGCGCTGGCCTGATCTTTGTGGGCATCATCTGGTGGACCATGTTCTCAGGTCGTAAAAATGGCGAAATCGAGGCCCCAAATGAAGAAAATGATGCCAAATAGGCCTGGGGCCCTCGTATTTGCTGCCTGAGTAGCTCCTAAAATAATAGCAATTTGTGAGCGCTGCTTCATTCCAAAACCCGGTGCTGTAGCGACGGCAATTGCGCGCGCCACTGCGCCAGTGCGGCGGCGTCGATGTCGCACACCACCACGCCAGCGCCTTCCGGCAGTTGCGCCAGTACTCCGCCCCACGGATCGATGACTAAGGAGTGCCCCCAGGTGCGCCGTCCATTGGTGTGCACACCGCCCTGGGCTGCGGCCGCCACGTAGGCCAGGTTTTCAATGGCGCGTGCGCGCAGCAATACCTCCCAGTGGGCCTGACCGGTGGTGTGAGTAAAAGCACTGGGCACCAGCAGCAAATCGGCGCCCTGGGCCGCGTAGTGGCGGTACAGCTCCGGGAAGCGCAAGTCGTAGCAAACGCTTAAGCCCACGCGCCAGGTGTGGCCGTCGCGGCTGGGCAGGTCAAAGTGCACCGGCTCGCTGCCGCGCTGCAGCACGCGGGCTTCGTCATAGGCTTCCGTGCCGTTGTTGAAGCGGAACAGGTGAATCTTGTCGTAGCGGGCCACGCACTGGCCTTGCGGGTCAAACACCAGGCTGCTGTTGAAAACGCGGTCTGGCTCGGGCGCAACCAGCGGCAGCGTACCGGCCACCACCCACAATCCCAAAGCATGCGCCTGCTGCGCCACAAAGCGCTGCATGGGCCCACTGCCAAAGGCTTCGGCAATGCCCAGCTTGTCGCGGTCGTGGTGGCCGATCAGGCAAAAGTACTCGGGCAACACCGCCAGCTCAGCCCCCGCCTGCGCGGCTTGCGCTAGCAGCGTCTGCGCCTGCGCCAGGTTTTGGTCCAGGTGTTCACAAGACACCATTTGCAACACCGCTAGTTTCATTTGCGCTCCACTTTGGTTACACGGGGTTCTGTCCAAGTGCCGTCCAGCACAAACTCCTGGGTCAATGATTCGATCAAGGGCTTGCGCACAATCAGCTGCGCCAAAAATGAACTCAAGCCCCACACCGGGTTGATAGTGGACGCCAGCAGCGATGCACCGCCGGCGTTGATCTCGGGTACCACTACCACCTTGATATTTTGCGTCTCGCGGGCAATGTCGGCCTGGCCTTCCATCACCACGGCGGCAGTCACGCCCTTCATTTGCAGATTGCTGGTGCGGGCCAGGCCTTGCTCTACAGACACATCACCGCGGAAAAAATCAAATGCAAAGCCATCGGCAAACACATCCCTAAAATCCAGCGCCAAGCGCCGCGGCAAGCTCTGCAGACTCAGCACCCCCAGCAGACGGCCAATGCCGGGATCGGTCTTCAAAAACTGGCCGTTTTCTACATTCACGTTGATGTCACCCCCCAGCGTGGCGTAATCAAAGGTAATGGGGGAACCGATCCAGCCCAGTCGGCCCTCCATCTTGCCTTTGCCATTGCGCACCACACCCGGCATGCCAAAGCGCTCCAGGAGACCGCCCGCGTCACTGATGTCGAGCTTGAACTTCAGGGCCGTGCGCCGCCGCTCGCGATTAAGCCGCGTACCAGAGGCGTCGGCCAGTGCCACAGTATTGGTCCAGTTACCGCTAGCGGTCAATACGGCTTCAGGCGTGATGATGTTGAAACGGTTCAGGCGCCATTCACGCGGCACATCGCGGCTGGGGCTACTCACTGCGGCCAGGTTCACTGCGTCTATTTCTACGCGGCCCAATTTTTTGCCGCGCAAATCAAAGTCTTCCACCACGATGTCCAGTGCAGGAATGCTTGCGGGCTGCTCCTCCAGCAAGCTTTCCACCTCTTGGGCAACACTGGGCGCAATAGTCAGCCGCGCCAGGCGGGCGTAGAGCCGTCCGGTGCCTGTATCCGTGGGTTGGCGGTATTCCACGTAGCCATTCAACTCAGTAGCGTCCAAATTAGCGCGCCACACCTGCCCATCGCGCCCGCCACCCAGCAGCACATGGTTGAGCTTGCGTCCGCCGACTGCAATCTCGCGGGCTCGCAGGGCCAGGCTGGTGGGCAAATAGCCCAAGGCCGACGCCGGCACCAAGCTCGCTGCGCTGCCACCGGTCTCCCCGCCAGCCGATCGCGACAGCACCGTAGACCAGGCATCCAGATCGACGGATGGCGTGTTCACATTGGCCAGCACCCCCTCATCTGGCATAGGGGCTGACTCGTCGGCCGCCAGCCCTACAGCAATGGAGCCGCGCAAGACCTTGGCCTCAGCGCCCGACACATCACGCACATAGGCCACGCTGGCCAGGCGCCCAAGATCGAACTTCAATTGGTCTAGCTCGTGCAGCTTGCCGACGCTGTCGGGAATCAGCGAAGCCGGCAGGGCCGCTATCTCCAGGCGCAGCGGCAACGCTATATCGGCCACCTTGGCAAAGGGCGCAGGCAGACCCAGCCCCAGGCCATTCAAATTGCTGGTGACTGATAGTTCGGTCACGCCGCCGCGCACGCCAATGGTGGCGGCGTAATTAGTAGCTCCGCTGGCGTACTGGGCCAGCCGTGCCACCAAGCCCAACTCTTTGGCTTGGCGCAGGCCATCGGCAGTGGCGATACCTTGAATACGCAAACCCTGCGCCGGGCGTGGGCCGGGCTGCAGCGCGCCAATCACACCGTCAATGCGCGCATCACCCCCCAGCGCCCGCACCTGGCCACCATTCACACCGAAGCCATTTTCAGTAAACACAATGCTGCCGCGGGCGCGCGCCATGCGCGGTGTTTCTGGCGTTATCTGGATATCGTTACCCGCCAATGTGATTGAGCCCTGCACGGTGGCATGGTCCACAGCGGCCAGCGGGAAACCGAGTTTGAAACGGTAATCAGCCACCCCAGTGGCAGTCGCCCGGGCCAACACTTTGCCGGTCATGGCACCCAGTGGTGAGCTATTCACCAGATTCACAATCTCGGTCAAGGGCCCGCGCGCCTCTGCGGTGACTGCCAGCGTGGCCCCCCGGTACAGGTTGTTGATCTCGGCCTCCGCCCGGGTGACCTGCAGACCGCCCAACCCAGCCACCTGGGACTTGGCGCCCTTGACATGCAGCACCGACTGGTCGATTGATAGCTCGCCAGAGAGCTGCATGAGCGCGGGCCAGGGCAAGCCACCGGCGGGCATCAAGCTGGCAGGGCTGTAGGCAAACACCACGTCTTTCAGCGACGCCGACACTTGAAACTCGCCCTGCTTGCGCTCGGTGAAAGGAAACAAAGCGATCGGCCCTTTGACCTTGATCTTGCCCGCCACCACCACGCCGCCGACCATGGATTCGCGCACATAGTCGCGCACGGGTTTCTCCAGGCCCACTGGCAGGTAGCGATGCACCTGAGCGGCATTGACCTGGGCCAAAGTAGCCTGCAAATCCAGGGTACCAGGATAGCGGCCGTCTGCATCGGCGGGGTGTCCCGCAGTCGCTGGGCCGGTCTGCCATTTCACTTGAACATCACCGTGCCCATCGGCATTCGCCCAGTGCACATCGCTGCTGCTCACGCTGATGTGTTTGGGGTCTAGCTTCCAGCTGAAGTTGCCGGTCAATTGCTCCAGTGGCACCACCGGTTCATCTAAAACTCCAGCCAGGTTGATATGGCCATTGCGAACATCCAGCTTGGCCTTGCCGCCCGACTGGTTCAGGTCGAACTCCACATGGGCACCCTGAATACCAGGCGTGGTACCTGTGGCGCGGGCCCACGCCGCCAGCTCCAGGCCCTGCACCTGCCCGCGCGCCGAATACTGCTGCACCGCCTCCAGTGCGCCTGTCCAAGCCACCTGAATGCGGGGCACCAGTCCGCGAGGCGCCAGGTTCTTCAAGGCGGTGCGAAAGGTTTCTGGTAAGGGCAGGCGGTCTGCAATCTGGGCCATGGCGGCCAGGTCCAATCGATCCGCTACCAGCTCGCCGCGCGGTGCTACTGCGCCAACAGCATCGCGCAGGCTTAGGCGCAGATTACCCCCAGGCCAGTGCAAGCCGTCATGGGTCTCAAACTGCAAGGCCTGGGTAAACAGCTCGGTACTGCCCTCCTCCAGCTGCCCACCTAGCCGGCCGGACGCCCAGCGCACTTCCAGGGGCTCGAGCTTGCGGTCCACCTGCACCTTGGCATCGCGCAGCACGACATCGGCCGTGCCACCCGCCCAAGCCCCTCGGCTAACGTCCATCCAGACCCGTAATGCGCCGGTTCCTTGCTCTACCTGGACACCTACATCGGCATACGGGCGCAGCTGTGCGAGATCAATCTGTGAAAAAAAGCCATACAACTGACCATCCCATTGGTGCCAATCACCCGCGTGGGTAGACAGCAAGGGCTGCTTGAAATCGCCCAGTAGTTGGATAGCATCACCCCAATCCGCGGGGGGCGAGGCATCCAGGCGCAGGCTGTGTTTGCGGTGCCGGTTGCGCAAGACTGCGTTCACGCCAGTCAGCGCCAGCGGCGGTGCGCCACGCATTTCATCGGTCCAGTTCACGGTGCCGCGGCGCACCACCAGTTCCGCTTGGGAAAACACCCAATCGGCGGCCACACCGTCGCTTTGCTCGGCATTGGAGATGGGCAAGCCCGCCACCCAAAACTGGCCGTCTGCCGAACGGCGCACATCCAGCACCGGGGCTTCAACATACAACTGCTCAAACCCCAGACCGAGCAGCGAGCGGGGCGACAGCGCCGCCAGCACGCTGGGCAGGTGCAGGGCCTCGCGGTCTTGCGCGTCCAGCAGGCGCACATCGCGCAGCTCAAACGACGGGATGAGCCCATTAGATAGTGCCGCCACAGCACCGACTTTCACCTTCACCCCCAGGGCCCGTGACGCTTGCTGCTCCAGCAGCGGGCGAAATTCGGCGATTCGCGGCACAATCAGAAAATGCAAGCCGCTCCAGACCATGATCAGCAGTAACCAGATCACCACCAGACCCCACATTGCACACCATGCCATTGCGGCAACTGTCTTCAGGAATGGCGTTGGAATAGGCGTCGTGACAGTCATGGATGGGGCTAAACTTTGCAAGGAATTATGACCGCCAACACGGCGCAGTCCTCGGTGGGTGGCCTGACTGAGGGATCGCGATTTGGTCAACGCGTGAGACGCCGCTATGCGGATGACCTGGCATGGTTGCCGCCGGGCCTGCCCACCCCGGCAACCATACGGCAAGCGTTTGATACTTTGCAAGCGCGCAGCCAAGACGTTGGCGCGGCCCTGCGCATGGTGCGCCAGCTGGTGCTGGAACGGCTGATGGCGCTGGACTGCACCCGCCAGGCCACGCTGGCTGAGGTGACGCAGACCATGACCACCCTAGCCGAAATTGCGCTGGACATGGCCTACCAGCACAGCCACTTGCACTTAAGCGCCCAGCACGGCCAGCCCCTGAGTGAGGCGGGCGAGCCGTCCGAGATCTGCATCATCGGCATGGGCAAGCTGGGCGCGCGTGAGCTCAATGTCTCCAGCGACATTGACCTGATCTACATCTACAACCACGACGGCGAGACCACCGGCACGCCCGAGGGGCGCGGGCGTATTTCTAACCAAGAGTACTTTGGCAAACTGGTGCGCGCCATCTACACGCTGATTGGCGACACCACCGAGCACGGCTTTGTGTTCCGCGTTGACTTGGCGCTGCGGCCCAATGGCAACTCCGGGCCACCAGCCGTATCGCTGGGCGCGCTGGAAGAATATTTGCATGTGCAAGGGCGCGAATGGGAGCGCTTTGCCTGGCTGAAAAGCCGGGTGGTCGCGCCGCAGCAGGCGGTACGCTCCCAGTGCGCGCAGAGCTTGCGTGGCGTAGTCGTCCCGTTTGTGTTCAGGCGCTACCTGGACTACAACGTATTTGACGCGCTGCGCGTGCTGCACCGCCAGATTCGGGAGCACGCCGCCAAACGCAGCGCCGGACGGCCCGAGCGCAGTAACGACGTCAAGCTGTCGCGCGGCGGTATCCGCGAGATTGAATTCACCGTGCAACTGCTGCAAGTGGTGCGCGGTGGCCAGTACCCTGAGCTGCGCACCCGCCCCACCGTGAGCGCGCTGCAGCGTCTGGCCCAGGCCGGACTGATGCCCCAAACCACCGCCGACGCATTGGCCGCAGCCTATGTGTTTTTGCGCCAGGTGGAGCACCGTATTCAATACCTGGACGACCAGCAAACCCATGTGCTACCCACAGCAGACACCGACCTAGCATGGATAGCTTCCACGCTGGGCTTTGACAACTCCTGCCAGCTTTTGGCCCAGCTGGACACCCACCGCGAGCTGGTGGCCCAGGAGTTTGACGCGCTGCTGGGTGGCGCACCAAAAACCTGCAAGGGCTGCACCGGCGGCAAAGAAATCGAGCCTGCCGCGACCGACTTTGACGATCTGCTGCAAGTCCTGACCGGGACGTTTTTAGAGCGCGTGACTACATGGCAAGCCCACCCTCGGGTGTTGGCTTTGCGCGAGGGCTCGCGCACCCGACTGATACGGCTGATCCAGCGCACCGGCCAGTGGGTGACCGACGGACAAGTGACCGAAGCAAGTGCTGTGCGCCTGGCCGACTGGATTGAGCCGCTGCTGCGCCGTGAGAGCTACTTGGCCCTGCTGCTAGAGCGTCCTAACATCCACCGCCGCTTGCTGCGTATGCTGGGCGCGGCGCGCTGGCCCGCACGCTATTTGCTCAAACACCCTGGCGTGATCGACGAGCTGGCTAGCAATGCGATTTTGGAAGAGCGCTTTGAGGCGCAAGACTTTGCGCAAGATTTGGAGCGTCGCCGCATGGCCCTGGTAGGCAGTGGCGAAGACGATGACGAGACCTTGCTCAACCTGCTGCGCCGCGCCCACCATGCCGAGGTGTTTCGCACCCTGACCCGCGACATTGAAGGCCGCCTGACGGTGGAGCAAGTGGCCGACGACCTGAGCGCCCTGGCCTGTGCCGTGCTGCGCGTAGCCACCCAGTGGTGCTGGGCGCGCCTGAAAAACCCGCACCGCGCCGATCACCAGTTAGGCATCCTGGCCTACGGCAAGCTGGGCGGGCTGGAACTGGGTTATGGCAGCGACCTGGATATTGTGTTTGTGTACGACGACGATGCCGAGCGCGCCCCCGAGGTGTATGGCCTGCTAGTGCGCAAACTCATCAACTGGCTGACCGTGAAAACCGGTGAGGGCGACTTGTATGAAATTGACACCGCACTGCGCCCCAACGGCGGCGCGGGCCTGCTGATTACCAGCTTTGAATCGTATGCCAACTACCAGCAACAGCGCGGCAGCAACACCGCCTGGACCTGGGAACACCAGGCCATCACCCGCGCGCGCTGCGTGCTGGGCAGCGATGCGCTGCACGCCCGCTTTGAGGCCGTGCGCAAAGCCGTCATCAGCGCCCCGCGCGATGCGGCCGGCCTGCGTGAAGAGATCAGCGCCATGCGCGCCAAGGTGCGCGCGGCCCACCCGGTGCGCGGCAAGCTGTTTGAGGTGAAGCACAGCCCCGGCGGCATGGTGGACATTGAGTTTGCGGTGCAGCACTTGGTGCTATCCCAAGGCTGCCACCACCCGGAGCTGCTGGACAACGTCGGCAATATTGCGCTCTTGGTGCGGGCTGAGGCCTGTGGCCTGCTGCCCGCGGGTGTAGGCGAGCGCGCGGCTGACGCCTACCGCAGCCTGCGGCACCTGCAGCACCAGGCGCGGCTGAACGAGGAGCACACCGAGGTGCTGGAATCTACGGTGCTGGCGGAGCGCGATGCTGGGCTGGCGCTGTGGGCGGCGGTTTTTGGGGCTTCTTAGGCATTTTTTGAGTCAAATCAGGCTGGGGCCCAGGTGTTTATTGCCTGGGTAGCTATTAAAACAATAGCGTGCCTAGCTTGACGTAGCAGCGTACTCAACGGGAGATAGTTGGCTGGATCAGTTACGCCGAAGGTTTGATATGGAACAAATCCCAGAGCGCAAAACAAAAATCACGATGGCTGCCACAAGCGCAGTAAGTATGCAATTCACGGGGGCGGTCAGCCAACCCCGGGGATGATTGGCGCATCCTGGCTGCACCGCGATTGTCATGAACCCAGGAGCCTGGATGGACTCCTCCCGATTTCAATCCCACACATGGTGAATCTCTGCCTTTTTGGCCTATGGCCCAAGTGAAACCTGCCTTAGCTGATCCTATTTGTATAGCAACTACCCCGCCCGAATCCTCTGCACCAGCTTGGTCGTCGAATAGCCTTGCACAAACGGCAGCGCCTGCGCGTGGCCGCCCCAGGATTTCACCAGCGCAGTCTCAGGCAGTTTGTCCATGTCGTAGTCACCGCCCTTGACCAGAATGTCGGGGCGGATTTCGCCAATGATTTCCACCGGGGTGTCTTCATCAAACCAGGTCACCAGGTCCACCGCCCCTTGGCTGGCCATGACGATGGCGCGGTCCATGTCGTTGTTCAGCGGGCGGTCGTCGCCTTTGCCCAGACGGCGCACTGAGGCATCGGTGTTCAGCGCCACGATCAGGCTGCCGCCTAAAGCGCGGGCCTGGGCCAGGTACATCACATGGCCGCGGTGCAGCACGTCAAACACGCCGTTGGTAAACACCCATGGGCGGGGCAGGTGGGCCAGTGCGGCAGGCAATTGATCGCGCTCACACAGCTTGGTAAGAAAGGCAGGGGGCAACGGCAGATCAGACATGGGGCGCATGCTAGCAGCTTAAGTCGGCTGGCAATCTGTCGATGGGAATGCATAATCAAAAGGAGCTTCTAAAGACCGTATGCACCTTGTTCCTGTCAGCATCGAATCCATCCGGATTGGCCAACCACTCCCCTTTCCTTTGATGGACAAGGACGGCGTGTTGCTGGCAAAAAAAGCGTTTGTCATCGAGTCGCGGGACGATTTGCTGGATTTTTCTAACCGCGGCGGGGGCCTGTACATCGACGTGGCAGACTCCGAGGCACACCACCGCGCTTATGTAGGACAGCTTAACGGCATGGTGCGCGATGGCCGATCGTTGGGTGAAATAGCCGGGGCCAAAATTTCGGTCCAGAAAACCGATGCGCGCGAGGACAACGACGACGAGCACCCGGACTGGCTCGATTTGCAAGTGCAGGGCAACTCTTTACTGCGCGACACCCAGCCGACGCATTTTTTGGATCGACTAGAGCGTTTGCACCACCAGCTCAATGTGCAATCGCGCCGCAACCCTGACGGCACGTTGTTTGCGCTGATACATCTGTCCACCACCGAAACGCGCATGTACAGCGCCACGCACGCCATGCTGGTGAGTGTGATGTGCGGGCTGGCTGCGCGTGAGGTGTTGAACTGGCCTGCGGACGTGGAAGGCATGGTGTGCAAAGCCGCTCTCACTATGAATTTGGGGATGACCGAGCTGCAAGATCGCTTGGCCTCGCAGACGGAGCCGGTATCTCCCACCCAGCGCAAGTTGATTGATGAGCACCCCGCGCGATCGATGGAAAAGCTGATGGCTCTGGGCGTGACCGATGCCATCTGGCTCCAGGCCGTAGCCCAGCACCACACCCAGGCTCCCGGGCCGCTGCGTACCCGCGCCCCAGCTGAGCGGCTGGCGCGCTTGATTCAGCGGGCCGATATGTTTGCGGCGCGCCTGGCACCTCGCGCAGCCCGCACACCAGTGGCACCGGCTGCGGCCATGCAGGCGTGCTATTTTGATGAAAACCGGCAGATTGACGAAGCCGGTGCGTCGCTGATCAAGGCGGTAGGCATTTACCAGCCTGGCTCATTTGTGCGTCTGGCCAGCGATGAGGTGGGGGTGGTGATCAAACGTGGCCTGAATACCGCCACGCCCAAGGTGGCGGTGTTGATCAATCGCAATGGCATGCCCACCGTAGAGCCCATGGTGCGCGACACGGGCTTGGCGGACTACAAGGTAGTAGCCAGTGTGCCGCACCGTGATGTGCGAGTACAAATCAACCTGGAGCGGCTGCTGCCGCTCACCGTGCCCGTTAAATCAGACCGGCCGTGGTGATGTGGCCCCCACGCTCTGCCGCTGCGCGGGTCGCTGCCCCCCGAGGGGGCTAATTGCCCTTGGGGCGGCCCTGCGGGGAATTGCGTCTTCAAGCCGCTGCAGGTTTGAGCTTGGGCTCTATGGCCGTGGCCAATTCTTTGCGGTATTTGTTGAGTTCCTGCACCGTGCTGAAGCTGCGGTCCATCAGCAAACTCATGTTGTGCAGGATGCGATCAACCACCTTGTTTTCCCACACCGCATCAAAGTTGATTTGCTTGTCCAGCCAATGCTCCAGCCACTCGGGGTTGGGCACGCGGCTCTGAATCGTGTCGCGCGGGAACAGGGCCTTGTTTACGTGCAGATTGGTAGGGTGCAGGGCCTGCGCAGTGCGTCGCGCGCTGGCCATCAGCACACCGACTTTGGCGAATGCGCTCTTGGCTTCCACGCCAAAATTCTGAATCGCCCGCTTCATATAACGCAGGTAGGCGCCGCCGTGGCGGGCTTCGTCTTGGCTAAGCTTGGTGTAGATTGCCTTGATAACCGGCTCGGTGTGCCATTCGCTGGCGCGGCGATACCAATGATTCAAGCGGATTTCGCCGCAAAAATGCAGCATCAAAGTTTCCAGCACTGGCGCTGGATCAAACTCAAAGCGCACGTTATCCAACTCGGCTTCGGTGGGCACCAAGTCGGGCCGGAAGCGACGCAAGTACTCCATCAGCACCAGGGAGTGTTTTTGCTCTTCAAAAAACCAGATGGACATGAAGGCGGAGAAATCGCTGTCTCCGCGGTTGTCGCGCAAAAACATTTCGGTGGCCGGCAGGGCCGCCCACTCGGTGATGGCGTTCATCTTGATCGTGGCGGCCTGCTCGTCAGACAATTGCGCCGGATCAAAAGAGGCCCATGGAATATCGCGGTCCATGTCCCAGCGGACTGACTCCAGTTGCTTGAAGAGTTCGGGGTAGAGCATGTCAACCTTTCAGTGCGGATCAATTTTAGTGTCGGGCTCGTTACAGACGCATGACAGAGTACGCGGTAACCGCAACTTTGGATGCAAGCCCGTACAGGCGGCCAGGCTAATAGGTAACCATCAATGTCAAAACTATACTGCTCAGTCACATAATTACTGTATAGTACATCCTAACTGCATCCAATCGCATGGCTGATGCGTATTTACCTCCATGACATCCCTGAAAATCACCGCATGAAAGTCGCCATTGTTGGATCTGGAATTGCCGGCCTGGGAGCCGCCCACGCACTGCGGGGCAAGGCCGATATCACGTTGCTGGAGGCGGGTGACTACTTTGGCGGCCACACCCACACGGTTGATATCCACCTATCTACGCCCACCGGGCTGGTGACGCACGGCATTGACACCGGTTTTTTGGTCTTTAACGAGCGTACCTACCCGCAGCTGATCGCGCTGTTTGCTGAACTGGGCGTGCCCACCGCCAAGTCGGATATGTCGTTCTCGGTGCAGGCACCAGGCGCTGCGGGTCAGCGCGCCCTAGAGTGGAGTGGCTCGTCACTCAACACCGTATTTGCCCAGCGCCGTAATTTGCTGAACCCACGTTTCTTGCGCATGCTGCGCGATGTGATGCGCTTTAACCAATTGGCGACCGACATCGCGTTGCGCAATGCCGAGGGCGAGCTGATGCAGCCGTTGTCCGCATTTTTGGATCAACACCAGTTGTCTGCCGAGTTCAGAGATTGGTACTTTTTGCCCATGCTGGGCTGCATCTGGAGTTGTCCGACCGACCAGATGTTGCAGTTTCCCGTGGCCACCATGATCCGGTTTTGCCACAACCATGGCCTGATTCAAGTGACCAACCGCCCGCAGTGGTGGACGGTGGATGGTGGTGCCCGCCAGTACGTAGAAAAAATCGTAGCCAGCATTACCGACAAGCGTCTGAATAGCCCGGTGCAACGCGTGGTGCGCGATACATTGGGCGTGGACGTGACCGTGAACGGCCAGACCGAGCGTTTTGACAAAGTCATTTTGGCCAGCCACTCCGACGAATCTCTGGCCCTGCTGGGAGATGCCAGCCCGCAAGAGCGCGAGGTGCTGGGTGCGATTCGCTACCAGCCCAACCGCGCGGTGCTGCACACCGACACTTCTGTATTACCCAAGAAGCGCCGCGCCTGGGCTGCCTGGAATTACGAGCGGGCGGCCGGTGGGCGCAAGGATTCGACCCAGGTATGTTTGCACTATTTAATCAATATGCTGCAGCCGCTGCCCTTTGACACGCCGGTGGTGGTGTCGTTGAACCCGCTGCACCCCATTGACCCACTTTCTATCCACGGTAGCTTTGAATACGCCCACCCGGTGTTTGACTTGGCTGCCATCCAAGCCCAGGGCCAACTGCCGCACTTGCAGGGCCAGCAAAATACCTACTTTTGTGGCGCATGGGCCGGTTATGGGTTCCATGAAGATGGATTGAAATCGGGCCTGGCCGCTGCCGACGCGCTGCTCAAACACAACATCCCGCACAGCACCACACGCTAAGCCGAGCAACCATGCACACCACCGCAACCCGACCAGCCCCGGAGCCCCTGATCGGCTTTGGCGTGGTGCGCCATACGCGTGTAGCCCCGGTGCGCCATGCCTTTACCTACCCCACGTATTTTTTAATGCTGCCGATGCGCACGCTGCAGGCAACCGGCGGTGGCGCATTGGCCATAAATCGCTTCGCACCCTTAAGCTTTTATGACCGCGACCATGGCGACGGCCGCGGGCCTGAGCGCGGCGGTGCGCTGGCCTGGGTGCAGGCCTTGTTAAACAGCCAGGGCATTGCCACCAACCAAACCAACCCAGACGCTGATGCAGCCGATGGCGAAATCTGGCTGCACTGTTACCCGCGCGTGCTGGGCCACACCTTCAAGCCGGTGAGTTTTTGGTATTGCCACCGCGGCGATGGCAGCCTGCGCGCCATCGTGGTGGAAGTGAATAACACCTTTGGCGAGCGCCACTGCTATTTGCTAGACCACCCCCGCTACGGCCAGGAGCTGCGCGCCGACAAGGTGTTCCATGTCTCGCCGTTTTGCCCGGTGGAGGGCAGCTATCGCTTTAGGTTTATGGTGAACGCCGACCGCAGCCG
>JANYEE010000164.1 GCA_025363275.1 Burkholderiales bacterium | reverse complement strand
CCGAAGGGCGGGGTGACACGGAGCAGAACGCCTACCCCAGCCTGGTCGGAGCGCCAGCAAACGCCAGCAAACGGTTCAGTCCCCCAAAACAATCCCCTCCCGCCGCGGATCAGCTCCACCAAAGAAGCCTGAGGGCGTGCGCTCGATCGCCTGAATACCACTGGGCAACTCCACCTCGTACACCGTGTGACCCCGCTTTCTCAGGGCTTGCGCGGTAGCCGGTGCAAACCGGCCTGCTTCCAAAAACGCCGGCCCACCCAGCGTGCCGAAGTTGGCCAAGTTGATCGCCTCCTGCGCGTTCAGCCCCCAGTTCAACATGCCGTACAAAGTTTTGGCGGTGTAGTGAATGATGACCGCGCCACCGGGGCTGCCGGCACTGATCAACAGCTGACCCGTGTCCTTGTCAAATACCAAGGTAGGCGACATGGATGAACGTGGGCGCTTGCCGGGTTCGATCCGGTTGGCCACCGGTAGTCCGGCCGCGTCGGTGGGGGCGAAGTTGAAATCGCTGAGCTCGTTGTTTAACAAAAAACCACCAACCAGGCCGTTGCCACGGTTCACCATTTGGCGCGCGCCAAAAGCGTCTTCAATCGTGGTGGTCATGGCCACGCCGTGGCCTTGGGCATCGATGGCGGAAATGTGGGACGTGCCGGATTCAATCTGCGTCGCTGCGCGGCCAAATTGCACGCGCACAGGGCCTGGCGTGCCAGGCTCAGGGTCGGCCATACGCGGGCTTTTGGGTGTTGCATTGATCAAATGGGCGCGCTGCGCCAAATAGCCGGGCTGCAGCAAGCTCTGCCAACTGCCTGCGGGTGGTTGTACAAAATCGGGGTCGGCCACGTAGTAGTCGCGGTCGGAAAAAGCCAGCCGGGAAGCTTCGGTGTAAAGGTGCAGCCAGTCGGCTGACGGCAACCCAGACTGCAAGTTTAGATTGGCCGCGGTCGTGTTGTTCAGCAAGCCCAGAATCTGGCCGATAGCCAAGGTACCTGAGCTGGGCGGCGGCATGCCGCAGATACGGTAGTTACGCGGGGCCACTGCGTAGTCAAAACATAGCGGTTCGCGAACTACGGCGCGGTAGTCTGCCAAGTCCTGCGCGGTCATCTTGCCGGGGTTGCTAGCGTGGCTTTGTACTTTGCTGGCGATTGCCTGGGCCACTTCGCCCCGCATCAATGCGTCTGCCCCTTGCTTGGCAATGGCTTGCAGCACTTCGGCCAGCTCCGGGTTGCGTAGTACGTGGCCCGCAGGCCATGGCTTTCCATCCGCGTCATAAAAGTAGGCAGCAGCAACCGGGTCTTTACGCAAGTGTCTGTCAGCCGCCACCAAACTGGCCATGCGCGGGCTGATTGCAAAGCCTTGTTGCGCCAAACGTATAGCGGGCGCAAACAGCGCCGCCCACAGCAGACGACCGTGTTGGCGGTGCGCTAGCTCCAACATGCGCAACGTGCCGGGCACGCCCACGGCGCGGCCGCCAACGATGGCTTGCATGCGTCCCAAAGGCAGCCCGTTTTTACCCATGAGTTCGTCCGCTACCACCCCAGCTGGAGCCGTTTCGCGGCCGTCAAAAGCCTGCACTTGCTTGCCGTCAAAATGGATTAAAAATGCACCACCGCCTAAGCCGCTGGACTGCGGCTCCACCAGAGCCAGCACCATTTGGACCGCTATGGCTGCGTCTACCGCCGAGCCACCGGCGCTTAGCATTTGATGACCCGCCTCGGTGGCCAATGGGTTGGCTGCAGCCACTGCGTATGTGTGGGTGGCCCAGCCAGGCTTGGTGGCGTACGGGGTGGCGATTTCAGGCTGCAGCAGCACGGACTCAGTAGACTGCGCTGTGGCGGCGCAGGTACCGCTTGTGGCTAGTACCAGACCCCATGCGCACTGCCAAAAAAACGTCGACGAATGGGGCATGTGCTACTTGACTTTGGGCACACGGCCGAGCAGATAGAACTCCGGATTGGGCATCATGTGGGTCACATTGGCCATTCGGTTACTGAGACCAAAGAAGGCGGTGATACCGGCAATGTCCCAAATATCTTCGTCATCAAAACCATGCGCGTGCAGCGCATCCAGGTCGGCGTCTTCCACGGTGGCGCTGTACAGGCAGACCTTCATTGCAAAGTCCAGCATCGCGCGCTGGCGGGGCGTGATGTCGGCCTTGCGGTAATTCACGGCTACCTGGTCAGCCACGAGCGGCTTCTTTTCGTAGATGCGCAAAATAGCGCCATGCGCCACCACGCAGTACAGGCAGCTGTTGGCCGCGCTGGTGGTGGTGATGATCATTTCGCGCTCGCCTTTGGTCAGGCTGCTGCCGTCGCGCAGCATTAGCGCGTCGTGGTACGCAAAGAATGCGCGCCACTCGGCCGGGCGTCGCGCAAACGCCAAGAACACGTTGGGCACAAAGCCTGATTTTTCTTGCACCTCCAAAATCTTGGTGCGTATGTCGTCGGGCAGCGTGTTCAAGTCGGGCGGGGGAAAGCGTAGCGTTCGGGGCGGTGTGGGGCTGGTCACGGTGGCGGTCTCCGGTTTTTAGTGTGTCGCGGAATCATAGGCTGTGACGCGTCAACGCTTGCGGTACCACTAGATGTTGCCAATGGATTGTCTTGGGCTATAGCTTTCATTAATTAAAGCTACTTGATAGATAGATGACAGGAAATTACACTGAAGCTGGAAATTTATTGACAACTAACAAGGAGAGACCCATGTCTAGCGAAGCTAAATGCCCCTTCCACCACGCTGCCGGTGGCGGCACCACTAACAAAGACTGGTGGCCCAAGCAATTACGCGTAGACCTTCTGAACCAGCACGGCAACAAGTCCAACCCCTTGGGAGACGAGTTCAACTACGCCGAAGAATTCAACAAGCTGGACTACGCAGCATTAAAGGCCGATTTGCTCAAGCTGATGACCGATTCGCAAGAGTGGTGGCCGGCCGACTTTGGTCACTACGGTCCCCAAATGGTGCGTATGGCATGGCACGCAGCGGGGACGTACCGCACGCTGGATGGCCGTGGCGGCGGTGGTCGTGGTCAGCAGCGCTTTGCGCCGCTGAACTCGTGGCCCGACAACGTCAACATCGACAAGACACGCCGCCTGCTGTGGCCGATCAAGCAGAAATACGGCCAGAAAATCTCCTGGGCTGACCTGTTCATTTTGGCGGGCAACGTGGCGCTGGAGTCGATGGGCTTTCGCACCTTCGGCTTTGCCGGTGGCCGCGCCGACGTCTGGGAACCCGACATGGACGTCAACTGGGGTGCTGAAACACAGTGGCTGGCGACTGACAAGCGCTTCAGTAGTCCTACCGGTTCCTTTGACCGCAACAAGGGCGAAGGCGAGCTAGACAAGAATTTGGCTGCTACCCACATGGGCCTCATCTATGTGAATCCTGAGGGACCGAATGCCAGCGGAGACTACCTGGCTGCGGCCAAAGATATCCGCACGACTTTCTACCGTATGGCCATGGACGACGAAGAAATCGTCGCGCTGATCGCGGGTGGTCATACTTTTGGCAAGTCGCACGGCGCTGCGCCTGAGTCACATAAAGGCCCCGAGCCCGAGGGTGCTGGCATCGCGGCACAAGGTCTGGGCTGGAGCAGCAGTTTCGGTCAGGGTCACGGTAAAGACACCGTGTCCAGCGGCCTAGAAGTCACTTGGACCACCACTCCGGCGCAGTGGGGCAACAACTACTTTGAGAACCTGTTTAAGTTTGAGTGGGAGCTGACTCATTCGCCAGCCGGTGCCAAACAGTGGGTGGCCAAAGATGGGCCTGAAATTATTCCTGATGCGCACATTCCGGGCAAGTTCCACAAGCCCACTATGCTGACCACGGACTTGACGATGCGCTTTGACCCCGCGTTTGGTGTAATTTCCAAAAAGTTTCATGACGATCCGCAGTCCTTCGCTGAAGCATTTGCCCGCGCCTGGTTCAAGTTGACCCACCGTGATATGGGCCCCAAGGCACGCTACCTTGGCCCCGAAGTGCCCAGCGTTGACTTGATCTGGCAAGACCCGCTGCCTGCCACTACCTTGAATCCAACAGCAGCAGATATTGCCGATATCAAGGCCAAAATCGCGACCTCTGGTCTTTCCATCAGCCAGTTGGTATCGGTGGCGTGGGCTTCGGCCTCCACCTTCCGCGGTGGCGACAAACGCGGCGGTGCCAACGGTGCGCGCCTGGCATTGGCGCCGCAGAAGGATTGGGACGTCAACAAGATTGCCGTCAAGGCGCTGGCCAAGTTGCAAGAGATCCAAAAAGCATCTGGCAAGGTATCGCTGGCCGACGTCATTGTGCTGGCGGGCAGTGTAGGCGTGGAGCAAGCAGCCAAGGCAGCTGGTGCTACGGTGGAAGTGCCATTTGCCTCAGGCCGTGTGGATGCCACGCAAGCGCAAACCGATACCGAGTCATTTGAAGCGTTGGAACCCGTGGTCGACGGATTCCGCAACTACAAAAAAGGCCCAATTGGCGCTCCAACAGAAGCCATGTTGCTTGACCGCGCGCAGTTGCTCACACTGACCGCCCCAGAGCTGACTGCCCTGATCGGCGGCCTGCGGGTGTTGGGTGCTAACGTGCAAGGTCAGGCCGGCGGTGACAAACATGGCGTGTTTACCGACCAGGTGGGCGTTCTCAGTAACGCGTTCTTTGTTAACCTGCTGGATATGGGCACGGTGTGGAAGGCCGTGGACGGCGAGGATGAAGTCTTCGAAGGCCGGGATCGCAAGACGGGTGCGCTGAAGTTCACCGCCACCCGGGCTGACCTCGTCTTTGGTTCCAACTCAGTGCTGCGGGCCTACGCCGAGGTCTATGCCAGCGCCGGCGGCCAGCAGAAGTTCGTAGCGGACTTCGTGGCTGCGTGGACCAAGGTGATGAACCTAGATCGCTTCGATATTTAAGCCAGACAAACAGCGCCCAATCCGGGGAACCGGGTTGGGCGTTTTTGCGTCTGGTAGGCAGCGCTGTAGCGAAAATTTTGAAGGCTTGCTTTCTCACCATGGTATTGGCATCGACCAAGTCCTGGATGTTCATCTGCGTACCGTTTTACATATCGTGGTGGTATTTCATGCGGTAAGCCCGGTCGACCATGCCGTCGCCGCGAATGATTCCATCCATGATCCCCGGCTAGCGCTGTCAGTGGCTAGTTTGACGTTGAAAAAAATTCCAAATCAAAGTCGGCCCATTCGGCTCCATCGGAGAGGGTCCCAGCAAGCGGGGGCGTCGCCAGTAAGGCTGTGGAAGACCGTGGCCTCCGCCATGGATGGCCACTAGCTCTACCTCGGCCCCAGCGGCGTTTTGCCAAAGCGTCTGATCCATCGACACTCCATCGGCCATTTGTGTTTGCCTTGTCTGGGGCGAGCCGGTCATCGCATGGAGATTTGCAAAATATTGGGCTGATTCTTGGGAGGACCGGACGTTACCACCCTTGTAAAACAAGCCCAGAAGGTTGGACTCGCCTCCGGTAAACGGGACGAGCGGGTCTTTGGTGCCGTTCATGATCATGACGGACGTACTGCGCCCGACCGGCGCACACTTGAAATTTTCAGGGCTCGGTACATTGGCCGAGACGGCGGCTACTGCGCGAAACCTGGCTGGCGATTCCACTGCCAGTCGAAGCGACATAAAGCCGCCAGAGGACACGCCCGTCGCAAATATTCGCTTCTTGTCTACGTTCAGTTCTTGGGTGAGCTTGTCGGCCAGCGCTACTAGAAAGCCGACGTCGTCCACGTTGCGCCCAGCCACACTGAAGTCACCCACTTTGCTGCAGTCATTCCAATCAAAGCTGGCGGCGTTGGGATAGACCACTGCAAACCCATGTGCGTCGGCTAATCGTTCGAATCCATAGCCGGTGCCAATGCGAATCTCTGCGGCACGTTCTCCTGAGCCGTGCATCACAAACACCAAGGGTGCTCCCGGCGCAAGCGGATGCGGCGTGTAGATCTGGTAGCTTCGCTCCAACCCATCGAATACGACGGTGCTTCGTGTCAGTGTCCCTGTCAACTGGGGAGGAACTGGGTCTGGCGAGTAAATGAAGTAGCCGAACAAAGCGACTGCCAGTACTGCCAGGCCGAGCAAGCCCAGCAAACATGCGCCTATGAAGCGCCAAAATTTTCTCATCGTTTTCCTGAAAATTTACATAACGCCGGTCGCGAGCGTAGATCGCTTCAATGTCGATTACGCCCCGCGCTTCAACTTCGGCTTGCCCGAGGTATGCCGATCGCACCATCCAGTGAACTCGGCATACCAAAGCCTGGAGTTTTGCGGCTTCAAAATCCAGTGGTTTTCATCGGGGAAGAACACTAGCCGCGAGGGGATGGCGCGGGTGCGCAGGGTGTTGTAGTAAGCCAGCCCCTGGTAGTAGGGAACGCGGTAGTCCAGCTCGCCGTGGATCACTAGTGTGGGAGTGTTGAAGTTTTGCGCGTAGTGGTGCGGTGACTGTTTCATTACGCGGGCTTCATCATCCCAATGGAAGGCCCCAAGTTCGTGACCGAACCAAAAATAGCCGTCTGAGCCCATCATCGACACCCAGTCGTAGCAACCCGCGTGGCACACGTAGGCCTGGTAGCGTTTGGCTGGCAAGTTGCCATTCATGTAGGCGACCATGTAGCCGCCGTAGCTACCGCCCGTGGCCACCATACGCTTGGGGTCTATGGGGGCGGTGGTGAGCATGTAATCGGTGCCCGCCTCGACATCGGCCAACTCGCGGCGACCCCAGTCGCCATTGATACTGGAGAGGAACTTTTGCCCGAAGCCGCTGGAGCCGTGGTAATTGACCGCGCAGACCACGTACCCGCTCGCAGCAAACATCTGCATGTTCCAGCGCCAGTGCCAGGTGTCGTTCCAGCAAGTGTGTGGCCCGCCGTGGATGACCTGCATCAGCGGCCACTTCTTGGTCGTATTCTTTTTGGTGTCGGATTGGTAGCCCGGTGGCGAGACCACCCACATCTGGACCGTGTCGCCGCCAAAGCCTTTGACGTCCACCGACTTGGCATCGCCCATCTGCAGGCCCGCCATCTGCTTGGTGTTGAACTTCTCGATGGTGCGTTCGCTAGCGCCATCTACATTGCAGGCCAACAGTATCGGAGGGTGCAACACACTGGAGCGCGAGTAGACCAGTGTCTTGCCATTCGCGCTGATGCGTAGATCCGCTGCGGTGCCGCCCTCAAGGGGGCCGCGCAACACTTCTGTAGGCGTCTTCGCGTCGACGGCTAAGCGCCAGATGGGTTGTGTCACGCCGTGTTCGGCGGTGAAGAACACGGCGTCGCTGGTAGATGCCCATTGCAGTGGCCCGTTCACCCCACGGTCCCATGTGGTGCTCCAAGGAATCGGCTTTTTGGCTTTGCGGTCCAGCCGCCAGGCGCGATTTTGTTCGTTGTGCTGCTTGGAAAAATCACAGCCCAAGAAGGCGATCGTTTTGCCATCGGGCGCGTAGCGTGGGCCTTGAAAGGCGAAGCGCTTAAGCATCCGGTCGCGTGTGGTGAGCGTCATGGTCTTGCCTGATTGCACGTCCATGGCCACGATGTCGGTGAACGAGAACTCGCGCGGATCGGGGTTGAAGTCAAACGTGAATGCCAGTTCCTGGCCATCGGGACTGATGTCGAACAACGCGGCGTCAGGCTCCTGCGGCGGCAGGTGAAAAGCCGTGCCTGCAAACAGGTCGCGCACTTTGCCAGAACCGAAATCCACGATGTGGAGGTGTGGCTTGCGGCCGCGTGGATACCAGTGGTCCCAATGCCGGTAGTGGTTGTGCTCCAGTACGGTGGCCAGCACCTTGTCGTCTTTGTCTTCTTTGAGCCTCTTCTCTTGCGCAGCCGGGGTAGTCAACTCGGGCCAGACCCAAGACACAAACGCCATGCGCTTGTTGTCGGGAAACCAGCGCAGGGCGCTCACGCCTGTTGCCACCTGCGTCACCCGGCGGGCTTCTCCACCGTCGGGTGAAATCAAATACAACTGTCCGGCCGTATCCGCATCTTTGCCTTCGCCGCGCTTGGAGACAAACGCGATCGCCTTGCCGTCGGGCGACCACTGCGGATCGCTGTCTCGCTTGCCGCGCGTGAGTTGACGCTGCGTCTTGCCGTCGGTAGAGAGTAACCAAAGTTGGCTAGTGCTCTCGTTTTTCTTCATGTCATAGCGCGTGACCACCGAGCAGGTCCACAGGCCATCGGGCGAGAGGCTGCCCGTACTCAGGCGTTTGAGGGACCAGAGATCGTCGACAGTGATGGGGCGTTTGGTTTGGGACATAGTGTGTCTAAAAAAAGCGTTTGAAGTATTGCATAGGCCTGTGACCCGCTTAAATATTGCTTCACTAGCTCCTAGTTTGATAGCAAATTATCCCAAAAGCTCTACTGGGCCAGGCCGCCCGAAGTAATAGCCCTGGAATGCATCGCAACCTGCGTCTGCCAGAAATTGGTGCTGACCCTCAGTCTCCACGCCTTCTGCAATCACGGTCAAGCCCAGGCTGTGGCCCAGCGCCAAGATGGTACGCGCGATCACGGCATCGCTGGGATCGGTCAGCACGTCGCGCACAAACGATTGGTCGATCTTGAGTTGGTCCAGCGGCAAGCGTTTGAGGTAAGACAGCGAAGAGTAGCCGGTGCCAAAGTCATCGAGCGATAAGCCCACGCCCTGGGCTTTGAGGGCGGTGATTTTGGTGATGACGTCCTCCACATCGTGGATGAGGATGCTCTCCGTCAATTCCAGTTTCAGCAAACGGGCATGAGCCCCCGACTGCGCCACCGCGCGCGACACGCTGGCAACAAAACTAGCCTGTGAGAACTGCAAAGCACTGACGTTCACCGCCAAGGTCCAATGTGCGGTGGCGGCTTCGGTTGCCCAGGTGGCCAGTTGCTGGCAGGCCGTTTCCAGAACCCATTGGCCCAATGGCAAGATCAAGCCTGTGCGCTCTGCCAACCCTATGAAATGAATGGGTGTGACTAATCCTTTATGGCTGTGCTGCCAGCGCACCAGGGCTTCCGCGCCAGTCACTTGGCCTTGACCGTTCACCTGGATCTGATAGTGCAGCACAAACTCCTGCGCCGCCAGTGCGCGGCGTAGGTCTTTTTCAGCTGCTTCGTGCGCTGCTACTGCAGCTTGCATGGCGGGATCAAAAAAGCGTGCAGCGTTGCGGCCTGCAGATTTACCCTGGTACATCGCCAAGTCTGCTTTTTTGAGCAGATCGTCCATGGTGTCCTCCTCACCCCGGAAAACCACAATACCGATGCTGGTGGTGCCTTGGTGGAGATAGCTGTTGAGGTTGTATTCAGTGGCACAGGCGGCCAGTAGTTTGCTGGTAATCGTTTCTGCCTGGGTCGCTGCCGCGTAGCGATCGTCGCTTAGCGCCTCCAGCAGCACCACGAATTCATCGCCACCGAGCCGCGCCACGCTGTCGCCATCGCGCACGCAGGTTTGTAGTCGCTGCGCTACTTGCTGCAGCAGCAGGTCGCCCACATCATGGCCCTGGGTGTCATTCAGAAGTTTGAAGTGATCCAGATCCAGAAACATCAGCGCGCCATGCTTGCCCGTGCGCGCTGATGTGACCATGGCTTGTTTGAGTCGGTCCAGCAGCAGACGGCGATTGGGCAGGCCGGTGAGGGAGTCGTAGAACGCCAGACGGCGAATTTCCCGTTCATCCTGCCGCTGCTGTGTGATGTCGCGCACGATGCCAATGAGCGTGGTTTGCCCTTTGCGCGAAATTTTAGACAGCGATAGGTGAACCGGGAATAGGCTGGAGTCCTTGCGGCGACCCATGACTTCGCGGGAGATACTGGCAATACCCGCGCGACTGGGGCTGAACTGGTGGCGCAGGTAGTCTTCTTCGTAATGCTGGTCGGGGTCTTCAATCAGAACCGACGCATTACGCCCAATAATTTCCTCAGGGGTGTACGCAAACAGGGCGCTGGCAGCCATGTTGAACGATTGAACCAATCCATTTTTATCGATGGTGATGATGCCATCCACCACGTTATCCAAAATAGTTTGGGTGTGCAGCGCAGACTCTTGCACCGATTCGCGCATGCGGTATTGCTCGGTCACGTCGCTGAACACCAACACAACGCCCACGATGGCGCCGCTGCGGTCACGAATCGGGGCAGCGCTGTCAAAGATTTGATACTCCGCACCGTCACGCGAAAGCAGCGCCGTGTGATTGGCCAGCCCCACCACGTCGCCTCTTTCCATCACCATTTGCACCGGGTTGACCGAGAGCTCCCGGGTTTGCGAATTGATGATGTGAAAAACTTGGTTTAGAGGATGGCCCAAGGCCTCCTTCAAACTCCAACCGGTCAGGCGCTCGGCCGCAGGGTTCATTCGGGTGATATGGCCATTGGCATCAGTAGCGACAACCGCATCTCCAATCGACTGAAGCGTGATGGCGAGGTTTTCCTCGCTCTGGCGTACTTGTTCCTCAGACAGCTTGCGCTCGGTAATGTCCAGCCGCACACCCATCAGCCGGCTAGCGCTGCCAGTAGCGTCTCTCGCCAAAACGCGTCCCACTACGCTCACCCACCGGTAGCGCCCGTCGGCGTGCAGCATGCGCGCTTCATATTGGTAGGGTACCGAGTCTCCAGCCAGCACCGCCTGAATACGGGCCTCCACGCCCGCCCGGTCCTCGGGGTGCAGCCGTGCAATCCACTGCCCTCGGTTGGCAAACCCTTCTTCGGGGTCGTAGCCCAACATCGTGAAGTAGGTGGGGCTTGCAAACCATTGATCCGCCCGGGTGACATCCCAATCCCACACGCCTATATCAGCGGCATCGGTAGCCAGTTGCAAGCGTTGCGCTAGCCGCTCGGTTTGTGTTTCAGCCGCCGCTTTTTGTTTCCAAGCGCGGTGCAGCACCAGACAAAAAACCCAACTGCTGGATGCGGCAATCAGCCAAATGGTGCCAGCCAGCAGCGCTAGCCGCCGCCAGGGCTGCAACATCAGGTCATAAGACTGTCCCACCACAGCTACAAACTCGGGCTGCGCCGACAGTGTCCGGTACGCGAACATGCGGTGCACGCCATCAATAGGGCTAATGCTGTCGAAACTACCAGTCGGGTTATTGGGTAGCAACTCCATCAATCTGGGTTTCTTCGTGGGCAACTTACCCATGATTGCCGCCTCAAACGGGCTGCGCATCATCACTACGCCATCGTTGCGTACCAAGGTGATTGCACCGCCGCTTCCCAAATCGATGGACTTCCATAAACTGTCAAAGTAGTGGGGGTCCACCGCTGCCGCAATCGTGCCCATGAAGCTGCCGTCTGTAGCCAACAACGGCTTTGCGGCGGGAATCAGCCAAAGGCCATCCAAACGGCTCTTAACGGGAGCACTCACCAGGAATTCCGTATCTGGATGGGCCTGCAGTTGTTTGAAATAGTTGGTTTGCGACAGATCAGTGCCCAGGTTGCCTTCCTGACTGTCAAAGATCAGACGACCCTGTGCATCGGTCACCCACAAAATCCGCGCAAAAGGCATAGACAGGAGCGCTTGGCGGAGCAGTACCCGTGCCGAGATTTCGTTCAGTGTGCCAGCAGAGCGCATTTGCGCCAAGCGTTCCGCTCCCACCTCAAGAGACTGGTTAACTGACTGAAACGTGCGCGTGGTTTGCTCTTCAATAACCTGCGCGAACGACCGGGTTAGGCGTTCGCCAGAGTCAATAGCCTGCAGTCGCAGGTAGGCCAGTGCCGCAGCCACCAAACAACCAGACACCAGGGTGACGACGGTTGCAAGCCTTAGCAACTGGTGCCCAGCCGCAGCGGCCGGGCTGACGGCTGAAAGTGGTCCTGCGACGCCAAGCTCTGGCAGAGCTTGCTTTGCTGTCATATGTGACTCCCTTTTTATGGAGCCAGTCTAAATGACTTGTTTCCGGCGAACAAGCGCCGCGGATGGCCTTACTTACGCCGTCCCGCCATAGCCAGTAGCAGCCCTCCGGCCACGATGGCGGCTACGCCCGCCCACTGGGGAACATTGACGGTTTCTTTTTCCTTGACCGACAGTTCAAGCGTTCCGATTTTGACGGCACTGGTGTCTTTGGTATAGCTAAAGCTGCCGTATACCAAAGCCAGAATGCCGGCACCTATGAGCAGCAGCGCGGCGAGTTTGAGAGCGTTCATGGCGTTAGGTCTTTCGATAAATTAAAGGCCCCAGTAGGCCACACTCTGCTTTGGCTACCATGGTGTTTTTTTCATAGGAGCCTACGATGCCCACTGTCCAGTCCATTCCCTTAGCCTCTGCAGCGGTCGCAGACAGCGTTAGCCCCGACAGCGCCTACGCGCTGGGTCTGGCCCTGCGCAAGCAGGTCATGGGCGAAGGTTTCGTAGCAGAGGCTTTGGCTGGCGCCACCCCGTTTATGCAACCCATTCAAGAGCACATCACCCGCGCCGCGTGGGGTGACGTCTGGCAGCGCCCAGGCTTGGACCTAAAGACCCGTAGCCTGATCACGGTGGCTATGTTGACGGCTTTGGGCAAGCAGCAAGAGCTCAAAGGCCATGTGCGCGGTGCACTCAATAATGGCGCTACGGTACACGAACTTCAAGAGGTGTTGCTGCACGCCACGGTGTACTGCGGCGTCCCTGCTGCCGTCGAGGCGTTTCGGTCCACGAATGAGGTGGTTTCCGTAAAAATATAGTTAAAGGGAGCCGTAGCCCAGGTAAATACTGCCTCTGTAGCTATCTAATTGATAGCGTATCGCTCTTACTTGTAAGCTGGTTTTTCAACGGAGATGGCGCTAGGTAAACAGCGCTGGAAGATGGTTTTGTAATGCCCATCTGCCATTGGCCTCCCCAATGCCTTGTCTAAATCCACGACGAAGCCTACCGGACATATCAGCGGATATCGTGCATTTGGGTCGCCGCAAACCCATTGTCGGAGTCGTCGTCCTCACCCAGGTCTGGTAAATCAAATTTAGGTTTAAGGGCTGGCCTGCTCTGCAGGGGCGGCGCGGCAGCTGCCAACGGAGCTGGACTGGCCCAGTAGCCCATCTCCGGCAACGTGGTGTGGGGGCAGCCAGCCTCGGGGGCAAATTTCCAGTGAATGTTGTACCGCGCGGCATTGGCAGCGGAGTCAAACCGTTTGAGTCCATCCATCAGCTCGTTTTGGATGGCAGGCGCATACAGGCCAAAGCCGGGGTGCCAGTGCAGGATGACCAGTTGCAGCAAGACGCCCTCAGGGTCGAGTGGGGTGGGGAATGCGCTGATTTCAGCGCTGAGCCAAGACGCTGGAATGCCGTGGCGTTTGAGCAAAGTGTGCAGTGTCAGCCGCACCATTTCGCGTTGCGTCGGCGTGGGGTATTCGCCAAGTGCTGGACGCGTCGCCGGTATCGTATCGGCGTTGTCGTGTACTTCGCTTTTGGACCGACCAAACCCTAAAAATTCCAGCATGCTGTTACTCCCTTGGCGCGCTCATTCACATCACAACCAGTGTAGTCGAGCCACACAGGCTTGCAAAGTGCAAGAAGCGCTGCGGTTTAAGCTGTGTCAACCGGCTAAGTGGTAAGCAGCTTGTGCACCAGGTCGGCAGCAGTGGCCGCTTGGTATTTGCGCATCAGGCGGGCTCGGTAAATTTCTACCGTACGGTGGCTAATCGTCAGGAGCTTGCCGGTTTGTTTGGAGGTAAGGCCCTGCATAAGGTGGGCGGCTACTTCGCGCTCGCGGGGTGTTAGCTCGGCTTTAACCGGGCGGCGGGCACTCAAATCCTCAAAGCCCCAGATCCCAGATTCGTGCGGAGCCTCCCGGTTCAGTGCTCTACCCGTCACATGGCACCAAAAGGTTTGCCCCTTGAAACGCCCGTCAAAGCGTTTCATGATGCGATCGTCGGCATAGGTACCTTGGCGGTTCAGAATGGGCGTAATGCGCTCGCCGGTGCGCAGGAACTCATCCGCGCTGGGGTAAAGCACCTGGAACGACTGATGGATCAGTTGCTCACGGGTGGCACCAAACATCTCGCATAAATGCGTGTTGCAATCCACAATCACGCGGTTACGGGACAGAACGAGGCCCACAGGGGCCATGGTGAAGGCTAAACGGTAGTCAATATCCATAGGGTTGGGCTTTACGGAAAAGTACGTATGCGTATACGTAGTATCGTCTGCGTAGTGATCAAGTTAGGGTCGGACGCATAATTTTTAGGAGTCAGTGGCATGAACAAAATTTATCCGAGTGCAAAAGAGGCGCTTGCAGGCATCGTGCAAGACGGCCAACTGCTGGCCGTTGGTGGCTTTGGACTGTGCGGAATTCCCGAAGCGCTGATCGAAGCACTCAAGGACAGTGCTGTCAAAAATCTCACTGTCATTTCTAACAATGCCGGCGTGGATGGCTTTGGTCTGGGCAAGCTACTGGAAACGCGCCAGATCCAGAAAATGATTTCTAGCTATGTGGGCGAGAACAAAGAGTTTGAGCGTCAGTACCTGGCGGGCGAGCTACAACTGGAGTTCACCCCCCAGGGCACTCTGGCCGAGAAGCTGCGCGCGGGTGGTGCGGGCATTCCGGCATTCTTCACCAAGACCGGCGTGGGCACTATCGTGGCCGATGGCAAAGAACTGCGTGAGTTTGATGGTGAGACCTATGTGATGGAACGCGCCCTGGTACCCGATGTGGCGCTGGTCAAAGCCCACCGGGCGGACAAGTCTGGCAACCTGCAATTCCGCTACACCGCCCGTAACTTCAACCCCGCTGCGGCTATGGCCGGCAAGATCACGGTAGTAGAAGTAGAAGAGATAGTGGAAACGGGTGACATCGCGCCGGACCAGGTGCACCTACCTGGTATTTATGTGCACCGTATTGTGTTGAACACAACACCGGAAAAGCGCATCGAGAAACGCACCATTACCGAGAAGGCAGGAGTTTGATATGAGCTGGAATCAAGACCAAATGGCGGCCCGCGCGGCCCGCGAGCTCGAAGACGGTTTCTATGTGAACCTGGGTATCGGTATCCCCACACTGGTGGCCAACCATGTGCCTGCTGACAAGGAGGTGTGGTTGCAGAGTGAGAACGGTATGCTGGGTATTGGCCCTTTTCCCACCGAAGACGCGGTGGACGCCGATTTGATCAACGCTGGCAAGCAAACTGTGACGACGATCAAAGGCTCCAGTATTTTTGGCTCTGAGCAGAGCTTTGCGATGATTCGCGGCGGCAAGATCAACTTAAGTATCCTGGGTGCCATGCAGGTCAGCGAAAAGGGGGATCTGGCCAACTGGATGATTCCGGGCAAGATGGTCAAAGGCATGGGTGGCGCTATGGATCTAGTGGCCGGGGTGAAGCGCGTCATCGTATTGATGGAGCACGTGGCCAAAAAGAAAGATGGCACGGAAGACTTAAAGATTCTGCCGCACTGCACACTGCCGTTGACCGGCGTAGGTGTGGTGGACCGCATCATCACTGACTTAGCGGTGCTGGACGTAACCGCCGAAGGCCTCAAAGTGGTCGAACTGGCGCCAGGTGTGACGCTAGAGTTTTTACAATCCAAGACCGGAGTTAAATTGAAATAGTTGGGTTGGCGCTCAGCGCTTGTCTGGCTCTGCCTGGGGGTGTGATGCCGAGCGTGCGGTGGGCAATGCAATACCTTGGTCCGGTGCGTCCATGCGGCGGGCGGTCTGCAGTGATCTGCCACTGGGCGCAGGCAACGCGCTCAAAAAGCGGGGTCGGGTGGTTTGCTCGGAGGCTGCGTCATCGGGACTTTTTGCATTGGCTGCGGCACTGGTGCCGACACCCGCGCCGTTAGCGTCGCTAGCGCTACGCGGTGCTGACGCCGTAGCGCGCGGAGCTCTGTCAAAGTCGAAAATGACGATGCCCGGTGCAGTACCTTTAAAGATGCTGAGTCTCTTTTCTGCCAGCGATTGGTTAGGTTCGGCAGCCAAGATGGAAGGTCCGGACAGAGCCAACGCGAC
Organism: Burkholderiales bacterium; assembly: GCA_025363275.1. GTDB lineage: Bacteria > Pseudomonadota > Gammaproteobacteria > Burkholderiales > Burkholderiaceae_C > Allorhodoferax. The sequence continues at coordinate 7,262 of JANYEE010000164.1, read as the reverse complement.
GAGGAAGATTGAGCGATGAAGGTAGATAGAGAGAGAAGGCATAGACGAGGTCCCCATAAAATTACTGAGCGATTTTTCTAGAGGTTACTGCATAACGCAATCGCTCATGTCGCTCATGTCGCTCATGCCGCGCTTTGGGCCTCACGCCTTACCCGTGCCGCATGCCGCAACCAACCCAGGCGAAACCAGCGCAGTGCCATCATGCTGCCGCGCACCCATTCGTCCAGGGTATAGGCGATCCACACGCCCACCAGACCCCAGCCCAGGTACACGCCAAAGAACCACGCTCCACCGCCCATTACGATCAGCATAGATGTGGCCCCTGCCATGACTGGGAACTTGGCATCGCCCGCTGCCCGCAGCGCCGTGATGATGACAATATTGCAAGTGCGCCCAGGCTCCAGCAGCACGGTGATCCACAGCAGAATGCTTGCGCTTTGTATGATGGCAGGGTCGTGGGTGAATAGGCGCAGTGTCCAGGGCGCTGTTAATGCGGTGATCAGTGCAACGCTGAACGAAATGCCCAAACCCCAGAGCAGGGTTTTGCGCACCAAATGCAAAGTCTGCCGCAGTTGCCCCGCCCCCACCAGGTGCCCCACCAAGATCTCTCCCGCAAAGCCCAGCGCCACGGTGGACAGCACAATCACGTTCATGATCTGCATGGCATAGCCTTGGGTGGCCAGCGCGATAGTGCCCATGCCGGAAACCACCGTTACGGATGACAGCACTGCTACGCGATAGGCGATCGCCTCTGCTGCTCCCGGCAAGCCAATGGCCAGCGAGCTGCGCAGCGTGGCCATCTTGATGCGGGTGAAGTCATGCCAAGTGGGCAGCAACTGCAGCGACACGCGCCACAGCCAGATGTGGACGCCCAGGCCCCACGCCCGGCTGATGGCCAATGCAATGGCAAAGCCCACCATGCCCAGCGGGGGGATGGGTCCCCATCCGCGCATGAGCGGAAAGCACAGCGCAATGTGCAGTGCGTGCATGGACAGAATATTGAACATAGTTTCGCGTGTGCGTAAATGTGCCCGCATGACTGCGGCCATGCTGGCGTTGAAAGCGTCCAGAAACAAGGCCAAGGCAAGTAGTTGCAGGTAGGGCCGGGCCAGTGCAGCCACATCGCTGCTGGCCTGCATGGCGCGCAACAAAACATCGGTGGCGCTGAACAGCAGCACGGCAGTACCGAGGCCTAGCCAGGTGCTTGCGCCCAGGCTGGCCAGCGCGGTGCGGTTGGCCTCAGGCCGGTTATTGGCGCCCAGGTTTTGCGTCACCACAACACCCACGCCCATGCTGATGATGCGAAACAGCAGAAAGAACGCGCCCTGCACGTGGTTGGCCAAGCCAAAGGCGGCCGAGGCCGTGTCTGACGTTTGGGACACTAGCCACATGCCCACAAAGCCAACACCAAAACCTAGTATCAGCTCGGCCATCAAGGGCCATGCCACGGCGAGTAATGTGGGCTGCCTGTGCGGCAGCGCTGGTGCAGCCGTCATTCCATTTGCCGCAATACAACCAAGGCGTGGGCTGGAACTTGCAGATACCGTTTGCAGATAGTCTGGGCAGCAAGCTCCCGGGCAGAATCCAACACCACCACAAAACTGCCATCGAGGTGAAATGGCATGGGATGGGGCTCGGGGTTAAACGCAATCAGCAGGCTGTTGTGCGGTGTTACCACGCCAACGGTCACCGCTTGGCGCGCGCTGATCTGGCAGCCAAAGGCACCGGTAAAACGGTCGTGCCAGTCGTGGGTTTGCATCGCATCGCCACTGGGTTTAATCCATTGCAATGACGGCGGCCCGCCTGGCTCAAAGTGGCTAGCGAACCAGTCGGTGTGGCGCAGCAACACGTCGCTGCGCCTCAATTGCAGTACACAGGCCACGTAGGCTTCAAAGTCTCGATCGCGCTCTGCCCAGTTCAGCCAGCCGGTGGGGTTGTCTTGGCAATAGGCGTTGTTGTTGCCGCCTTGGCTGTTGCCTATCTCGTCGCCCGCACACAGCATGGGCGTGCCCTGGGCCAGTAGCAGCGTGGTGACCATGGCGCGGCGCACGCGCTGGCGCTGGGCGGTCACGGCTGGGTCATCGCTGGGCCCCTCCACGCCGAAGTTGTGGCATAGCTCACCGTCACGTCCGTCGCGGTTACTTTCGCCGTTGGCCTCGTTGTGTTTTTGGCCGTAGTGCAGCACATCAGCCAGCGTGAAGCCGTCATGCGCCGTGATGAAATTGACCGAGGCTGTGGGCTGGCGCTGCCCGTGGTGGAACAGGTCGCTGGACCCAGTAAAGCGTCGCGCCAGCTCGCCCCGGTCGACCAACTGACGGCCCAAAAACGACTGCAACCAGTAGCCACGCACGGTATCGCGGAATTTGTCGTTCCACTCAAGGAAGCGGCCAGGAAAACGGCCCACCTGGTAGCCATCGTGGGCCGCATCCCAGGGTTCCGCAATCAGGTGCACGGTGTTGAGCACCGGGTCCTGGCGCAGCGCGCCAAAAAATGCGGCTTGGGGGTCAAAGCCATGGTGGGTGCGACCCAGCACCGGGGCCAAGTCAAAACGGAAACCATCCACACCCATCTCTTCTACCCAAAAGCGTAGCGAGTCGAGAATGAACTGGGCTACTTGCGGATGCGCCGCATTCACCGTGTTGCCGCAGCCGGTCAGGTTCTCGCAGCGGCTGGGGTCACCGCTGAGCACACGGTACCAACTGGCGTTGTCCAAGCCCCGAAAGCTAAGTGTGGGGCCTTGCTCATTGCCTTCAGCGCTGTGGTTATAGACCACGTCCAGCACCACCTCCAGCCCTTCAGCATGCAATGCTGCCACCATGGCGCGAAACTCTTGCGCCGGGGCTGATGGGTCATGCGGATGTGCCGAAAAACGCGGACTGGCGCAGAAAAAGCCCAAGGTGTTGTAGCCCCAATAGTTCACTAAGCCACGTTCCTGCAGGCCGGGCTCGTCCAGCGCATAGTGCACGGGCAACAGCGATAGCGTGGTGACGCCCAGCGCCTTGAAATGGGTGATAGCAACCGGATGCACCAGCGCCGCATAGGTGCCACGCAAGTTCTCAGGAATATCGGGGTGGAGTTGGCTGAAGCCTTTGACGTGCACCTCGTACAGCACTAGCTTGCCGATCTCAGTGCGTGGTGCCTGGCTGCGATCAAAGGGCTGGCTGGCCGCGACCCGCGCTTTGAGTGCGGTCTTGGCGTTGTCGGTGGTATCCAATGCAAACGCGCCGTGGGGGTGGCCCAATGGGTAGCCATGGTGTTCGGGTAACCAATGAAACTGGCCCAGGATTTCCCGGGCGCAAGGGTCTAGCAAAAGCTTGTGCGGATTGAAACGGTGGCCGCGTTCGGGCTCATAGGGGCCAAACGCGCGCAAGCCGTACACCATACCCGACGCTGCGCCGGGCATGAAGCCATGAAAAACGCCGTCGTGGGGACCATGCAAGGGCAAGCGCTCTAGTTCGCGGGCGCCTTCTTCATCAAATACGCAGAGTTCAATTCGGTGTGCGTGACGGGAAAACATGGCGAAGTTGACACCGCCATCGCGCATCGTGGCACCCAAGGGCTCGTGCCGACCCGGACGCAGCCCGCCCAGCGCGGCGGGGCGATGCTGGTCAGGTGCGTGGGGTGGCTGCGCAGAGGTCATTTAAATAGTAGTTTTACTACAAACAAAATCAATTTATCATTATTTAATAAGGGTTTCCCCTCGCTTGCACGCTTCATTTTGCCTTCATTTTAGTGTCGTAAAACTACTTGCGCAAAGTATACTTACACCAGAATCGGGCGTGCCCTTTTCGCATGAATCTTTGCAAACTGCAGCCGGTGCGCTGCTCGGAGGTAGGACGTGGCGGACGTAAAACTGTTGGGCATAGGCAAGGCATTTGGCGAAACCCAAATCTTGCACCACGTGGACCTGGATATTCACGACGGCGAGTTCATCGTATTCGTGGGCCCCTCGGGCTGCGGCAAATCGACCCTGTTGCGCGTCATTGCCGGTTTGGAAGATATCAGCAGCGGCGAGTTGAGGATTGGCGACCGTGTGGTCAACGATGTGCCACCTGCTGAGCGGGGTATTGCCATGGTGTTCCAGTCGTATGCGCTTTACCCGCATATGAATCTGTACGACAACATGGCCTTTGGCCTGCAACTGAACAAGATGCCCAAGGAAGAGATAGACCGCCTGGTACAACACGCGGCCAAGATTCTGGGCATCGACCATTTGCTAGACCGCAAGCCCAAAGACCTGTCGGGCGGACAGCGCCAGCGCGTAGCGATTGGCCGGGCCATTGTGCGCAAGCCCGATGTGTTTCTGTTTGATGAGCCATTGTCAAATTTGGACACTGCGCTGCGGGTGCGCATGCGCTACGAGTTTGCCAAGCTGCACAAAGACCTGAAGACCACCATGATTTACGTCACCCACGATCAGGTGGAAGCCATGACTTTGGCTGACCGGATCGTGGTGCTGTCTGCCGGCAATATTGAACAGGTAGGCTCGCCCCTGGATTTGTACGAATATCCAGACAACCTGTTCGTCGCCGGTTTCATTGGCTCACCCGGTATGAACTTCATTGAAGCTACGGTTGAAGCTGCAGGCGATACGGAGACAACTGTGCGACTGCGCGACGGCGCGGTGGTCCGCTGCGCGGTGAATGCGGCGGCCGCCAAGACGGGTGATGCCGTGACGCTGGGTATTCGACCTGAACACATCACGCGGGATACCAGTACTAATGTGCTCAACGCCAAGACTATTTTTGTTGAGTCGCTGGGCAGCGTGACCTACGCCTACTGCGAGTTTGCGGGCGTTAAGGAAGAGCTGACGTGCGTGTTGGACGGTACGGTGCGGGTGCAGTCGGGCGATGCTTTACAGCTGGGCGTAGCTGCAAACCGTTGCTATCTTTTTAATGCACAAGGCAAAGCCTTCCAGCGTCTTGGGTTGACCCACGCATGATGCGCAAACCATGTTGGCTGCTGGCAGCCGCGTTATTGGCAGAGGCTTACGTGCCCTGTATGGCTGCCGATGCGCCGCAGTTATTGGTGTGGATTAACGGCGATAAAGGCTACAACGGGCTGCAAAAGGTGGGCGATGCCTTTGCTGCGGAATCGGGCGTGCGCGTAGTGGTGCAACACCCGGAAGGCGCGACTGACAAATTTCAAGCGGCGGCCGCCGCCGGCAAAGGCCCCGATATTTTCTGCTGGCCGCATGACCGCACTGGTGAATGGGCGCGCTCTGGTCTATTAGTGCCTGTTCATCCGCCCAAGCGCGTGCGCGATGCCATTGATGAATCTGCATGGAAGGCCTTTACCTACAAGGGTAAGGTCTGGGGCTACCCGCTGTCCATCGAGGCTGTGGGCCTGATCGTGAATCGCGATTTGGTCAAGACCGTGCCCACCACCTTTGACGAAGTGATTGCACTAGACAAAGAACTGATGAAGCAAGGCAAGAAGGCGCTGCTGTGGGACTACAACAAGTCCTTCTTCACCTGGCCCATGCTGGCCGGGGCGGGCGGTGAGGTGTTTGGCCGCAGCGCCAATGGTGAACTAAACCCGGCCGTGGTGGGGGTCAATTCGCCCGGTGCCGTGGCCGGGGCCACTATGCTGTCCAAGCTGATAGAAGGTGGCACTATGCCCCGTGGCGCGCGCTACGCCGAAATGGAAGCGGGATTTGCCCGCGGTGAAATCGCCATGATGATTACGGGCCCCTGGGCCTGGGATAACGTGCGCAAAGCCAAGATCAATTTCTCGGTGGCACCGGTACCGGCCGTCATTCCTGGCAAGCCGTCCAAGTCGTTCGTGGGCGTGCTGGGCTGCATGATCGCCGCGCCCAGCAAGGTCAAAGACATTGCCCGCGAGTTCATTGAAAACCACCTGTTGCGGGTGGACAGCCTGAAAACCATCTCGGCCGACGTGCCCCTGGGAACACCGGCCAACAAAACCTACTTTGCCGAACTGGCCGGCGACGGCAACATCCGCGCCACCATGGAGAACGCGCGTATGGGCGAGCCCCTGCCCAACATCCCTGAGCTGGGAAAGTTTTTCCCTGCGATGGATGCCGCCCTGGAGGCCATCTCACAAGGTCGCCAGACCCCCCAAGAGGCGCTGGACGGTGCGGCCGCCCGCATGCTGGTAAAGTGACATGACATCTCCATCCTCCCTCTTCTCCAAATTGATTGCTGCGGTGGCCAGCTTGGCCCTGCTATGGTTGTCATTCAGCGTGTACGCCAGCGGTGAGCCACTGTGGGCTCTGGCGCTGATGGTCTTTGGTGGCAGCAGTCTTTATGTCTACCTGTCGGCCACCACGCTGGCCTGGCGCTACCTGTTTCCCGGTGTAGCGGCCATGCTGATTTTTGTGGCCTTTCCGCTGCTCTACACCATCCAGATGGGCTTTACCAACTACTCGGCCAGCAATTTGCTGACCGAAGCCCGCGCCCGAGCCTACCTGCTGGAGCAGGCCGACGTGAATGAGACCCGCACATTTGACAGCAGCGTGTACGCGGTGGGTAGCGACTACCGCCTGGTGCTGGTGGGGCAGGGCGCGGGCGGCTCCGTCACGCGCACCATGTCGTCCGTGTTTAAGGATGCAGCCCCCACAGCGCCGCTCAGCATGCAGGCTTTGCCCGCAGATCAAGTGCTGGCTGATACCTTGAGTGGTGCCTTGAATCTGCGCCAGGTGATTGCGCTGCGCGACACCCTGATGGCCTTGAAGCTGACCATGCCCGACGGCACTACGTTGCAGTACGCCGGTCTGCACGAATTTGCGGTGTTCGAGCCGCTGTGGCAGGCTCAGGCCGATGGGGGCTTGAAGCGCCTGGCTGACGGTGTGCAATTCCAGCCCAACCGCGATACCGGCTTCTTTGAAGATGCGCTAGGCGAGCGTTTGCAGCCCGGCTTCAAGGTGGGCGTGGGCTTGGCCAACTACACCCGCATGTTTGGCGATGCCGATATGCGCGGACCCTTTTTCTCCATTTTTATTTGGACGGTGGTGTTTGCGGGACTGACGGTTTTGTTTTCTACCGCCATTGGCATGACGCTGGCCGTGGTGCTGAACTGGGAAGCGCTGAAGTACCGCACGCTGTACCGTACGCTGCTGTTCTTGCCCTACGCTGTGCCAGGCTTCATTTCCATTCTGGTATTCAAGGGACTGTTCAACCAGAACTTTGGTGAAATCAACGCGATTCTGGATGCGGTGTTTGGCGTGCGGCCCAACTGGTTTGCCGACCCGACGCTTGCCAAGGCCATGATCCTGATCGTCAATACCTGGTTGGGCTACC
>JANYEE010000161.1 GCA_025363275.1 Burkholderiales bacterium | reverse complement strand
TTGCAGCATATAGGCCAGGTAGTCCGGCTCCAGCAGGTCGTTGATAGCGACGACTTCAATGTCGCTGAAATTCTGGACTGCGGAGCGCAACACGTTGCGCCCGATGCGGCCAAAGCCGTTGATACCGATTTTGATGGTCATGTGGTTCTCTCTTCAATTAAAAAACTGTCAGATAAAAATCGACGCGCTTCATTACAGCTCGTATCAGGCCTTGCGAGTCAAAGCCGTCTGCACGGTATCGGCCACGTTCTCAGGCGTGAAGCCAAAGTGCTTGAACAGCACGGGCGCGGGCGCAGACTCGCCATAGGTGTCCAGGCCCACCACGGCGGCTACGCCGTATTTCCACCAGCCGCCCGTAGAGCCCATTTCTACCGCCACACGCGGTACGCCTGCGGGCAACACCGATGATTTGTAGTCGCTGCTTTGTCCATCAAACGTAGTCGTCGATGGCATGGACACCACGCGCACAGCAATCTTGCGGGTGGCCAAAAGCTCTTGGGCTTTCAGGGCCAACTGCACTTCAGAGCCGGTGGCAATGATCACGGCCTGCAGCTTTTTCTTCATACCGACATCTGACGGCTCGGACAGCACATAGGCGCCTTTGCTGATCGCGTCCAGGCCACTGGCGTCGGGCGCAGCTTCCGAGTCGCCCTTGCACGCGTACAAAATGTTTTGGCGCGACAACAGCAAGGCCGTGGGCTTGGTTTTGTTTTGCAACGCCACCGTCCAGGCCACCGCAGTCTCAGCCGTATCGCCCGGACGCCACACGTCCAGATTCGGGATCAGGCGCAGGCTAGCGGCGTGCTCGACCGACTGGTGGGTCGGGCCGTCTTCACCGAGGCCGATGGAGTCGTGCGTGAACACGTGGATCACGCGTTGCTTCATCAGCGCGGCCATGCGGATGGCGTTGCGGCTGTAGTCGCTGAACGTGAGGAAGGTGCCGCCGTAAGGGATGAAACCACCGTGCAAGGCCACGCCGTTCATGATGGCGGCCATGCCGAATTCGCGCACGCCGTAGTTGATATGGCGGCCGCCCTGGCCAGCCTCATTTTTCAGCACAGCACCGCTCAGCGCATCAAAGCGCAAATTGGGCGTGGACTTGGTGTTGGTCAGGTTCGAACCCGTCAGGTCGGCAGAGCCGCCCAGCAGCTCGGGCAAAGCCGCAGTAAAGGCTTCCAGTGCCAACTGCGATGCCTTGCGGCTGGCCACCGTTTCGGCTTTTTGGTGCGCAGCGATGACGGTGTCCACTGCCGTCTGCACAAAGTTCTTCGGCAGATCGCCTTTCATGCGGCGCAGCAGCTCTTTGGCCAACGCGGGGTAGGCGGCTTTGTAGGCGGCAAACTTTGCGTTCCAAGCGGCCTCAGCAGCCTTGCCCTGGGCCTTGGCATCCCAGTCGCCATACACGTCTTTAGGAATGACGAAAGGCGCAGACGACCAGCCCAAGGCTTCACGCGTGAGCTTGATTTCTTCGGCTCCCAGCGGCTCGCCGTGCGCCTTGGCCGTATTGGCGCGGTTGGGGCTGCCCTTACCGATATGGGTTTTGCAAATGATCAGCGTGGGGCGGTCGGCAGACTTCTTGGCTTCGGCAATCTGGGCGGCGACCAGTTCGGCGTTGTGGCCATCAATCGGTCCCAGCACGTTCCAGCCATAGGACACAAAACGCAGCGCGGTGTTGTCGGCAAACCAGGGGGCTACTTGGCCGTCGATCGAGATGCCGTTGTCGTCATATAGCGCAATCAGTTTGTTGAGCTTCCAGGCACCGGCCAGGGACGCCGCTTCGTGGCTGATGCCTTCCATCAGGCAGCCGTCGCCCATGAAGGTGTAGGTGTGGTGGTCCACCACGTTGTGGCTGACTTCACCGTCCGTGCGGTTGAATTCCTTGGCCAGCAATTTTTCGGCAAGCGCCATGCCCACCGCGTTGGTGAGGCCCTGGCCCAGCGGGCCGGTGGTGGTTTCGATGCCGGGGGTGATGCCGTACTCGGGGTGGCCAGCGGTCTTGCTGTGTAGCTGGCGGAAGTTTTTCAGTTCTTCCATGGGCAGCTTGTAGCCGGTGAGGTGCAAGAGCGCATAGACCAGCATGGAGCCATGACCGTTTGACAGCAC
>JANYEE010000124.1 GCA_025363275.1 Burkholderiales bacterium | reverse complement strand
CCAGGTCATCACTTCGTCAGCCTTGGCCGAACTGCCCGCATCGGTCAGCAATAAACCGGCCTTGGGGTCGACCCATACTTTGACGCTGGACTGCTTGGTAAACGCCATCGGCAGCAGGGCCAGACGGGCGTCTTCACTGATCTCGCGCTTCTCTTTTTTGCCAGGCTTGCGCCCGGTGGTGGCCTCAATGTGGTCCAACTGATCTTGCACTTTGCGCTTGACCACCGAACCGGGCACGACCTTCACTTCCAGCATCAGTTTCAGCAGCCATTGACCACCCACCACCTCGACCAGCGGGCCGTTGGCGTGACCACGCGGCTCAACCCAGCCCACCGATTTTTCCTGCGAAGCACCGCACTCCACAAAGCGCGCATCTTCCAACGCCGCTTCCACCTGCTCGACCGACCCGGGCCAGGGCGACGCCAGGCGGTACATCATCAAATTCTTGAACACAAACAACCTTTTCTGAAGGAACAACAATTGCCAAACCACGTATTGTGGCCGCTCCTCCGACGCACAGTAACGGTACACGACTGCGCAACTTTACAAAGCCTTGTTACAGCCTCATGGTGCAGATACACGGGCGGCGCAAACTTCTCCCCATGCTGATCGCAATCCCTGCATCGGCAATACCCAAAGGATGCCTCATGAACACAGGATTGAAATCTCTCTTGATCGCAGGCTTGCTGGCCAACGCCGCATGGTCCGCCCAAGCACAAACCACAACACCGCCCGTTGCGCCCAAGCCTATGGCGGGTGCCTCCAGCCCCCGCACGCACGACGGCCACGGTGGCCACGAGCGCGGCATGCATGGCCGCATGGACCCCGCCAAAATGGAAGCCATGGTGGCCAAACATTTGGCCGACTTGAAAACCAAACTGAAAATCACCGCACCGCAAGAAGGCGCGTGGACCACGTTCACTGCAGCGCTGAAACCACCCGCCCGCGTAGAACACACCCGCCCCGACCCGGCCGAGATGGACAAGCTGACCACACCGGAACGCATTGACAAAATGCGTGCCATGCGTGCCCAGCGTATGACCGAGATGCAAGCCAACATGGACAAGCGGGAGGAAGCAACCAAGACCTTCTATGCGACGCTGAACGCGGACCAGAAAAAAGTGTTTGACGCCGAGCACAGCAAAATGATGCGCCGCTGGGGCGACCACAAAGGCATGGGCCACGGCCCACGCCACGAGGCGTCCACAGCAACCGCCAAGCCTTAAACGCTTGGCACTACGGCAGCGGACTCAGGCCAGCATGCGCTTGAGTTCGCCACTGGCAATCAGGGCCTCCACATCCGTGGCACCGCCCACCAAAACGCCCTTCACAAACACCATCGGAAAGGTGGGCCAGCCGGTCCACATTTTTAGCGCGTTGCGCTTGCGCCAGGTGTTCAGGTAATTGCCGTATTCCATGTAGTGGTAGACCACGCCCGCAGCGTCCAGGGCTTTGCGCGCACGCTTGGGCATAGGGTTCATGCCCATACCCACTACGACCACCGCGTGGGCCGCCACCGCCGCCTGCACCTCGCCAATGATGTCGGTATGCCAAGTATTAATCTTGGGCTGGATGGCGCTGTGGATAAGGGATTCGCTCAATAGGAGACGGGGCATAGGGTTAGCTCCAAGGTGATAGTCAGAGCATTATGCGCACGGCCCCTTTGACCCCACCTTCTGCATCCGTTGGCTGGGCTTTGTACTGCTTTTGAGCCTGGGTTTAACCCAAAGGCCGAATGCCGATCAGCAGACCGTGCAGCCAGAAGGCCACAGCAGCCCACGCGATAACACCAGCCGCGACCGCGGCTGCTGTACCCGCAGGTGTGCCCGCCGGGTAGCTGATACCCAAGGAGCGGTCCCGCTTACGCGCGGCAATCAAGTTGGCCACGCCCCAGGCCAAAAATGACCCAAACAAAATCACATGCGCCAGACTGCCGTTGGCCAGCAAATGCGCCAACGCCCAGGTCTTGACGGCTAAAACCATGGGGTGGTGCAGGCGTGCCTTAATGGCATTGCGAGGCACATAGGCAGCTGCCAACAACACAAACGCAACGAGGGTTAGCAAGGCGGCCGCGTGGCGCATACCGCGCGGTGGCATCCACACCATGATGGGCGCTTCACGCGCCACCCCAAACCCCCACACCATCAATCCAAATCCCAGCAAAGAGAGCGCGGTGTAAATGCCTTTGTAGGTGTTTTCACCCACACGCGCCAGCGTCCGGGTGCGCCATCCTTCAGCAACTATGCGCACTGAATGCACACCCAAAAACAAGACCAAGCCCACTATCAAATACACCATCACAGAATCCTTAACTTAAGCTGCCAGTACACGATTCTTGCCCGCCCGCTTGGCTAGATACATTGCCTGATCTGCGCGTTTGATCGCGTCCAGTGCGTTCTCATTTTCGGCCAGCTGCGCTACGCCAGCGCTGAAAGTAATCAATATCTTTTCGCTGCCCGTCAAGAAGAAGCGTTTGGTCAATTCCCGCTGCAGCCGTGTCATCGCTTCCACACCGCTTTCCAACGCGGTATCGGGCATCAGAATCACAAACTCTTCGCCACCATAGCGGGCCAGCGTGTCTTGCGGGCGCATACATTCGCGGGCGACAGCAGCCAAATGGGCTAACGCCTGGTCACCCGCAGCGTGGCCCTTGGTGTCATTGAGTTTTTTGAAGTTATCAATGTCCAACAGGGAAATACTAAGTGGCGTTTCTTTGCGGCGCACATTCGACAGTTCCCGGTCCAGTGCCTCGTCCATGCCCTTGCGGTTCAAGGCACCGGTCAAGGGATCATGCCGCGCCTGCGCACTCACCCGGTCGAGTTCTTTGTGCAGTTTAGCCAGCTCGGCGTCTGTCGCATCGGCCCGCTCACGCATGGCCTTCAGTTCGTCGCCAGTCGACTTACTCTGGGCCGCCATGCTACGTGTGGCACCCACTACTTCTTTAAGCACCGGGGCGATCTCTGCAATGGTTTTAGCTTGCTCCATTTGACGCGCATTTTCCAGGAGCTTTTCGTGAAAGCTACCCGTCGACTGCGTCATTTCCGAAAGGCGCTGAATAAACGTTGCCAGCATCTGGCGCATCTCTTCTTGCGCCAACATGGCACGCTCTTTGGCATCTTTTTGTTTAAAGATGACGTCTTTGAGGCGTCGCTCCACATCGTCAAGCCGGCGCAAGTTCAGTGGAGGGTTGGAAGCAGTCATCAACGCGTCCATTTGCCCTTTAAGCCACTGCTCATCGAGACTTAGATCGCCTATATTTTCGAAGACCAGGTGTAGAAGCTTGAGCAGCGTCTTCTTGATCTCGGCCTGGTCTTCGGCTGCAAATGACAGGCGGTGCCCGTAGTTGTTCAGCATCAATTTGACGTTGGCTGAGTCCATTTCAGGCTGGCGAATGGCCTTGAGCAAAGACTGGGTTTGCTCCACAAAGCGGGGGTCATCATCCCCTAATGCTGGCTGTGCGTACTCAATCAGGCGGCCAATTTGAGCCATAAAATCTGCCGTTAGCGCAGCAGGCGCTGTGTTAGCCGACAGTGGCATGGGCACACTGGCTAGCCCGTTACTTTCACCGCCATGGGCCGGTACAAAGCCACCGTAGGCTACCAAGGCGGTTTTCACACCTTCCCAGTTCAGCCGGTCAACCGCGTATTCCAGTAAACCTTTTTGCTTTTGCTGACCCGGAGTTTTGGTGGGTAAGGCTTGTGCAATATCCCGCAAGATGTCGGCAGGAAAAGGTTGGATCGGTGGAACACCCGCTAGTTCGTTGTAGATGGCCTGGTAATTGATCGGCGTGGGAACCAACTTGCGGACAGTGATCTGCTTGAGTGTCTCGCGGGCAATTTCAAATGGCTTTTTATCCGTCATACAAACATTACCTGCTGTTAACTACCATTGCGATCACGGCTTCAATAGAAATTTGCGCAACGCCTGCACCGTGCGCTGGGGATCTTCTTCTTGAGGCACATGCCCCAAATCATCGAACACCACCAGTTGAGAGCCCGCAATATCTGTTGCAAACCGGTGCCCATTCTCCACTGGAATCAGACGGTCTTTCCCACCCCACAGGATTAGCGTGGGCACTTTCAGTTCCCTAATAGCTGCCATGCCCTTGGCCATATCCGCTTTCTGCATTTGATCAAAACGATAAGCCAAAGCTTGGCGGTTGCCTGCCCGCAAAGTTAACTCGTAATAGCGGTCCACCAATTCGGGAGTCACTTTGCTAGGTTCGCCATACACATTGCGCAAACTGGCCTGAATCAGCCCTCGGGGTAGTACCACTTCCGCCAATCGACGCACGCCCGGGATGCGTGCAATCCTAAACCCGATCGGTATGGATTGGGGTGCCATGGGATAACCAGCGGCATCTATTAGCACCAGTTGTCGTACCCGCTGCGGCAAAGCCGCGGCAGTAGCCCAGGCAATTTGTCCGCCCAGAGAATTGCCTGCCAGCACAAAGTCCTTAACGCCCATGGCATTGACCACACCTTCCACTGTATGCACATAAGTTTCCAGCGTGTAGTCGTTTTGCAAATCAGGACCTGTCAAGCCAAAGGCAGGCAAATCAAAGCGAATTACCCGGCGCTGCCCTTTTAAATCGGCGGCCCAACCCTCCCAGGTATGCAGACTGGCCGAGGTGCCGTGCAACAAGACCAAGGGAACAGGGTCATCCCGCGGTCCCTCATCGCGCACATGCACTTGTAATCCGTTGACTTCCAAAAACTGTGACGGTTGCTGCGCCCAGCGCCCCTTCAACTGCTCAACCGAGCGGTCGGGTGCCCAGGTTGCGATGATTCCGGCGATGAGGAACACCACAGCACCCACCGCCGCCACCCATACGAATCTCAAAAGGTATTTCATAAGCCTAACTCTACACGCCTATTGCAAAGCTCTGTCAAAGCATAACCCTGTGCATAGTTCTGGCACAAATAGCTAGTTATCCACAGATTGACTCATTTTTTAAAAGTTATCCATTTTTGACTTAATCAAATCAAGTAGTCCACCCACAGGGCTTCAAGCCTCATAAGTTATTGATTTATATGAATAAAAAATGCTTCTCAACAAAAACAATGCTTACCTACTACTACTACTATCTTTAAATTAAAGAAATAAGATATAGAAGAAGAACAAAAGTCCACAGATAAAAAATTTCAAAAATCACATGTGGTAATTCCTGTAGATTTCTTGAAAAATGCACTCCCCCGGCGCTGTTTGCACCACGCAATCAAGTAAGATTTGCGCAGTCTAAGTTTTACCTGTCTATAGCCTTCATGCCCGTTCCAGTCGCAGGTTCCGCCCTATCCGTGCACCCGTCGTTCGAAATCAAAAGTGCACAACTGCCTCTGGTGGCTTTGCACCTGCGATCATCCGACTGGAGCAGAGTGGGTAATGACATCTTGGCGCAGTTTGGTGCGGCGGGCGAAAGCCCAGGTTTTTTTGACCACGATGCCTTAGTGATTGATTTCTCGCATCTTGATGTTGAGATGGCCGTATCCGACATTGTTCCCCTGCTCAAAGTATTGCGTAATTGCAGCTTGGTGCCGGTTGCCGTTCGGGGTGCAAGCCCTGAATGGATGACCTATGCCTTGACTGTAGGTCTGGTAGAAGCACCCCAAGAGGTGTATCGCACCAAGACCGTCGCAGAAACACCTAGTGCGCAAGTGATAGTGCCGGATGTGGTGCAAGAGGCGGTCAAGGAAGTCATTCGAGAAATACCTGGCCCCGCCACGATGGTGATTGACAAGCCTTTGCGTTCGGGTCAAAAAATTTACGCCCGTGGTGCAGATCTGGTCGTGTTGGCCATGGTCAACCAGGGTGCTGAAGTGGTGGCGGACGGCAATATTCACGTCTATGCGCCCTTGCGTGGCAAGGCCATGGCTGGTGCGCGCGGCAACACGGCAGCGCGTATTTTTTCGTTGTGTCTGGAGCCTGAATTAATCTCGATTGCTGGTGTCTACCGCACCAGCGAAAACGCGCTACCGGCCGATGTGCATGGCAAGGCCGCGCAGGTGCGGCTGAGTGATGATGGACAAGAAAAACTGATTTTTGAAGCCCTGAAGGCTTGAAGCCAGCGCGCACCGCGGTCTGGCGTTTTATTTAACTGGAAAAGAGAAAAAATCCATGGCAAAAATCATTGTGGTGACCTCCGGCAAAGGCGGGGTTGGCAAGACTACGACCAGCGCTAGTTTTGCAACCGGGCTGGCCCTGCGCGGCCACAAAACTGCCGTTATCGACTTCGATGTGGGCCTGCGTAATCTGGACCTGATCATGGGTTGCGAGCGCCGTGTGGTGTACGACCTGATCAACGTCATCCAGGGTGAAGCCAATCTGAACCAGGCGCTGATCAAGGACAAGCAGTGCGACAACCTGTACGTGCTGGCAGCCTCACAAACGCGCGACAAAGACGCCCTGACGCAGGACGGTGTGCACAAGGTCTTGAACGATCTGGCCGCCATGGATTTTGAATTCATCGTCTGCGATTCTCCTGCGGGCATTGAAACCGGTGCGTTGATGGCCATGCACTTTGCCGATGAAGCCTTGGTGGTGACCAACCCTGAGGTGTCTTCGGTGCGCGACTCGGACCGCATCCTGGGCATGTTGGCCAGCAAGACCAAGCGTGCGATGGAGGGTGGCGATCCGATCAAGGAACACCTGCTGATTACCCGCTACAACCCGGCCCGCGTGGACCAGGGTCAGATGCTGTCACTGGAAGACATTCAAGACATCTTGCGCATCAAACTGATCGGTGTGATTCCTGAGAGTGAATCGGTGTTGCAGGCCTCTAACCAAGGCGTGCCCGCTGTGCACATGCAGGGCAGCGATGTGTCAGAAGCTTACAAGGACGTGATCGATCGTTTCTTGGGTGCTGAGAAGCCGATGCGCTTTACGGAAGCTCCCAAGCAGGGGCTGCTGAAGCGCCTGTTCGGAGGCAAATAAAACCATGGCCTCCTTACTTTCCTTTTTCCTGGGCGAAAAAAAGTCTACGGCCAGCGTGGCCAAGGAACGCTTGTCCATCCTGTTGGCACATGAGCGTTCGGGTCGCAACGCCTTGCAGCCCGACAAGCTGATGGAACTGCAACGCGAGTTGGTAGCTGTCATCAGCAAATACGTCAAGATCAACCCGTCTGACATCAAAGTCATTCAGGGCCGTCAGGACAATCTGGAGACGCTGGAAGTCAAAATCGAACTACCAGAAGGCCGTTGATTCAGTAGTCGTGCTATTGATTAATAGCTGTATAGGCAATAAATACGTGGGCCAGTGGCCCATTTGGCTTTTGAATGGCCAACAACCGGTTTTATCCAAGCTTTTTCAGGTTGCAACCAAGCGCAGCAGCGTGATTTCTGATGGCGCTCCAAAACGCTTGGGCGGGCCCCAGTAGCCGGTACCCCGGCTGGTGTACACCCACAGTGTGCCCAGCTTGTTCAAGCCCGCAGTAAACGGCTGCTGAAAACGTACAAAGTATCCCCAGGGCCAAAACTGACCGCCATGGGTATGGCCTGAGAGCTGTAAGTCAAACCCCGCTTTTTCTGCTGCGGCCGCGCTGCGCGGCTGGTGGGCTAACAAAAGCCTGAAACCTGCGTGTTCCGGCACATGGGCCATAGCCGCCTCTGCATCGCTGCGGTGGGTTTCGTCAAAGTGGTGGGCGCTGTAGTCGGTTACCCCTGCTACCACTACGGTGGCGGGTTCAGGGTCCTGCGAATCCTTGCTGTGTTGAATCACCTCATGCTCGTTCATCAGTACGCGGATACCCAGCTGGCGCAGCACGGCAATCCAGCTGTGCGCGCCCGAGTAGTACTCGTGATTACCGGTCACAAAAAAGCTGCCATGGGTGGACTGCAACTGCGATAAGGGTTGAATGTGGTGGCCCAGCTCGTTGACGCTTCCATCTACCAAGTCTCCCGTGATCGCCACCATATTGGCATCCAGACTGTTCACCCGGTCCACGATACGCTGCAGATAGCGTGTCTTGATGGTAGGACCCACATGCACGTCGCTAATCTGCGCTATGGTGAAGCCCTGCAACGCAGCAGGCAAATTAGCAACCGGCACATCCACCCGCACTACAGCAGCGGTACGGCGCGCATTCCAGAAGCCGAACACTGTCATCAGTAGCGCCAGCATGGGTGTAGCAATGGCACTGGCGTGGCGTACCGCGGGCATATCTAAAGCCACGCCCAGCGCCCGTGCGATCCAAAGGGCCAACAGCGCAAGGTCGCGCAACAGGGTCAGCACCAGCAAGGATGAAAACAGGCCCATGCACAGCAAGCCCAACCACGTAAGCGCCGTGCCCAGGCGCGTGTGGGCGGCATTCCGTCCGCGCAAACCTTGCGGAACTAAAAAAGCGGATACCAGCAACATGCTGGCCAGCGCGATAGCAGGTACTGCGGCCAAATCAGGTAGCAAGCGCCAGGCAATTAGCGCATGCAACAACAGGGAAAACAGGGTGACAGGGCCAAGGGCCATATAGTGCGCCGCCTTACACGGGATGCGGGGACGGCAGAGTGGAAAACTAGTAGGTGGTGTTGGATCGCTGAGGTTCAAGTGCCGGTAGCGTCATGCGTCCACCGCTCGTCCAGTGTGGTGATTCCCAAAAAGCCTTCTTCCCCAAAGCGTTGCTCACTAAAACGTAGACCTTCTTTGCTGATACGCACCACGCTGCTGGCCCGCGTGCCATAGCTTGGAATTGCAATAAAGGCGGCAGACAGCGCCCGCTCCAAGTCCAGTGGCACGCCGGTGCGTGGCAACTCGGCATCTTCTGCGAATGCGCGCCTGTGCAGCAAACCCCACAGTGGAGCGTCATCGGTTAAACCGTTGTCCACGTAATTTTCCAGGCCCGCAGTCAGTTGGCGCACCTTGGGCCAGGGGGTGTTGAAGTTGGCGTTAGACACCGCGCCTATACCGGGTGGCAAACGCACGATGTTGGCTTCGCGGCTCTCCAGGCCCAACAGTGTTCGGCCGTCGTAGACCAGCAGGTTAAACGGGTTATATCTGCTCGCATGTTTCTGCAGCGCCTGCAGATAGCTGGCGGCATCGAGTGGGCTCTGTAAAAAATCGGACACCAATTCACCCCGCGAGGGCGCGTCTGGGCGCGCAGGCTCTGCGCGGCGGTAATTGGTCAGCGCAGCTACACGCCCATTGGGGCTTACGCCCAACCAAGTGCCCCCGGCTTGCGTGTCGCGCCCGGCAAACAGGGGCGCGTCGGGCCAGCGGTACAAGGCTTGGGTGGGTCGCGCGTAAAACTCATCGCGGTTACTAATCAGCAGCAGCGGTGTGGCGCTGCCGGGCTGCCAGTTCCAGGCGATCAGGCACATACTGGTATGCCGCTCAGAGCGTGGATGCGGCCACCGGCAGCGCGGTGGTGCTCAGCACCTTGCGCAGCACAAAGCTGGAGTGCACCCCGGTCACCCCTTCAATACGGGTGAGCTTGTTCAGCAGCAGCTCCTGGTAGTGGTCCATATCGCGCACGGCCACCTTGAGCTGGTAGTCAGCGTTTTGCCCGGTGATCAGCAAACACTCCAAAACCTCGGGCAGCAGTCCCACGTTGAGCTCGAAGTTGGCAAAACGCTCCGGCGTGTGCACGTCCATGGATATGGAGATCAGTGCCATCAGCGTAAGGCCCAGTCTTTTGGCATCCAGTACTGCCCGGTAGCCCACGATCAGGCCAGACTCTTCCAATGCCCGCACGCGCCGCAGGCAGGGTGATGGCGACAGGCCAATGCGGTCCGCCAGGTCCTGGTTGTTGATGCGGCCGTCCTGCTGCAGCAATTCAAGAATCTGCCGGTCATAACGATCAATATTCATGGTTCTGCCAAAAAACAATAGATTAAAAGCAGAGTATGCCTAGATAACCGAATGAATAGGCAACAACGCAATAGTCTGCTGTGGGGCCCCGCATACACTGGATACATCGGTTACCGCCACATCAACGCCAGCAAATCCACCGCTCTTGCTCCGCGAATCACCCGCCATAACGCCTCACGAGGGCGGCCATGGTGGGTACCAAGAATCTCCAAGGATGACCCCGAACACACCCCTGTTCGGGGTTTTGTTTTTGGGGCGGCTGATTTTAGGCCGTGACAGACGAGGTGGAGGTCTGGTTTTCCAGAAATGCAACCACCAGGCGGGCAATGTCTTCGCCCTCATGCCCGTGCACCAGGCTTTGGCGGCTGGCGGTGTACTTTTCTTCGCCCAGCAATTCACGCCGCCGGTCCATCAAAAAGGCGCTGATGTCTTCACTGAACTCGGGATGGGGCTGAATGCAAAACACGTGGTCGCCTACCGTGAACGATGCCACCGGGCAAAACGGGCTGCTGGCCACCAATTGCGCCCCGGGTGGCAGCGCGTGCACCTGGTCCTGGTGGCTGGCCAGCAATGAAATGCGCGCGCGCTCGGCCGAGTGCGGCAAGTCGGGACGGTGCCAGTCGTAGGTCATGCGGCCCGCGCCCCAGCCTTGCGGCGCCCGGCTCACCGGCGCGCCCAGGCATAGCGCAATCAGCTGGTGGCCAAAGCACACCCCCACCATTTTTTTCTCTTGAGCTAACAGTTGCGTCACCCGCTTACGCAGCTCCACCACCCAGGGTGCGTCCGAGAAAGAATCGGCCCGGCTTCCGGTCAACAGCACGGCATCAAAATCGTCAAACGACGCGGGATACTGACCCAACTGCGTATGAAAAACAGCGGTCTCCCACTCGGCGCCAACACGTTCAAACAATTGGGTGAACAACGCACCAAAGCTGCCGTAGGTGTCTGCCAGGTGGCCTTCAAGAATGTCGTTATCCAGGATGCAAAGCTTCATAGCTATTAATTTTATAGCTGCACAGACAATGTATTTGCGGGCCAGCGGTGCTTTTAACTTAAAAACTACTAAAAAGTACTACAAAAGTGGCTTGCGGCATACTTCGCACACTACCCCAGCTATGGATCACTTCGTGCAGGATCTTGTTCCCCAAGCCGATAAAAAAAATCTGCATTCCCGCCTGCTGGGTGTGGACCACCCGCTGTGGCGCGACAAGTTGTCGCAACTGCTGGAGTCCACCGGCGAAGGTATTTTTGGTATCGACATGGAGGGTTGCTGCACCTTCATCAACCGGGCCGGTGCCGTCCAACTCGGGTTGGAGCCCGCGGCGGTGCTGGGCCGCAACATGCACGAACTGGCCCACCACAGCCACGCGGACGGCGCCCACTACCCCGAACACGCCTGCCCCATCTTTAACGCCTTTCGCAAAGCCTTGCCATGCCGCGTTGACACCGAATGGTTCTGGCGCGAGGACGGCAGCGCCTTTCCCGTGGAGTATTCCTCTTACCCTATCGTGGACGACGGCGTGGTGCAGGGCGCAGTGGTCACGTTTGTGGATATATCGGCCCGTCGCCACGCAGAGGACGCCCTGCGCCAAGCCCACAGCGAGCTGGAGCAACGCGTAGCGCAGCGCACCCAGGCATTGAGCGACGCACTGCAGCAGCTGCGCGAGCTGACCGCCTACAGCCACACCGTGCGCGAAGAGGAGCGCACCCGCATTGCCCGCGAAGTGCATGACGAGCTGGGCAGCTTGCTGGTGGCGCTGAAGATGGATGTGGGGTGGCTGGACAAGCGCTTATCAGAACAAGCGCAGCGCGACGCTAGCGCTGCCCACGCCATGCGCGAGCAAATGCGTGCCAAGTGCCAGAACATGGGCCGCCTGATTGAAAACGCGGTCGACAACGTGGGCCGGATCATCACCGATTTGCGCCCCAGCATTCTGGACCACCAAGGCCTGTGGGTCGCGCTGGACTGGCAGGCGCACGAATTTGTGCAGTCGGCCGAAATGGGCCTGGATTGGCATATGGAGGTAGCCGCCGCGCCGCCGCTGAGCGACGATTTTTCGATTGCGATCTTCCGTATTTTTCAGGAAATGCTGAGCAACATAGGCCGCCACGCGCAGGCCAGCCATGTCAGCATCACCATCCTGGCGGACGCGCAGCACATCAGCATCACCGTCAAGGACAACGGCTGCGGCGCGCCTGCTCAGGCCTTTGATGCGCCCGATGCCTATGGTGTGCTGGGCATGCGCGAGCGGGCCCGGCATTTGGGTGGAAGACTCGCGATTTCAAGCCAAATCGGGCTGGGGTCCGCGTTTAACCTGCGCCTGCAGCTATCAAAAGCCTAGCAACCATGTCGCTACCGATTATCAAAATTTTGTTGGGCGATGACCACCGCATCGTGCGCGAAGGCCTCAAACAAGTCCTGGCCGATGCACCGGAGATTGAGGTCGTGGCCGAGGCCGCGACTGGCCCCGAAGTGCTGGAGATGGTGCAGCGCCTGAGCGGCCCGGCGGGTCTATCGGCCGTAGTGTTGGACATTGCGCTGCCCGATCGCGATGGCATCGATGTGTTGCAGGCCCTCAAAGCGCAGTGGCCCTCATTGCCGGTGCTGATGCTCAGCACCTACCCTGAAAAACAATACGCGGTGCGTTGCATCAAATTAGGCGCAGCAGGCTATTTGCACAAAGGCGCGCACCCGGACGATATGGTGGCTGCGGTGCGCAAAGTGGCGGGTGGTGGCTTGTACGTGTCGGTCCAGGCGGCCGAAGCGCTGGCCAGTGCGGCGGCTAAAACAGGTGATCAGGGCACCGAAGCCTTGTCCCACCGCGAGCACCAGGTGTTTCGCTTGCTGACCGCCGGCAAGACTGTGGGCGAAATTGGTGCGCAGTTGGGTTTGGCGTCCAATACAGTGAGCACCTACCGCCAGCGCATCCTGGAAAAAACCGGCACCAAGAACGATGTCGAGCTGGCCCTGTACGCGCAGCGCCAGTTGCCAGCGCGCGCAGACCCATGAATGTGCCCGCTGCAGCCTTAAAGCAGTGAGATTTGTAGGGTAGCCCCTACATACCGTCGTTGACAGTCCCACGAATTTCAGCCTTACCAGCCAAGCGCCACTTACTTGGCCCATGCCTTGCGTAAGTAGCAGCATCTTCCACTTGAAAGGTGCCTGCCATGACCGATTTCTTTTCGCCCTATGACGCTGACCGCCCGCTGATGCTGCGCTGCACCTGCGGCAAGGACCACACGGTGGCAGAGCACCAAAAAGAGGCAAATGCACAGACCGCGACAACGGAGTTGATCCGGCGCAGCCAGACCGAGGAGTTTGAGAGCTACTCCAACGCGTTCATTGAAGCATCGCTCGTTAAAGCCATCTTTCCGCAGGACGAAATGCGCCGTAACTTTTTGCGCGCCGTGGGTAAAGGCACCGCCATGGCCGCCATTGCCAGCCTGTTACCCGTGGCCAGCATGCAAGCCCTGGCACAAGACGCGGGCAAAAGACCCGGCACGTTGGAGAAGACCAACCTCAAAATCGGCTTCATCCCCATCACCTGCGCCACACCGCTCATCATGGCGCACCCGCTGGGTTTCTACAGCAAGCAAGGGTTGAACGTTGAGGTGACCAAGACGGCAGGCTGGGCGCTCATCCGTGACAAGATGATCAACAAGGAATACGACGCCACGCATTTCCTCTCCCCGATGCCGCTGGCCATTTCAATGGGCGTGGGCGCCACGCAAACCCCCATGAATGTGGCCACGATCCAAAACACCAACGGCCAGGCCATCACACTGGCCAACAAGCACAAAGACAAGCGCGATCCCAAGTTGTGGAAAGGGTTGAAGTTTGCGGTGCCGTTTGAATTCAGCATGCATAACTTCTTGTTGCGCTACTACGTGGCCGAAGCCGGCTTGAACCCCGACACCGATATCCAGATCCGCGTGGTGCCGCCACCGGAGATGGTGGCCAATTTGCGCGCCGGCAATATCGATGGCTACCTTGGCCCCGATCCGTTCAACCAGCGTGCGGTGTTTGAAGAAATCGGCTTTATCCACATCCTGACCAAAGAACTGTGGGATGGCCACCCCTGCTGCGCGTTTGGTAGCAGCACCGAGTTCATTCAAAACAACCCCAACACCTTTGCCGCACTGTACCGCGCAGTGCTCACGGCATCCGCCATGGCGCGTGGCCCCGAAAACCGCGAACTGATTGCCAAAGTGATTGCCCCGCAGGCCTACCTAAACCAGCCGGAAACCGTATTGACGCAAGTATTGACCGGCCGCTTTGCTGACGGCTTGGGCAACATCAAAACCGTGCCGGACCGTGCTGATTTCAACCCCATCCCCTGGCAATCCATGGCGGTGTGGATGCTGACCCAGATGAAGCGTTGGGGCTATATCAAGGGCGAGGTGAACTACAAGCAGATTGCCGAGAAAGTGTTCTTGCTGACCGATGCCAAAAAGCGCATGGCGGAGATTGGCCAGACGCCACCCGAAGGCGCGTACCCCAAGTTCACCATCATGGGCAAGGTGTTTGATGCGGCCAAGCCCGACGAGTACGTCAAGAGCTTTGCCATCAATAAGATGGGCTAAGCATGGCAGCGTCCTTGAACTTTCGTGCCACGCTGATTTCGTTGGTGCTACTGCTGGTGCTGCTCGGTGGCTGGCACATAGCCACGCTGTCCAATGCAGGCAGCGCCCCCGCAGCGCCACTCTCTGCGGAGCAGGCTGAATACTTGAAGATGCTGGGCAAAGAGCCGGGTGTGCAAAAGGCGGGAGGCTTCCCCACGCCGCTGCAAATGGGCCAGACCGTGTGGAAACACCTGTCCGATCCCTTTTATGACCGGGGCCCGAATGACAAGGGCATCGCCATCCAGCTTGCCTATTCGCTGGGTCGGGTGGGGCTAGGCTTTTTGTTGGCCTGTGCGGTGGCCATTCCGCTGGGCTTCGTGATTGGTATGTCGCCACTGTTACGCCGTGCACTCGATCCGTTCATCCAGATCTTGAAACCCATTTCACCGCTGGCATGGATGCCACTGGCGCTCTACACCATCAAGGACTCATCCGCGTCAGGCATTTTTGTGATCTTTATTTGTTCGATCTGGCCGATGTTGATCAACACCGCCTTTGGGGTGGCCAGCGTGAAGCGTGAATGGCTCAATGTCGCGAAGACCTTAGAGGTCAAGCCCCTGCGCAAAGCTTTTCTGGTGATCTTGCCCGCCGCGGCTCCCACCATCCTCACAGGCATGCGCATCTCCATGGGCATTGCCTGGCTGGTGATCGTGGCCGCCGAGATGCTGGTCGGCGGCACGGGCATTGGCTACTTTGTGTGGAACGAGTGGAATAACTTGTCGCTCACCAATGTGATTTTTGCGATTGGCGTGATTGGCGTCATGGGCATGTTGCTGGATCTGGCGTTTGCCCAACTACAAAAGTGGGTGGCTTATGCCGATTGAGAACTTTCTGCAAATACAGGGGCTTGCTAAAGCTTACCCCGGCAGCACTGAGCCGGTGTTTGACCAGGTCAACTTCACGATCGCGCGTGGTGAATTTGTCTGCATCATCGGCCACTCAGGGTGCGGTAAAACCACCATCTTGAATGTGCTGGCAGGTCTGGAGAGTGCGACCGCTGGCGAGGTGTTTATGGATGGCCGCGAAGTGGCGGGGCCGAGTTTGGAGCGTGGCGTGGTATTCCAGGGCCACGCGCTGATGCCGTGGCTTTCGGTACGCAACAACATTGCGTTTGCGGTGCGCTCCAAATGGCCCGATTGGACGACTGCGCACGTTGATATTCAGGTGAAAAAATATGTCGATCTGGTCGGCTTGACAGCGGCCATCGACAAGAAACCGGCGGCATTGTCAGGCGGTATGAAGCAGCGCGTGGGCATTGCACGTGCCTTTGCTATCGAGCCCAAGATGCTCTTGCTGGACGAGCCCTTTGGTGCGCTTGATGCGCTCACCCGCGGCACCATTCAGGACGAACTACTGTCTATCGTGCGTGAGACCCAGCAGACCGTTTTCATGATCACGCACGATGTGGATGAAGCGGTGTTGTTGGCCGACAAGATTTTGCTGATGAGTAATGGCCCGCAGGCCCGCGTAGCCGAAATCGTGCACAACACCATGCCGCGTGACCGCCAGCGCGCCACGGTGCACCACGATCCGCAGTACTACCCATTGCGCAACCATTTAGTCGACTTTTTGGTGACCCGGTCGAAAGATTTGTCGCATGGCCGCGCAGCTGCGCATCCACCCACAGTGCAACCCGGGCTAGCTCCTGCACCCAATACAACTTTTGCGGAAAGGGCCGTCGCATGAGCACCGAAGACACTAGCCGTCCACCCCTGCCGCCATTCACCCGCGAGACGGCGCTGATCAAAGTGCAAAAGGCCGAAGACGCCTGGAACACTTGCGACCCTGACCGCGTAGCCCTGGCCTATAGCGAAGACTCGGTCTGGCGCAATCGTGCTGATTTTTTGTCGGGTCGGCCGATGATCCGTGAATTCTTGAAGCGCAAGTGGGCCAAAGAGCTGGATTACCGCCTGAGGAAAGAACTTTGGGCCTTCACCGGCAACCGTATTTCGGTGCGCTTTGAATACGAGTGGCATGACGATGCCGGATTTTGGTTTCGCTCGCACGGCAATGAGCAGTGGGAGTTTGACGCCCAAGGCCTGATGCGCCGGCGCGAGGCCAGCATCAACGACATCCCGATCCAGGAAGCCGAGCGCAATTTTCGCTGGCCACGGCCCGTATCCATTTAGCTTTTATTCAACCCCAAGGAACTCCATGAACCGCAACGACATCACCGAAAAAATCATCACTGCCAAAGTCAGCAAAGGCATTACCTGGGACTCGGTCGCCAAAAAAGTGGGCCTGAGCAAAGAGTGGACCACAGCCGCGTGCCTGGGTCAGATGACGTTGGACGACAAGCAGGCCAAGATCATTGGCAAAATTTTTGGCTTGAATGCCGAAGAGCAAAAGTGGCTGCAGGTGGTGCCCTACAAAGGCTCGCTGCCCACCCCGGTGCCGACCGATCCGCTGATCTACCGCTGGTATGAGATCGTTAGCGTGTACGGCACCACGATCAAGGAACTGATCCATGAAGAGTTTGGTGACGGCATCATGAGCGCGATTGATTTCTCAATGGACATCGTGCGCCAGCCCGATCCCAAGGGGGACCGTGTGAATGTGGTCCTGTCCGGCAAGTTCCTGCCGTACAAAACCTATTAAATTGCGTTAGTCAGTAGCCAGGCGGCGCGTACGCACGGCGGCCGCTAGGCGCTGCAATACCGGTACCGTCTGCGCCATGCTGATGCAGGCATCGGTAACCGACACGCCAGTTTTAAGGGCGATGCCAGGGACGATGTCCTGGCGCCCTTCCTCCAAGTGGCTCTCGATCATGATGCCGGTGATGCGTGCGTCCCCGGCTGCAATTTGTGCCGCTACATCGTCTGCAACCACCACTTGGCGTGCATGCTGTTTACTGCTATTGGCATGGCTCACATCGATCATCACTTGCGCGCGCAAACCTGCTGTCTTCAGGAGAGCGCAAGCGGCATCCACGTCCGCTTTGGCGTAGTTGGGTTGCTTGCCGCCGCGCAAAATGACGTGGCACTCGTCGTTGCCGCGGGTCTCAAAAATGGCGGCCTGGCCCATCTTGGTCATGCCCATGAAGGCATGGGGTGCCAAAGCTGCCTGTATCGCATCGGTGGCCACTTTCACGCCGCCGTCTGTACCGTTCTTGAAACCCACCGGGCAGCTCAGGCCGCTGGCCAGTTGGCGGTGGCTCTGGCTCTCGGTAGTGCGCGCGCCAATGGCGCCCCAGCTCACCAGCTCGCTGATGAATTGTGGTGACAGTAAATCAAGAAACTCAGTGCCCACCGGCAAGTCGATTGCCAATATTTCCAGCAATAAGCGCCGGGCCATCTCCAGCCCTTCGTTGATTGCAAAGCTGCCGTCGAGGTGTGGGTCGTTGATATAGCCCTTCCAGCCCACGGTGGTACGGGGTTTTTCAAAGTACACGCGCATTACGATGAGCAAGTCATCTTTCAGGGCATCGGCCTGTTCCTTAAGTTGCCACGCGTACGTCAGCGCCTGCTCGTGGTCGTGGATGGAGCAGGGCCCCACCACCACAATCAGGCGATCATCCAGACCATGCAGAATATTGGAGATGGCGGCGCGACTGCTCTCTACCAGCGCTTGCGCCGCTGCGGGCACCGGCAGCTTTTCGTCCAGGAGTGCAGGCGTGATCAGTGGGCGCACCGCACCAATGCGGGTGTCGTCAATGCGGGTGGTATCCAGGGTCGTGAGTTCAGTTTTCATTGCTATGAATTGTATAGCTACTCAAGCAATAAACACCTGGGCCACAGCGTGATTTCGCATGCAATTTCAGTCAAACCAATGGCTACGCTCCATAAGCTGCCTGCACAACACCGCTGCAGGTTCTGTGTGCAATGCCTCTTATTGCGGCTGGCGCACCATCACGGGTTGCACGGTAAACAAAGCGTCTGAGGCTGGGTCCACAGTTACCTTGACCCAATGCAGGATCGGGCTGCCAAAGGTTTGTAAGCGGGTCAAGTTGGCGAGCACCTTGGTCGGGCTGTACAGCGGTTTGTCTAGTTTGAAGAAATGCGTGTCACCGTGCACCAGCAGCACTTGGCCGTCAAAGCCTTCGGTCTGCTTGATCACTTGGGTGATGAAGTGGCGGTAGCCGCTGAATTGGGGTTGCAGGCTTTCGTCCTGGTCTTCCGTCTCCGGCAAATCAAAGCCGGGGTCAGCCTGAATGACCAACACAATACCGCGCGCATTTTGGGCTTTGGCAGCGGCAAAGCTCTGCTCCAGCCAAGTCACGTTGGCTGCATCACGCTCCAGAAATTCGGCATTGGAGGCATCGCATTGCGCAGGCGTGCGTGCGCTCTTGTAGCTGCACTCCTTGGCATTCAAGATGACGTTGTTGTTGCTGCCCGGAACATTCAGGCCCACAAATACCACCGGCCCACGGGAGAAGCGAATGTTCTCCACAAACTTTTTCCCTAGCTTGCCCTGGTGCTCCAGCGGTAGTGTGGTTTGGCCCAAGCTGTTGGTGCTGGGGAACATCACCCGGCGCAAATGGGCCAAGCGCTCCAGTCCGTCGTAGCCGCCATTGTTGTTACGGTGGCAGTCGGTCCACTCGTTGTCGCCGGGCACATAGACCACCGGTTTTTTCAGCTCGCCGAACATGCTGAGCGC
>JANYEE010000117.1 GCA_025363275.1 Burkholderiales bacterium | reverse complement strand
GCTAAAGCCATATCCTGGCACCAGCAAGCCTTTGCGGGTGATCTTGCGAATGTCCAGCGGCATGGAATCACTGGTCTCCGCTTTGCCGGTGTAGCTGCTTTGCCGCCCACTTCCGCGTCCGCCCATTTTTATCCTCCGGTTTTTGCCGAAATCAATTGGCAAGTTGAACAGGTGTAGTTACCTGAAAACCCATGAAACGCGCTGCAACCCGCATGGATGCTGGGTTCTGGGCGGTGTAGGCGTTGCTGGAAAGTACGCATGCTTTTACGGTGCGCGGTTGCTTCTAAGGTCTTTCAGCTTGATCAACATGGCCAAAGTGCGCTCAAACTTGCGGTCCAGGTGCGTTTCGTAGCGGGAAAGCTTCTCCAATCTATAGGCTTGCAGCCCTTCGCCAATGGTTTGGTTGACGATGGCGTCGTGGTGGCGGGATTCTTTTTCCTGTTGGTGGCACAGGGGTGACAAGTGCGCGGTGATGAAACCGGCCAAGCCTTCGGCATCGGCGGTGTATTCCTCTTCCTCCACGTAGCTGTCCCACCAGTCTCGTGAATCGGGTAACAGGGCACGCAGGGCCTTGTCATAGGCACGGTCGCCGCCTTTGCGCAGGATGGCGCTGGCCTTGTTGGTGGCATCAATGTCATGTTTGGCGCTTTGATGACTTTCGGCCACTCCCGCCGGTTTCAAATCCATGAGGTCGCGAATGTCGGTGTTCTCGCCTGACAGGCCCATCTCAAACGGTGCCGCCGCTGGAATGACGGTCTTGGCGCTGCGGGCGGATTCCTTCAAGCCCTTGTTGATGGTGGCCCCTTCGGCTTGCAACACCCTGCGCTTGCGCCAGATCACACTGGCCAGCTCTTCAATCAGATGCTGCTCGGTCGCGCCAGCGGGCAGGTGTTCGTCCATCAGCGAGTTGACCAAGCTTTCATAGTCGGCATGGTTCTCGTGGCTGAGCACGGTATAGCGGCTCAGGATGCCGTGCTTCAGGGCGTTGAAGCGAACGATTTCGTAGGGTTGGGGGTTGGGGTCAGCCATGGGAATCTGGGGTGCGGTGTTAGCGGTGTCGGAGGTGGTGTTCATGGTGGGCTTTCAAATAAAAGGGTTAAGGTCAATCGCAATACGCCCGCCACAGCGCCATGCCAGCGCCGCAGCGTTGTCCGTACCGGCTGCCGCGTCCGGTGGCGATGCAAGTCGGGCAATTGAAGTGGTGGGCCAGATAGGCCGCGTCCAGCGCATGCCAGTCAGCGGGCTCAGGCACTGCGCCTGCCGGTGGGGTGGCTGGCAACACTTCCTGCAACTCGAATTGCAAGGCACGGGTTAGCGCCTCACGGTGCTGGCGCAATGGTTCGATCAAGCGCGCCACCGCCTCGCGTGGGCCAATGGCCTTAACCTTGCCGTCCACCAGACGTAGTTCAATCCCCGATGCCTGCGCCTGGCGAATCAAATCGCCCGCGATCAAAGTACCACCTCGCAAATGTCGTTGACACTTTTTGCAAACTCAGGTTCTGGAACCGACATTACCGATGTAACCGATGCCACGGACTTGACCTGCCACCGTTCTGCCGATGTGGTGCCGCTGGCGCGCTCAAATCGCAGCCCGTCAACAATCACACCTTGCTTGCGTGAAATCCACTTGCCCAGGCGACGGCGGTTGATCTCGCCGCGCTCGTCGGCAATCTCCCGCAACACTTCGCGCAATTCGTCAGTGGCAAAGCCAGTCAGCGCCTTGTCTACTGACTCGCGGATCATGGCCGGGCTGCTGCCAAAAGTTGCCTTCCATGCGTGCAGCAAGCGGCCCAGCGTTTCACGGTCGGGGTCTTGTGCCAATTGCTCGAAGACGCGCTTTGCCGGGTCAGGCAAGCCCAGCCACAACAGCGGCTGGCGCACCCAGTTGCTCCATTGGCTGTAACTCGCAATGGGCTTGCAGGTGGTAGGCGCATCACCTGAAACTAGCCACGCGCGAATCACGGTCAGAGCCAGCGAGACATACCGCGCCCGATCTTTGCGCACCGTGGTCAGCGGGTCCCCCTTGAACAGCCGTTCGGCGGGTGTTTCCACCTGCGGGTCGATGGCGATGGTGATGCAACGGCGCGCCATGTCTTTCACGGCATCCACGTTGTTGCCACTGGACAGAAACAAGGCTCGTGTGCCGACAGTCGCCGTCTTGCTCACGCCCAAAATGCGCCCGGTCAAAAATTCCTCAGTGAGCGCGCTGCACAGCGACTTGTAGGGGATCAAGTCCGTTGTCAGGTTGTCAAACAACACGGCACCGGGCGCGGTCAGCAAGGTGGCCAACAATAACTTTTGGCACTCTTCTTCATTACCGGGGAACGCCACCGCCGACGGCGTGGACGGGCTGGCAAAGGCTGCAATGATTCCGCTCAGGTAGCTCTTGCCCGACGCAATTTGTGGTGCCTTGATGTGGAACATGGGCGCAGTCGTCAGGCTGGGCCGTATGGCCGCCGTCAAGATGCCCGCCAATGCCGCAGCTCCGTCATGCGCGTTGTTGAACTCGAACTCGGTCAACAGGCCGCGCAATTCTTGCAAGGCATCCAGTGCCTGTTGCCGGGTGGGCTTGTCAGGAATGCTGAATTGGCGGGAGTCGAACACGCCAAACAAGCCTGTAGGCGCATCAAAACCGGCATCCCGCACCAGTGAACCATCGGGTCGCAAATGCGGTTGCCGCGCAATGCCAGACAGGGCAGGCAGGTGCGCATACGCCTCCGAGTCAAACAACACGTTGACGTGTTTGGGTGGCGGGTCGATCACCACGTCGGCGTCACTACGGGCGTCATACCGCGTCCAGATCGCGCAGCCTGACAAGGCCCGCAGCAACGCCGGTTGCGACACCGGCTTGATAGCCGTCTCGCGGCTTTCTGGATCGGTGGTAATGGACACAATAAGGCCGCCGCGCTGGTAGTAGCGCTTGGTGGCCGCCAGTTCCCGCTCACCTGCGTCTGCAATGCTTCCGATATTGCCCGCCTCGGCTTTGATGGTGGGCTTGTGCTTGGCCGCCATGAAGGACACGCCCAGGAACTCCAGCAGCGCGCCCGTGCGGTACTTGTCGCCATGACCGTGCTGGCATTTGAACCAACCAATGGGGTAGAGGTCGGTCGGCTCCGAATACGCGCTGCCATGGTCAATCTGGTCGGTGTGTTCATGCACCCACGGGCAGGTCACATCGTGTTTGCCGCTGCCCAACGGTTGCTTGTAGAGGCCGCGCATTTTTAGTGCACTAATGACTTCGTTTTCCGCAGGGCGGGGGATGTAAACGCCATCTTCGGCATTGCGGTCTATCGCAGCCGCTTTGCGTCCCGGCGTGGCTTTGTGGCTGGTCTTGGCCTTGGGTGGGGCCAGTGCCAGTGCATCCATGATCTGCGCCACGGTGTAGCGCCGTTCCGGCTGCCACTGCGTCAATTTGCATTGAAACGCGGGGGCTGACTTGCCATTGCTGGCAAAGGGCAGGCGACCATAACGGGTGGTCGGCGACTTGGCGCCAGGGTCACACAAACCCGCCTCGACCATGCTCTGGTTCAAGTCTTTGATGCTCTCGAACTCGCTCACCGGCTCGGTGAACAAATAGCCCGCCTGAAAGTTGCCCTCGCTGGTTTCGATCACATACGACGGCGGGCAGGCGTCGAGTCGGTCCAGGGGCAAAGCCTTGGTGCCCAGGTCATCCAGCATCACGCCATAGACTGCCGCACAGTCTTTCTCCCTCCGGTGGTAGCCATCATCATCGGGCTGGTAAACGGCCAAACTGAAATACCAGTTGAGCGCGGCATTGTCGGTGTGGCTCTTGTCGGCACGCCACGCCTCGCCGCCCCAGGCTTTGCGGTCTTTGGGCTTACCGCCAAAGCCCAGAACAAAAGGCCGCATGGGGTCTGCCAAACCCTGAAAAATGGCAGTTAAAAACTCGCTGTTGGTGGTTGGCGCGCTTGCCATGTTGGTTTCAGAGGCTTCATCGGTTTGCGCTGGTGCGCTTGGCGGAAGTGTCAGCATGGCGTGCCTCCCACAGTTATCAGTGGTTTGGAGGCAGCGATTTTTATACAGAATAGGGCTGTAGCCCCCGTAGGACGTGCGCAAGCAGCTATGAAATGTGTAGCGC
>JANYEE010000075.1 GCA_025363275.1 Burkholderiales bacterium | reverse complement strand
GCCACACACGCGCACCACATTGCCGGTCAGGCCGCTGGAGGCGGGGCTGGCAAACCAGGCAATGGCCTCGGCCACATCTTGCGGCAGGCCGCCTTGGCCCATGGAATTCATGCGTCGGCCCGCTTCGCGGATGGCAAAGGGTACGGCGGCGGTCATTTGCGTCTCGATAAAGCCTGGTGCCACGGCATTGATGGTGATGCCGCGCTGGGCCAACACTGGCGCGCTACTTTGCACCATGCCGATAACACCCGCTTTGGACAGGGCGTAATTGGTCTGACCCAAATTGCCCGCGATGCCAGAGATAGACGACACGCAGACAATGCGCCCGCCATCCTTCAGTGCGCCCGACTCCACCAGGGCGTCGTTGATGCGCTCTTGGGTCGACAGATTCACATTCACCACCAGATTCCAGAAATCGGGCTTCATATTGGCAATGGTCTTGTCGCGGGTAATGCCCGCGTTGTGCACCACCACATCCCAGCCGCGCTGGGCCAATGCTGCGTCCACCAGCTTTTGCGGGGCATCTGATGCGCCAATGTCCACGGCCAAGGCCGTTGCGCCCAAGCGGGCGGCTATCTCGTCCAAGCCCGCCTGGGCTTGCGGCACATCCAGGCAAATGACGCTGGCGCCCTCACGTGCCATCACTTCGGCAATGGACGCACCAATGCCGCGCGACGCGCCGGTTACCAGCACTTTTTTGCCCTGAAGCGGCTTGCTCCAGTCCGCCGGTGTAGCCGCAGAGCCTACTGGTGCGCCAATGCGAATGACCTGGCCGGACACATAGGCGCTGCGTGGCGACAGCAAAAACCGCAGTGTCGACTCCATCTGGTCCTCGGCACCCTGGGCTACGTAGACCAACTGCACGGCAATCGCCCTTTTCAGTTCTTTGGCCAGGGCGCGGCTCAGGCCCTCCAGGGCGCGCTGCACCGTAGCCTGGCGGGTGGTGGTGCAGCCCTCGGGCGGGCGCCCCAGGATGACGACGCGACCGCAAGGCAGCACTGAGCGGGCCGCACCATGGAAGAACTGGTAGAGCGCGTCCGATTGCGTGCTGTCGGTCAGGCCGGTGGCGTCAAACACCAAGGCTTTGACTTTCTCGCCCGCTTGTCCGTTGGTGCCCCAACGGCCCGTCATCAGCCCGGCTTGGTTGGCCAGTGGCACCCACTGCGGCAGTTGGGCATGGGCCAGGGTTTGTACGGCCATGGCTTTGAACGCCGTGGCCAAAGCCGGCAGTAGTTGTGGCTCGGCACCGCCACCCATCAACACGCTGCCTTGAATCACCGGCTGACCGGAGGCATAGCGTTCCAGCACCATCGGTTTGGGCAGGCCCAGGGCATCGGCCAGGCGGGCGCCCAGCGCGGAATTGGCGAAATTCAGGTAGGAGTCGGTCATGGTGGAGGGCGCAAAAATAGAGTCGGCAAAGTGTAGACCAGCACGATTACAGGCCGCCGGCGAGTCGCCCAGCTTAGATAGCTGTCTCTGGGCCCAAGTTGGGCAGCCTATCGAATGCTATTTTTAGGCTCTAAAAGGAAAAAATGTCATGAAACCAGGCTGGGGCCCACGTATTCATTGACTAAGTAGCTATTAAAATAATAGCAAACAAACTGCGCGCCTGCCTGCCAACGCAGCCCTCACTCCAAGCCGCATCCCCGCAATATCAAGCTCACCACATGCTCGGTTGCACGTGCGTGATCTTGGGCGGTCAGCTCAGTACGGCCCAGCACGGCTTTGATCTGCTCGTCAAAGTCGGCGTAGGTCTGCGTGGATGCCCAGATGGTGAAGAACACGTGCACGGGGTCGACAGGCGCCATGCGGCCCGCGTTGATCCAGGCTTGCACCACAGCGGCTTTTTCCAGCAGTAGTTTGCGCAGGTCAGTGGCCAGCAGGCCTTTGATCACGGGCGCGCCGTGCAGCAGCTCATTGGCAAACACCTTGGATCCATCGGGCCGCTCTGCGGACAGGGTCATCTTGTCGCGGATGTACTGCTCCAGCGCCGCACGCGGGTCGGCATCTTCGGTAATGCCGTGCGTGGGCGCTAGCCAGTCGTTCAATATGCGGGCCAGTACTTCGCGGTACAGCACCTCTTTGCTGCCAAAGTAGTAGTGCAAGTTGGCCTTGGGCAGGCCACTGGCCTCGGCGATCGCGGCCATGGTGGCACCGCCAAAGCCCGCGCGGGCAAACACGCGCTCGGCAGCGGACAGGATCAGTGCTTCATTCGTCTGCCGAATGAGGCCCTTTGCGGTGTCGGCTGCCTTGTCCATGCTCGCTGTGCGTTGCGGTTTACTTCTGCGCAGCGTCCCAGATCGCGTGCGAGTAGGCGGCCTTGCCCGGGTCTTTCTTGATCACGGGGTCGCTGCCACCGGACAACAAGACTTTCACGGTGCGCTCATAGGCAGCGGGCTCCAGATAGCCAATCTTGGGCGTGCCGGCATTGGTGATCAGCTTGGCCACGTTTTCCATCTGACGCTTTTGCACCTTCAGGCTGGAGCTGCCCGACGTGTCTGCCGCCACCACGGCCTTGGCGGCGCCTTCCGGGTCTTTGACCGCTTCATTCCAGCCCTTCAGCGTCGCCTTCAGGAACTTGCCCATCTTGGCTACAAAGGCCGGGTCTTTCAAGTTGGCCTCCAGCACATACAAGCCGTCTTCCAGCGAGGCCACGCCTTCCTTTTCATAGAAGAAGGTCACCAGGTCTTTTTCCTTGACACCCGCATCCACCACTTGCCAGTACTCGTTGTAAATCATCGTGCTGATACACGCGGCTTGGTTTTGCAACAGCGGGTCGACGTTAAAGCCTTGCTTGAGGATCTTGATGTCGGAGTCGGTTTTGAGGCCCAGCTTGGCCATCCAGTTCAGGAAGGGGTATTCATTGCCGCCGTACCAGACGCCCAATGTCTTGCCCTTGAAGTCTTTGGGTGTGGTCACACCGCTGGCCTTTTTGCAGGTCAGCATCAGGCCGGATTGGTTGAACACCTGGGCCACGTTGACCAGCGGCACACCTGCTTCACGCGCGGCCAGCGCGGAAGGCATCCAGTCCACCACGATGTCAGCCTGCTTGCCGGCAATTACCTGCGTGGGGGCAATGTCGGGGCCGCCGGGTTTGATGGTGACGTCCAGGCCCGCGTCCTTGTAATAGCCCTTGGCTGCAGCCACGTAGTAGCCGGCGAACTGGGCTTGCGGTACCCACTTCAGTTGCACAGTGACTTTCTCGGCGGCGACCGCGCCCACACTGGCGCCGAGGCTTGCAGCCGTCAGCGCGATGGCCAGCAGGCTTTTAAGGGGAGAACGAATCATGGGAAGCTCCTTCAGGGGTTGAAAACAAGGGACAAACTAACTCTCTCGAACCGAGGGATGCCAGAACGCCGCGCGGCGTTCCAGCGCAACAAGCAAGGCATAGGCCAGCGAACCTGTCACGGCCGCCACCACAATCGCGCCCCACACCAGCGGCATGTTCATACGCGCCGCCTCGGTGCTGATGCGAAATCCCAGGCCCGAGGTGGGCGAACCAAAAAACTCGGCCACGATGGCACCAATCAAGGCCAACGTAGCGTTGACCTTGAGCGCGCCAAAGATGTAGGGCAGGGCGGCGGGCAAGCGCAAGGCCAGCAAGGTGCGTGGGTAGCTGGCCGCATAGCTGTGCATCAACTCCAGCTCCAGTTTGCCCGCGGCTCTGAGCCCAGCCAGCGTGGACACCAGCATCGGAAAGAAGGTCATCAGCACGACCACGGCCGCCTTGGAGGGCCACTCGAAGCCAAACCACATCACCGCAATCGGTGCCACGCCCACCAGCGGGATGGCACTGGTCAACGATGCGACAGGCAGCAGGCCGCGTTGCAAAAACGGCAAGCGGTCAATGGCAACCGCAACTACAAAACCCAAGCTGCAACCCAATGCCCAGCCTATCAACACAGCCTTGCCCACGGTCTGTACAAAGTCGCCCCAGAGCTTGGGCGCATGGTCGGCCATCGATCCGATCACCAAGCTGGGCGCTGGCAACAAGACGCGCGGTACGTCCAGCGCGCGGACCAGAATTTCCCAGAAGACGATAACCCAGGCGCCAAATAATGCGGCGGTTGCCATGCCTACCCAGCGGCTGCTGTTCACTGCGGCCATGCGGTAGACGCTGTAGCCTGCCAGCAGGCCCAGCAGCACCATGGCAGGCCAGAACCACTGGGCAACGCCGTTCACTGCATCCACAGCGTCGTTCACAGGCCTCCTCTGCTGCGCAACACCAGTCGCTCCACCAGCGCCACCGCGCTGGTAAGTGCCAAGCCCAGCAGGGCCGACATCACCAGCGCCGACCAAATTTGCGTGGTCTGCCCGTAATACGAGCCGGTCAGCAGCTTGGCACCCAAGCCGGCCTGCGCGCCCGTTGGCAGCTCAGCCACCATCGCGCCCACCAGTCCCGCCGCAACGCCGACGCGCAGCGCCGGGAACAAGAAAGGCAACGCCGCAGGCAAGCGCAGCAACCACAGCGATTGCCACTTCGATGCCGCATAGGTGTGCATCATCTCGGTCTCAATCTTTTGCGGCGAGCGCAGCCCCTGCACCATCGCCACCGTCACCGGGAAGAAACACAGATACATCGCAATAACGGCCTTGGGCGCCGTGCCCGAAAAGCCCAGACTACCCAGCACTACCAATACGATGGGCGCAATCGCCAGCACCGGGACCGTTTGCGACGCGACGATCCACGGCAACAGTGCCTTGTCCAGTGTGCGGCTGTGCACGATCAGCACCGACAGGAACAAGCCCAGTGCAGTGCCCATCACAAAGCCCGTCAAGGTGGACTGGCCCGTGACGACGACGTGGTACAGCAGGTTGCGCGGCGAGTCCAGCGGCCAATCGGTCAGGCTCTCGTAGAAGTCCATCGCCACCTGGTGCGGCGCGGGCATCAGCGGACGCTCCATGTTCATCGTCGCACCGAGCAGCTCTTGCCAGGTGTAGCCAGCGTCAGCGTCCAGCACGCGCTCAATCGCGCCAGGCGCGTTCAGTGCCCATGCGGCCAAGTACCAGGCCAGTAGCACGGCCAACAGCACCACCACGACCGGTAGCCAATCATGGACGGCACGTTGCGTGAACGACTCGGACTCCCGCCGGGCCATCCCAAGGGAGGGAGGGCCCCCTTGGGGGGCAGCGACCCGCGCAGCGGCGGAGCGTGGGGGCTTATCCGCCATGGCCATCCGCCAAGGCCTCGCGCACCTCGTGCGCCAGCGCCATGAATTCCGGCGTATCCCGCAGGCCCAGGTGGCGCTCATTGGGCAGCGTGGAGTCGATCACCTTGACGATGCGCCCCGGGCGGGGCGACATGACGACGATCTTGGTGGAGAGGTAGACCGCTTCCGCAATCGAGTGCGTCACAAACACCACCGTGCGCCGCTCGCGCTGCCACAGTTGCTGCAATTGCTCATTGAGCCGGTCGCGGGTGATTTCATCCAGCGCGCCAAAGGGTTCGTCCATCATCAAAATCTTGGGCTCAAATGACAGCGCCCGCGCAATCGACACGCGCTGCTGCATGCCACCGGAAAGCTGCCAGGGGTATTTACCCTCAAAACCTTTGAGCTCCACGCGCTGCAGATGCTCCAGCGCAATCCGCTTCGCATCCGCTTTGCCTTTGCCCTGAATTTGCAGCGGCAGCGTCACATTCGCCAAAACAGTGCGCCACGGGAACAGTGCTGGGGCCTGGAACACATAGCCGTAGGCCCGGGCCATTCGCGCTTCAGCCGGGCTCACGCCGTTGACCAGCACCTGGCCTGCACTGATCTTTTCCAGATCGGCAATCACGCGCATCAGCGTGGTCTTGCCGCAGCCGCTGGGGCCAATCAAAGCAACAAATTCGCCCTCAGCAATGTCGAAGTCAATGTCGCAGAGTGCGTGGACCGGCGCGTCGGCGGTTTGGTAGATGACGCTGGCATTGCGTACCGAGACGGCGGTGCGTGCTGGCGTGCCAGTGGCGGAAAGGCCTGAGTCAGCAGAATTATTCATGGGCTCGCAGTGGGGTCGGGGGCGGGTGCAGAGGGGTTGCACCAAAGTTAACCAGTTGGTCAGCTTATCACCGCATACTAGCGAATTCCATGCCATCGCAACGCTGGGGTTTGTACTGAAGGCAAGCCTCTGTAAGTCAACGAAATGTTGAAACACTCTCGTCCACAAGCGACATCAGAGAACTAAACAGCAAACAACTCGTAGCCGAAAGGAAAAGCACCTGAAAACGATTTGCTCCCATTCAGCGAGTCTTCTGATAGCCCTTGACTGAAACAACAAACACCAGACCACCGACCTACGCAAAATAGAGCATGAGCGCCAGCATCGGTTTTCTTGCGGAAATTGTGACCCCCACTCAATGTTGCATGAGATCTCAGAAATAGTCAGCAGAGTCGTGGGTCTACTGATACGGGGGATATCCAAGTGCTGCCTGCGGTCTGATTGGAAAAACGACCGCCAAACTCTTGCAATGCGACTGTAGTCACAGCAGGTTAACTTTCGTCATGTCATAGAGTGCTTTTTCTAGCTCCTTCACGTGTCTGGCCGCATCTTGGCAATTTCCGGATGAAACCATGAATTGCGCCTGTCTCCAAGCCAACATCTCAAAAATCAAATTCGTATGCGCCGCCGTGACTCCACCAATGGCACTGTGCACTGCCAATTTGTCCGCCATTGGATGTGCTGGATGAGGCGAATAGATCAACCCGCTGAATAGATCAAGTACTGCATCGCGACCAAACCACTCCTCGCTTTCCAGATGCACCATGCCATGGAATTTTTTGATGAACCGCGTTACAGAAGCCCCATGATTAATTTGCATGCTTGTTCCTTCGTCAAGAAACTGAGCGTGAAGGCAATGCATCGAGTTCGGCGAGCAACGCGTCTGTATCTACCTTGTGGAAAGGGCGCAAGGCACTTAAGGGGATTAGTCGGTTAGTGTTCGGCTCTCGTATTTTCCAGAAGTTACGCCCATTTGTATTGGCCGAATTTCCAGCAAGCCCGCGTTTCTCTTTTACTGCTCTCGCCGCTGCCGAAGGTGAGTCGAAAATCATTCCGTCATAGTTGATGCCACCTCGTTCGACAGTTGCGTAATGTGTCGTACCACCATCTAAACCTTCGAGGCGCTCGCCTACGCGAAGAGTGTCTCCCGTTGGTGAACGCCACAGCGCAGTTGCGACAGTCACAGCCGTAGACACCGGCAGCGATTTTGAAGCCTCGCTGCCTTCCCAGTGGGAAATCAGACGTTCGATAGCAGCAGTTTCACTTCCAGCAAGGATAGATAGCTTGCGAACCTTCTGATAGGTGGCTGAGGTGAGAAAGATAGGTGTGAGGGCAGACATAAATACTCCATAAGTTGCTATAGAGTAGCTATATAGTTGCTTTTAAGGAGTGTCAAGTGACTTTCTAAACTTCTTTGTGAGAGGTATAGAAGTAATATTCAAATTGGGCGGAACGCCTTGCCAACTACGGTAACAGTTCCGACCGAATATCCAGCGCGCTATGCAAGATGCGTTCGATTCGGACGGTCGCCTCTGTGGGCCTGAAGAAAATGACCTAGCGCCCATGTGCGCAACTACGTATTCCTGCGCCAAGTTCGGGTCTCGCTACATAGGCCATGGGCGCCTTCGCTATCTTTTTGCACTGTTCATGCAAATCCTGGATGAAGCGCAATGCATTGCCGGGGCTGTCCGTGGCAATGTAGTCACCGACCGCTTCTAGGTCCGTTTCCGCCAGCGGCGAAAGTTCAAGCCGCATCTGTGGCGTTCCGGTACTTGCTTTGCAGTCGGTCAAAGACCTTGTCTGCGTTCACACCAGCGCCACTGGCTGATCCCGCTTCTATCGCAGACCGGAGTTCCTGCAGCTTCAAAGACTTGAGCTGCTCCTGGTCCTCCAGCAAACGAAGACCTGCACGAACCACTTCGCTGACATTATTGAAACGGCCGGTAGTGACTTGCTCTTTGACAAAGGACTCGAAATGCGGACTGAGGGCGACGCTGGTTGGCATAGGTCATCTCCATTGGTTGTTAACCAATAATAACAAATACCATCTATTCAGCCGACGCATTGCTCCTCAGGCCTGCACCACCCCCGTATACACAAACACGCCGTACCCCACCACAAGCACTACCGCCAGCAGTCGCGGCAAACGCCCCAGCGCAGCGATCGACAAGAAGTGCAGCACCGCAGCAGCTGCAATCACGTAAATGCCCACCTGAAAAAACGACGGGATGTGAATCGGGTCAAACAGCGCGAACAGGCCAATGCACATAGGGATGCAGATGTGCCCATCGCCCACCTGCGAACTGAGCACGATATCTTGCCGACCCACGAAGCCGTAGTACAGCGCGATGAACGCGTTGGGCACCACCATCAGTATGCCGCTGAGCCAGCCCAGGTCTTTGGCACCGATGTAGGGACTTTTTACAGTATTTAACCAGTCCACCAGAAAGTTCACGCTGAAATACACGCCGTAGGCCGCTACGCCGATCAGCATCAAGTCGATCAGAATAGTCCACTGAAAACTGCGACTCTTGCGCACATTGTTTTTCAGGATTTCAAACACATGCAAGACTTGCCAAAACAGGAACAGGCCGACTAGCACCAAGCCGTCATAAAAATCCAGCACGCCGTCTTTGGCCAGCGCCCACAGCGTGCCCGTAAATAGAAACAACGCCACCAGCGTGAACAGCATTTCCAGCTGGTTCAGCCGTTGCGCCTGCGGTTGCACTTTGGGGGCGGCTTTGGGTTTGACGCCCTTGCTGCCTTTGGCTTTGACAACGGCCTTGCCACCAAAAAACAAGGTAGCCAATCCCAAAATCAGCGTCAGGTTGGTGACGTTATTGACCAAGCAGTTCTCGATAACGGTAGTGCCCTTGCCGCCCTCGCGGCTCATGACATACGCGAACACCAAGTTCGCAAAGCCCGAGCAGTACGGCATGATCAAAGTACCCAGCACCGTGCCCTCAAAGCCCTTGCCCTCAATGGCCTGCAGCCGCCAGATCATCAGGGCTGACGCCACCATGAAAATACCCACTTGGGCCCATGGGTTGGAAAGGTGGGCGATGAGTTGGGGGCTGACGCTGGACACAGAAAAATGATTCAAAGAAGGTCCGGTGAGGATAAGCGCATTTGCGCACCCCTGTGTTTATGTACACTGCCTCTTTTGAAGAAAGAAGCTGTTCCATGACCACTTTGACGAGTCTCCCCGCTGACGCCACCGCTGAAAGCATCGTGCGTCACTTTCAGGCGGTGGGATTTCCTGGCATTACCGAGGCCCTGCTGGTGCGTATCCGCCTCAAAAAGGGCGACCGCATGGAAGTGGACGCAGCGTTTGACTTCGCCATGGAACGCCAATTGGCGCCACCCATGCAAGAGTTTTTTGAAATTCGCCCCTACGGGTTTTATTCTGAGATCCGGGTGTTTGCCGATGCCAAGACCGCGTTCACCAGTGACTTTGGCCGCGGCTTGCGCATGGAGCTGCCCAGCATCTACTTTGATGCAGCGCCTGTAGTGGCTGACGATGCGCTGGCCACGGGCACCAAATACGACGCCATGCTCAAGCTCAGCGACAACGCTGATGGCTATGCCATTGCGGTCCTGCTGAACGACCCCAACTCGTCGTTCTTTGAGTACCTGAATGCCAATTCGGGCTACGACTGGAAAGAGATCACGAGCAGCCTGAGTGCGGCAGCCAAGTCGTTCGCGGCAGATGTTGATTTGATTTAACGCGCTGTTACGCGCATTGCCCCTGTTTGCAGCAGGGCTTGAATCTAGTGCCCGCCTGACTCCGTATTGATAACAAGCGCCGCATTTCGGCGTGTTATCAACCCTAAGGAGTTTTCCATGGCATCCACTTTTACTACTCGCAAAATCGCTTCTTTCAGCCTAGCCGCCATCATGTCCGCAGTGTCGGTGGCCGCTATGGCCGACGTGATGGTGGGCGGTGCGCCCATGCTGCCGTCCAAGGACATTATTGACAACGCCGTCAATTCCAAAGACCACACCACATTGGTTGCCGCCGTTAAGGCTGCAGGATTAGTTGACACATTAAAAGGCGCAGGTCCCTTTACCGTGTTTGCGCCCACCAATGCCGCGTTTGCCGCGCTGCCTGCAGGCACGGTAGACACATTACTGAAGCCCGAGAACAAAGGCACGCTCACCACCATCCTGACTTACCACGTGGTAGCGGGCAAGGTCGACGCTGCATCGTTGGGCAAGATGATCATGGAAGGCAAAGGCACAGCAAGCTTGAAGACCGTGAGCGGCGGAACCTTGACGGCCAAGATGAGTGGCTCCAAGGCCATGATTACGGATGAAAAGGGCGGCACTGCCACCGTGACCATTGCCGACGTTTATCAGTCCAATGGCGTGATCCACGTGATCGACAAAGTGTTGTTGCCTAAGTAAGCCTGCTGTAGGCCAGCGGCCGGCTAGCACCGGCACAATGGGGAGCATGAATACACCCAAGCCCATCGCCATCGCTCTAACGGGAATGTTGTCCCTGGCGGTGGCCATGGGCATTGGCCGTTTTGCGTTCACGCCCCTGCTGCCGATGATGCTGCACGACGGCGTGATCGACTTACCCGGCGCCAGCTGGCTGGCCACAGCCAACTATTTGGGTTACTGGTTAGGCGCCATGGCCTGCGCGCTGCAGCCCTGGGTGTGGGCGCGCTTTCCCACGCTCCGGCCGGTGGTGCACACCACGGCTATGCGCCTGGGGCTGGCGCTCACGGTGGTGCTGACTCTGGGCATGGCATTGCACTGGCCTACTGTGTGGCCCCTGTGGCGGTTTTTGGCAGGCATTGCCAGCGCGATGGTGTTTGTCTACACGTCGGGTTGGTGCCTGGCGCGCCTATCGGCGGCGGGCGCACCACAATTGGGTGGCGTCATTTTTGTGGGGCCGGGGCTGGGTATTGCGGTCAGCGGCCTGGCCGCTACAGCGATGGTGGCAAGTGGCCTGAGTGCCGCTACCGGTTGGGCCACTATGGCTGCGCTTGCTGTGGTGTTGACTGCAATGGTGTGGCCGCAGTTGCAGGGCGTAGTGGCGCAGGCCGCGCCGCCCACGGGTGTGTCGGGCGCATCGGGCGGCAGTGCCATGGCGCTGCTGGCCGCAGCCTATGGCCTGGCCGGATTTGGCTACATCGTCACCGCCACCTTTTTGCCGGTGATTGCGCGGCAAACCCTGCCGGGCTCCATCTGGCTGGATTTGTTCTGGCCGCTATTTGGTCTAGGCGTAGCGGCGGGGGCCTTGATCACTATTCGCTTCCCCCCACATTGGGATCGCCGCCACCTGCTGATGGGCTGCTATGCGCTGCAAGCCACTGGCATCATGCTGGGCGTTTGGTGGCCTAGCCTGGTGGGGTTTGCGTTGGGCAGTCTGCTGATTGGGTTGCCATTTACGGCCATCACGCTGTTTGCGATGCAAGAGGTGCGCCGCGTAAAGCCGCACGGTGCGTCTGCGTTTATCGGCCTGCTGACGGCTACCTACGGCCTGGGCCAGATTGCAGGACCGCCGTGGGTGGCCGTACTGCTAGGGCGCAGCGCCAGCGCGGCGCAGGGCTTTGCGCTGTCGTTAGAAACGGCAGCCGCCAGCCTGTTGCTGGGCATGGTGCTGTACGGCTGGTTGGCCAAACGGCATCCGGTGCATTAGCATCTGCTATTAAATAAATAGCTACTCAGGCAGGTTTTACCAGGGCCTCAGGCTGATTTGACTAACTTTTGGCCGTGGCCATCAATGCAGCAAAGCCCACAAACACGCCACCAGTGATGCGGTTGAATGCCTTCATCACCGCAGCGCGCTGCAGATAGACCGACAGTCGCTTGCCGCTGACTGCATACACAAAATACCAGGTCACTTCGATCACCGTAAACGTGGTTAGCAGGATGGCGAACTGTGGAAACTGGGGCGAGTCGGCATGGATGAATTGCGGGAAGAATGCCGCGGCAAACAGAATCGCCTTCGGGTTACTGGCAGCTACCAAAAAGGCTTCGCGGTAGATGGCACCGGTTTTGATGACGGGTATGGCGGGTACAGCGGCCTGCGGGGTGCCATCGGCGGCGGGCGCTGTGCTTGCTTCTTGCACCGGTGCGCGCCACACCTTGATGCCCAGATAAGCCAGATAAGCAGCACCGGCCAGGCGCAGCGCCTCAAACACCTGGGGCGAGCTTTGCAACACCGCCCCCATGCCTGCAGCCGAGATGCTCATCATCGCCAGCAGCGCGGTCATGCAGCCCAGCATCGCCATCACCGAGGCCCGCACGCCGTGGCGCGCGCTCACGCTCATGATGAGCAACATATTCGGGCCGGGCGTGGCGGAAACGACGAAGGTCAT
The DNA here is from genome assembly GCA_025363275.1 of Burkholderiales bacterium. Taxonomy (GTDB): domain Bacteria; phylum Pseudomonadota; class Gammaproteobacteria; order Burkholderiales; family Burkholderiaceae_C; genus Allorhodoferax. Next base: position 16,192 of record JANYEE010000075.1, on the reverse strand, counting down.
GGCGATGAAAAGCCACCAGGTGCTGAGTGTCATGAAAGATAAAGGTTGGGGTTGTAAGGCTAGATTACCAATAGTAGGCTAGCAGATAACCGCCGCGTCAATGTGAGTCCTTAAAATCTCTTCATGACCCAAATAACTGCCGCCACCGCTATGCCCAAGACCACCCTCATCGCTACCCACAGTGGCAGCTTCCACACCGACGACGTTTTTGGCGTTGGCATTTTGATGGGGGTTTTCCCATTGCACAGCCTCATTCGCACCCGCAAGCAAGACCTGATCGACGCAGCCGACTTTGTGGTGGATGTGGGCGGCACCTGGGACGCGGCGACGGGCCGCTTTGACCACCACCAGCGCGGCTTTGACGGCGCACGGCCTGCGCACGAGGTGGATGGCCAGACGATGCCCGGCGTAGGCTATGCCAGCGCGGGGCTGGTGTGGGCAGCACATGGAGCCGATTACGTGCGGGCCTGGGCTAGTGCCAATAGCCACAGCCTGAACGCGCAGGGAGTGGACGACATCGTGCACTCCATCGACCACTCGCTGGTGCAGTATCTCGATATTGTGGACACCGGCCAGGGCGACGTGTCGCCCGGCATCTTTGGCCTTTCCAGCCTCATCGCCCAGCTCAACACGCATTGGATGGAAGAGAAGGGTATGGACGGCAAAGTCAAAGCCCAGTTGCAAGAGACGCGCTTCACGGAAGCCATTGCCATCACCCGTAAGTTTCTGGACCACGCCATCAGCAAAAAGGTGGCACAGATCAGCGCAGTGGACACCGTGCGCGCCGCGCCGCGCTTGGTGGGCGGCAAGGTCTTGCACCTGCAAGAGGGCGGCATGCCCTGGACGCGCGTGGTGGTGGACGAAATGCCCGAGGTGATGTTTGTGATCTACCCAGACTCAGATGGCGACCAGTACCAGATCAAGACCGTGCCAGTAGAGCCCGGCTCATTCACCGCGCGGCTGGATTTGCCCCAGGCGTGGGCCGGCCTACGCGACCACGAGCTGGCGGCAGTGACAGGCGTGGAAGACAGCGTCTTCTGCCACCTGAACCTGTTTATTGGCGGCGCGCGTAGCTTTGACGGGGCGGTGAAGTTGGCAGAGCTGGCGCTGGTTTAGTGATTTCTGCGCAAATAGAAGGAGCAATGAAAGACCGGAATTTCGGTATCGATCTACTTCGGGGTTTTTCTATTCTCTTCGTGGTGGGACACCCCATGGCAATCTAATGTCTCGTCGACCATGCTGACCCTGAGAGGGCTATGGCTGGTACGAGGTATCGGCAATTTCCCAAGCGGTGCGGTAGCCTCCGATGCGTTTCACGTAGGCCAGCAATTCCTTGAAAAATGGATGGGCGCCGAGCGTTGACGAGTCACCCACGATCAGTAGCTTTCGTCGGGCGCGGGTCATGCCCACGTTCATGCGGCGGATGTCGGAGAGGAATCCAATGTCGCCCTGGTGGTTGCTGCGCGTCAGTGAGATCGCAATGATGTCGCGCTCCTGGCCCTGAAACGAATCGACAGTGCCCACGCTGAGCATGCGATTTTGCAGGTAGCCGCTGAGCGCGTCGTTTTCCTCCATGGTGTCCTTCAAATAGTTGATCTGGGCTCGGTAGGGCGCAATCACGCCGATGGTCAGTGGGTTCTGCGCAGGCTCAGCCCGGTCGTACGGCGCAAGCAGTTGGATGAGGCGCTTGAGCAGTAAATCCGCTTCCTCGGGGTTGGCGGTGGAACGGCTTTCCGGGATGGTGATTTCAAGGAAGCCGAATCCGGCCGTATCGAGGAACTCCACAGGTAGGTCGGGTGCAAAGTTCAGGTCGTAGGCATCCAGGCCAGCCTGGCACACGCTCTGGTGCGCCGTCAATTGGCCGTTGTAAAACTGCTCGGAGCTGAATGCCATGATTTGCGCGTGCATGCGGTACTGGACCGTGAGCATGCGGGCTGTATCCGGCTGTCGCTTGATGCACTTCTCAAATAGCGTTTCGCGCAGGCCATCTCTCGCGGCTTTTTCGCTTTTTACGGTGGGTGGTAGCTGGTGGTGGTCCCCAGCCAAGATGACACGCTCGCCCTTGGCAATCGCAATCCAGCAGCCCGGCTCCAGGGCCTGTGCAGCTTCGTCGATGAAAACGGTCTCGAACGCCAGGTGTCGGATGTTGCGGTTGCTGGCGCCCACCAGTGTGCTGGTGATGACCTGCACCGATTCGAGCACGTCCTCGGTGATGAAGCGCTCCAAATCGTTAGCTGCCTGAGTCAGCACCCGCGCTTCTTCCTTCAATAGCTGGCGCTGTTGTCGTTCCTCGAAGCCAAAGTTGCGGACGTATTCGCTGGCCGTTTCGCGGTACTGGTCGGCGGTTTGGCGCATCGCGCGCATCTTGCTGTAGCTTGGGTGGGCCATCACCCGGGCGTCTAGGGTGTGCTGCAGCAGCAGGTCCGACACACGGCTGGGGTTGCCTATACGGATGACGTTGACGCCGCGCTCGGCCAGCTTTTCGGTGAGCAAGTCCACGGCCGTGTTGGAGGGTGCGCACACCAACACGCGCCGCTCACGCCGCGTAGTTTCCAAAATGACCTGCACTAGCGTGGTGGTTTTACCGGTACCGGGCGGGCCGTGGATGATGGCTACATCCTGTGCCGCGATCACATGGCGAACAGCCGCCAATTGCGATGCGTTGAGCGGGCTGGGGTAGAACAGGTCGTCAAGAGCGCCAATGGGGGGCACGCGAAAGCGCGCCCGTCGGGTGCCCAGTAGCACGTCTCGCAATTCGGCCAGTCGGTCACCACGGGCGCGCATCACGACGCCCAGGGCGTGATCCATTTCACGGTAACTTACCTCGTCGAAGGTGAGGTCTACCCCTAACTTACCGCCGCCTGGCTTGCCGCTTTCGAGTACCCAATCGGGCAGGTCTTGCTTGGTGGTGGCCAGCAGCAGTTTATTGCGCCGTACGCCGGTGATGACCCCAGTGAGCGTGGGCGGTTCAGACGCTGAGTGCCCGGGCAGGTTACCAAACAGCGCAGCATTGCTACCGACCTGGAACAAATGCAGGCTCTGCGGGCCGGTAGGTCGCTCCAGCTCTAACACCACTTTGCCGCCAAAACCGATGTCTTCCTTGGTGATAGTGACGGGGTACCAGGTGAGCCCTCGCTTGACGCGCTCTTGAATACTGACCTTGGCGCTTTTGAGTTTGAATTGCGCTAGATCTTCTTTTTGTTCCAGCTGCAGGAGTGCTTGCACACGGCGCAACTCGTCTTCAACAGCGCCAGGGTGGGTGGAAATATCGTCGAGGTCGGCCAAAGGCATAGCGATTTAACCGCTCCCAATCTTGAAACAGTCGTCACTCTAAGTCAGGTAGCAGTTGCCCACTAATTTGGGGGAAATTCCGCTGATCTAGACCACCCCAGCCCGCTCCAACATCGCATGCAACAACACATTGCACCCCGCGGTGATGTGCTCCGGCTTCGCGTCTTCAATCTCGTTGTGGCTGATGCCGTCTTTGCAGGGGATGAAGATCATGCCACTCGGGGCCAGCTTGGCCATGTAGACGGCGTCGTGGCCGGCGCCTGAAACGGCGGGCATGTTGCTGTAGCCCAGCTTCTTGGCTGCGCGGCCCACGGCGTCCACGCAGTTCTCGTGGAAAGCGATGGCGTTGTAGCTGGACACCATTTCTATCTTCACGTCCACGCCGTGCTCCTGGCCCACCTTGGCGGCAAAGGCTTTCACCTCTTCGGCCATCTGGTCCACCAGCGCGTCGGTGGCGTTGCGCAAATCAATGCTGAACTTCACGCGGCCGGGGATCACGTTGCGGCTGTTGGGGAACACTTGCACCATGCCCACGGTGCCGCGGCCATGCGGCGGGTGGCGGTGGGCGGCGGCCACCACGTCTTGCATGATGTGGGTGGCTGCCAGTAGCGCGTCTTTGCGCAGCGCCATGGGTGTGGGGCCGGCATGGGCTTCCATGCCGGTCACGGTGCAGTCAAACCAGCGGATGCCCAGCACGCCGCTGACCACGCCAATGGTCACGTCGTTGTCTTCCAGCACCGGGCCTTGTTCGATGTGCGTCTCGAAGTACGCGCCAATCGGGTGGTCGCCGGGCTCCTGCGTGCCGATGTAGCCAATGCGCTCCAGCTCCTCTTTCACGGTCTTGCCCTCGGTGTCCGTCGCCGCATACGCATGCTCCAGCGTGAAGGCTTTGGCGAACACGCCCGAGCCCATCATCACCGGCACAAAGCGCGAGCCTTCTTCGTTGGTCCAGAAGGCCACTTCGATGGGCGCTTCGGTTTCGATGCCCAAGTCGTTCAGCGTGTGCACCACTTCCAGCCCCGCCAGCACGCCGTAGTTGCCGTCGAACTTGCCGCCCGTGGGCTGGGTGTCGATGTGGCTGCCGGTCATGATGGGCGGCAGGCTGTTGTTGCGGCCCGCGCGGCGCATGAAGCCGTTGCCTATTCGGTCGATGGTGATGGTCATGCCCGCTTCCTTGGCCCACTTCAGCACCAGGTCGCGGCCTTGCTTGTCCAGGTCGGTCAGCGTCAGGCGGCAGACGCCCCCCTTGGGCGTGGCACCAATCTGCGCCAGCTCCATGAGCGAGGCCCAAAGGCGCTCGCCGTTGATGCGGACGGATTCAATGTCTATGACGGTTGCGTTGGTCATGGTGGAGTCCTTGGGTAATTGCATCTTTGCCATCGTTGGCTTTCGCATTCGGGAATGGGTAGGTCAGGGGCCTCATCAGTCCCTGCTGGTCCAGCAAATCGGCCCCTGACCTACCCAATCCCGAACGAGGGTGGGTGTTCAAACTGTTTTCAAAACCATGCATACAGTAACGCTACTTCTCGCCTGGGTGTGGGATGCCTGGGGGGCGATTTGCTGGACCAGCAGGGACTGATGAGCCCTCCAGGCATCCCACACACTGGCAGGCGCAACATAGGTCAGCGCTTCACAGCAGAAGGTGCTAGCGTCTCCGCGCGCAGTTTGTTCGCCGCAAAGTTATCGTTGAAGGCGGCGCGCTTGATATAGCGGCCCTTGCCTTTGACAGCGCGCAGGTCGCCTTTGACGAACACCAGCTCGCCCTGGCTGACGGTGTGGCTGGGGATGCCTTTGACCTGGCGGCCTTCAAAGATGTTGAAGTCGCCCTTGCTGTGCTGCGTCTTCACCGAAAGGGTCTTGGTACCCGCCGGGTCCCACACCACCAGGTCAGCATCAGCACCCACAGACACGCTGCCCTTTTGCGGGTAGATGTTGAACAGCTTGGCCGCGTTGGCCGAGGTAACAGCCACAAACTCGCTGGGCGTCAACCGCCCGGTGTTGACGCCTTCGTCCCAGATGACGGCCAGGCGTTCTTCGACGCCGCCGCAGCCGTTGGGGATCTTGCTGAAGTCATCCTTGCCCGCAGCCTTTTGCGCGGCGCAGAAGGTGCAGTGGTCCGTCGCCGTGGTGTGCAGGTTGCCGCTCTGCAGGCCTTTCCACAGGAACTCGCTGTTGCCTGCTGCGCGGAAGGGCGGGCTCATCACGTGGGCGGCGGCCGTCGCAAAGTCGGGGTGGCGGTAGACGCTGTCGTCCAGCACCAAGTGGCCCGCAAGCACTTCGCCGTACACACGCTGGCCGCGCGCGCGAGCGCGGCTGATGGCCTCTAGCGACTCAATGCAGCTCACGTGCACCACATAGATCGGCACGTTCAGCACATCGGCAATGGCGATGGCGCGGTTGGCGGCTTCGGCCTCGACCATGGGGGGCCTTGAGAGCGGGTGGCCCTCAGGCCCTTTAATGCCCATCTCGGCGACGGTCTTTTGCAACAGGTAGACCAGCTCACCGTTCTCGGCGTGCACGGTGGGCATGGCGCCCAACTCCAGTGCGCGCTTGAAGCTGTTCACCAGGGTTTCGTCGTCGCACATGATGGCGTTTTTGTAGGCCATGAAGTGCTTGAAGCTGTTGACGCCTTCTTCCTGCACCAGCGTGCCCATGTCTTTGCGCACTTGTTCGCTCCACCAGGTGATGGCGACGTGGAAGGAATAGTCACTCGCCGACTTCTCGGCCCAGCCGCGCCACTTCTTGTACGCGTCGAGGATGTTTTCCTGCGGGTCGGGGATGACGAAGTCGATGATGGTGGTGTTGCCACCGGCTAGGCCTGCCGCCGTGCCGGTGAAAAAGTCGTCCATCGTGGTCGTGCCCATGAAGGGCAGTTGCATATGGGTGTGCGGGTCGATACCGCCGGGCATGACGTACTGGCCGCCCGCGTCCACCGTGGTCGCACCCGCGGGTGCGGTCAGGTTGTCACCGACGGCCACAATCTTGCCGTCCTGGGTAATCACGTCGGCTTTGAAAGCCCGGTCGGCGTTGACCACGGTGCCGCCTTGGATGAAGAGAATTGTCATGCTTGCTCCTAAAGTTATAGCTACTCAGGCATATTCCACTAGGGCCCCAGGCCGATTGGATGCCTAAAACGCTCTGGAAGGCTCCTGAGCGCCCCAAAACACCCCAAAAACTGCCGTACTACGCCCGCATCGGGTTATTCGGATGGGTCGTCCAGTTGGCGTACTCGCCGCTCACCACCTTGCCGGTGCGTTGGTCGGTCTCGCCAGGCTTCACATCTCGCAGCGTAATACATTCCGGTACCGGGCACACCGTTACGCACAAATTGCAGCCCACGCATTCGTCTTCCTTCACCTCAAAGTGGCGCTTGCCATCGCGCGTGTTGGTGATGGCCTGGTGGCTGGTGTCTTCGCAGGCGATGTGGCAGCGACCGCATTGGATGCAGCTGTCCTGGTTGATCACCGCTTTGCTGATGTGGTTCAGGTTCAGGTATTGCCAGTTGGTGACCGACGGTACCGCTTTGCCAACGATCTGGTCGATGCTGGTGAAGCCCATTTCGTCCATGTAGTTGGACAGGCCGTCGCTCATCTCCTGCACGATCTTGAAGCCGTAGACCATGGCCGCGGTGCACACCTGCACCGTACCCGAGCCCAGGGCGATGAAGTCCAACGCATCGCGCCAGTTGCCAATGCCGCCGATGCCACTGATGGGCAAACCGGCCGTTTGTGGGTCGCGCGCAATCTCGGCCACCATGTTCAGCGCAATGGGCTTCACCGCCGGGCCGCAGTTGCCGCCGTGGCTGCCCTTGCCGCCGGTTGAGGGCGACATGGTCAGCGTGTAGGGGTCCACGCCCATGATGGAGTTGATGGTGTTGATCAAGCTCACCGCATCCGCCCCACCGGCCTTGGCGGCGCGGGCGGGCATGCGGATGTCGGTGATGTTGGGTGTGAGTTTCACGATCACCGGTAGCTTGCTGTATTGCTTGCACCACGCGGTCACCATCTGGATGTATTCGGGCACCTGGCCCACAGCCGCGCCCATGCCGCGCTCACTCATGCCGTGCGGGCAGCCAAAGTTGAGTTCGATGCCATCCGCACCGGTATCCTCCACGCGCGGCAGGATGGCCTTCCAGCTTTGCTCCTCGCAGGGCACCATCAGCGAGACGATCATGGCGCGGTCGGGCCACAGGCGTTTGACTTCGGTGATCTCGCGCAGGTTCAGTTCCAGGTCGCGGTCGGTGATCAGCTCGATGTTGTTGAAGCCCATCAGGCGGCGGTCGGGTGAGAGCAGCGCGCCGTAGCGTGGGCCGTTCACGTTGACCACCGGCGGGCCGGCTTCGCCCAGCGTCTTCCAGACCACGCCGCCCCAGCCGGCTTCAAAGGCGCGGTTGACGTTGTAGGCCTTGTCGGTGGGTGGGGCGGATGCGAGCCAAAACGGGTTGGGGCTTTGGATGCCGACGAAATTGCTTGCGAGATTGGCCATGGTGTGACTCCAGAATTCGGGTGTGCTTGGGACGCGAGGCGCTCAGGCCTCATCAACCTGTTATGTAGGCGTGGATGGCTTTGGCCGACTGCTTGCCGTGCTCCACAGCCTCTACGGTCAGGTCCAGCCCGCCGGCGCGGCAGTCGCCGCCGGCCCATACACCCTTCAAGTTGGTCGTACCCGCTGTATCGGTGGCAATCTTGCCGCCCGAGAGCGTAAGTCCAGCCTCCAGCAGCACCGCGTTGCCCAGCTTCTGGCCAATGGCTTTGAGCACCATGTCAGCTTCAAAAGTGATCTCGCGGCCCGTGGGCTGCAGCTTGCCGCCCACCAGTGCCTGGTCGGCAAAACGCACAGCGGCCACGTGGCCGTTGCCATCACTATGTCCCACGATTTCTACCGGCGCTAGCCACGGGTGCAGCACCACGCCGTTGGTCTGTGCCCAGTCTTGTTCGGCTTGTGATGCGCCCATGGCATCGCGCCCGCGGCGGTACACCATGTGGACCACCTTGGCGCCGAGCAGCTTGCTTTGCACCGCAGCGTCCACCGCTGTCATTCCGCCACCAATCACCACCACGCGGCGGCCCACGGGTAGCGTGGCTTTGTCTTCGGTCTGCCGCAGCGTGGCAATGAAGGCAGTAGCGTCTTGCACGCCCTCCAGGTCTTCGCCCGGCACGTCAAGCTGGTGCGTGGTGGCTAAGCCCATGCCCAAAAATACGGCGGCGTAGTCTTTGCGCAGCGCCTCCAGTTGCGCCACGGTCTCTAGCTTCCAGTCGCTCTGGATCGTGATGCCGCCAATGCCCAATAGCCACTGAATCTCTTTCTGCGCAAAGTCGCCCGGCGTCTTGTAGCTGGCCAAACCATATTCGTTCAAGCCACCGGCCTTTGGGCGGGCGTCAAACACCACCACGTCGTGCCCCTCACGCGCCAGCGTGTAGGCACAGGCCAGGCCCGCCGGGCCGGCGCCCACCACAGCCACTTTTTTGCCAGTGGGCGCGGCGCGGGTAAAGATCTGCGGCTTGTCGCTCTCCATCAGCGCGTCCACCGCGTGGCGCTGCAGGCGGCCAATGGCTACGGGGCGGTCTTCCTGCGTGTTGCGCACGCACACTGCCTCGCACAGGTTCTCGGTCGGGCACACCCGGGCACACATGCCGCCCAGCGGGTTGCTTTCCAAAATGGCTTTGGCCGAGCCGCGCAGATTGCCATCGGCAATGCGCTTGATGAAGGACGGCACGTCGATGTTGGTGGGGCAGGCGGTAGCGCAGGGTGCATCAAAACAATACAGGCAGCGCTCGGCCTCCAGCAGCGCCTGCGTGGCCGTGAGGCGCGGCGTGGCGTCGGCAAATGCTTTGGCGTATTCCTCAGGGCCGAGGCGGCCGGCTTGCACGTCCGGCTGGGTGGACGGCGTGGTGAACGCAGTGGTGGTAGTGGTCACGTCAGCAGCTCCTGGTTGGCATACGTTTCAAAAACTGACCATTCAGTCAAGTAATTGACTGGATGCTAGCAATCCACGTGCCAGCCTGGAATTAGGGTTTGTACTTGGCGTGGCTAGAATCCAAGTGATATCCGGCAACAGAGTTGCTAACCAAGGGGAAAAGAATGTTCAGTTGGCTCAGTAGCACGCGGTCCGTCAAGTTTGCAGAGGACTTGGCCAAGGCGTTAATGGGCATGGTGCCCAGTGACAAAGCACTCTCAGATGCCAAGCGATTGTCCAAGTCGAATTACGCCAAAGAGAAGCTGGTGAAGAAGATTCAGGCCTTCAAGCAGGAGGAGATACTGAACTTTTATAAGACAGCTAAGCTGCTAAATACTTTCAAATGGACTCTCAAGGATGCGGGCTACGACGAAGCGTTCATTGATAGCTTCGCGTCCTGGGTATTTTTGAAATTGCGCGAAACCCAGTCGTAATCAACATGCTGGACCGACTACGCCTGGCGCTGGAGCGCAGGCTCGTCAAGCTGACCGGCGGAGCACCTGATGTAGGCGCGCCAGTGAAAAATCCGTATGAAGCAGAAGTGCATGACTGGCGCTCGCGCGGTAACCAGTTTTTGGCGAATGGCAATTTGGAGGAGGCGGAGAGCTGCTTTCGCAAAGCGCAAAGCCTTAATGCCAACGACAGCAACACTCTGACGTGCCTGGGCTATACGCTCAAAGAGTTGGGTCGCTATGCGGAAGCGCGCATCCTGCTGCGCCGCGCAGCTGCACTCATCGGCAATGTGCCCGAGGCGTACGAAGCCCAATATTTGATTGGTCAGATTGCCGAGCGTGAAGGCGACCTTCAGAACGCCAAGACGCAATATTTTGAGGTACTGCGGCTGGCACCTGATTTCTCGCTGGCGTGTGCCGATTTGGTTCGCGTTTATCCGCTTCTGGGGCAAGAGGGAGAGATTCCAAAGCTACTGGTGCAGTGCGTCGTAGCCTGTCCGCAGAAGGTGGACTACCGGCAGTGGCTTGCCAACTGGTTGTTGCAGTCCCAGCAATACGATGCGGCGATCCAACAACTGGACGCGCTTGTGCAACTGCAGCCCGGGTTGGCGGAGGCCCATTGCAATCGGGGCATTGCGCTGCAGGCAGTGGGTCGTGTAGACGAAGCGCTAGAAAGCTACAACACGGCCATTTCCTTGAAGCCCGCGCTAGCGCAGGCCTACTCAAACCGTGGCTCAGTCTTAAAGCTGCGCAATCAATTGGATGCCGCCATCGCGGACTTCAGTGAATCCATACGGCTTTGGCCCGACAGCGCCCTCCCGCATTCCAACCTGGGCGAAGCTCTGCGTGATGACCGGCAACTGGATGCTGCCATCAGCCACTACGACAAGGCTATCGAACTGGAGCCCCTCGACCCGGTGGCTTACTGGAATAAGGGCCTGGCTCTGTTGCTAGCTGGTCAGTTGACTGAGGGTTTTGCGCTGTACGAGCGCCGCTGGGACGCCTCCATCCGAGATAGCACACGGAGCTTTGCGCGACCCTTGTGGCTGGGCGATACGCCTTTGCAGGGCAAGAACATCCTGCTCCATGCCGAACAGGGCCTGGGCGACACCATTCAGTTTTGTCGCTACGTGCCTTTGGTCGCTGCTTTGGGCGCCCGAGTTATTTTGGAAGTTCAGAGGCCATTGGTGGATTTGCTGCAATCGCTGGAAGGCGTAGCGCAGATCGTAGCCCAGGGCGAGCCCTTGCCCGACTTTGATTACCACTGCCCGCTTTTGAGCTTGCCTTTGGCCTTCAAGACTGAAGAAAGCAGTATTCCGCAAAGCAGTGGGGTTAAAGGAGGAGCTGCAAAGCTCGCCGAATGGAGCCTAAAGCTCGGCGAAAAAACCAAGCCGCGCGTGGGCTTGGTGTGGAGTGGCAATGCGGCTCACAAAAACGACCACAACCGCAGCATTGCGTTTTCCACGTTGATTGCAGGTCTACCCGATAGTTGCGCGTATTTCAGCTTGCAAAACGAGGTGCGGTCTGCCGACCAGGAGGTTTTGACCCGAACACCCTGGATACGCCACTTTGGCGACGAACTGGCCGACTTCACGGACACTGCCGCTGTATGTGAGCTGCTGGATGCGGTGGTGTGTGTGGACACTAGCGTGGCGCACTTGAGCGCAGTCCTGGGCCGGCCGACCTGGATATTGCTGCCTTACTCCGTGGATTGGCGCTGGATGCTGGACCGGGCAGACAGCCCCTGGTACCCCAGCGCCAAGCTGTATCGACAGGAGCAGATCGGCCAATGGGATGCAGTTCTGCGTCGAGTGCAAGCCGATCTGCGCAGCTTGTCGTAGCCCTCCCCAAAAAATGGCGCGTCTCCAATCCAATCCCACTTCACGCGTGTTGTGACAATGTCACAAACCCTGGATGTGCTTCCTGAACCGCCACCTGGGCCATCGCATACCACCCCGGAGCCCGCGCCAGAGGTGCTCCGCACACCGTTGGTCTTCACCGGCTCGGGTGCCGAATACTTCCGCATCTGGGCGGTCAATCTCACACTCACCATTTGCACGCTGGGCCTGTACGGCGCCTGGGCCAAGGTGCGCAGGCTGCGGTATTTTTACCAGCACACGCTGCTGGACGGCAGCGCCTTTGACTACACCGCGAATCCGGTGTCGATTTTGTTGGGTCGCTTGTTGGCCTTGGGATTGCTGGTGGTGTACTACGTGGCCTTTGAGCACTCCGCACACGCGGGCCTGGCGGTAACCTGTGTGCTGGCGGGCGTACTGCCGTATTTGCTATGGCAGTCCAACCGCTTCAAGGCGCGCAACACGCGCTTTCGCGGGCTGGAGTTTGGCTTTGACGGCAGCTTGCGCGACGCCTATGCGGTGTATGTTCCGGTGATCGTGATCGCATTCGGGCCAGCCGCTGCCGCCGGGTATTTGTTGGGCCCCAAGGATGACGTTTGGATTTTGCTGCTGACCGGGCTGGGCTTCCTGGTGCTGCCCGTTTTTCATGCGCTCTTTCGCCAGTATGTGCAGAGCAATTTGCGCTTTGGCGATGCCCGTTTTGTGTTCACGGCACAGCGCACGGACTTTGTTCAGGTATGGGCCTGGGGCCTGGGGGCCACGTTCGCGATTGTGCTTTTTGGCGGATTTTTTGCGTTTGCACTCGCAGCCATTGGCGCTGTCATCCTGGGTAAAGGCAGTGCCGCAGCCTGGGTGGGTGTCGCCTTCACACTGGCCTTGATGTGGCTGATATTTCTGCTGCTAGGCAGCTACTTTACCGCCCGCTTTCAGCGCCTGGTGTGGGACAAAACCCGGGTGGGCAGCGTGGCCCTGCACTGCGATGTGTCAGCCATCACCTTTATGCGCATCAAGTGCATGAACACCCTTTGGGTGGTGCTGACTTTGGGCTTGTACCGGCCGTTTGCCGCTGTCCGACTGGCCAGATTTCGCTTGCAGTGCGTGAGCGCCTCCGGGCTGGAGAGCCTCAACACCGTGGCGGCGGGGGCGGGCCAGTCGCAGCGTGGGGCTTTGGGCGAAAGCGCCGCCGAATTGTTTGATATGGATGTCGGTTTATGAGCCAAGTCTTCTCGGGAATCTTGCTGGACGGGCAAACCGCCGTCAAATGGCCCGCCACGCTGGCCGCTGAGGGCACGGGCCTGGTGCTGCAGTGGGCACAGGGCCAGCGCCAGGTGCAGGCCCAAGAGGTGTTGCCGATCCACCCCAGTCGGCGGGGTGTGCAGTTTGTGCGCCTGGCCGATGGCAGTACCTGGGAGATGGCTGCGTCCCCCGAGCTACTGGCAGTGCTGGTCCGTGCTGGCGTCGGGGTACAAAGAGAGTCTGCACTTGCTGCCGTGTTGCACGGTGACTGGCGTATTGCTGCCATGGCGCTGGCGTTCCTGGCGGGCGTGCTGACCGCGTTTTACGTGGGGCTGCTGCCATCGGTGGCCGATTTTGGTGCCGCCCTGGTGCCGCAGGATCTCCAGCGCAGGCTGGGCGAGACGACTTTGCGCCAGGTGGAAGCCCAGTGGTTGTTGCCCTCTGCGCTACCCACCCAGCAAAGAGGCGATATTCAGGCGCGGTTTGTGCTCCTGACGCAAGATCTCAAGGGGCCGGAATACGCACGGCTGGAGTTGTTGATTCGCAAGTCCTGGGTGGGGCCGAACGCATTTGCATTGCCCGGCAATTTCATTGTGCTGACCGATGAACTGGTCACCCTGGTGGACGGTGACCTGGACGCCATCTCGGGCGTACTGGCGCATGAGCTGGGGCACCTGAAGCATAGGCACGGTCTGCGCAGCGTGGTTCAAAGCACGGCATTGACGATTCTGGGCTCAGCGCTGATTGGCGACTACTCCACCGCCTTGGCCGCTATTCCTGCGGCACTGGGGCATTTGAACTACAGCCGCCATTTTGAGACTGAGGCCGATGCGTTCTCGCGGGCGCTGCTGTGCGATGTCCACATCGACCCGGCCAAGACGGCACTATTTTTTGACCGGGCCGCCACGGCGCAAGGCGAGGTGGGCAAGCTGATACCGACGTATCTAAGCAGTCACCCAGGTTCGCAAGACCGGGCGGCTTACTTTCGCAAGGCCTGCCCGGCGTCCTGAGCGTGCAAAAGGGATGTAGCTCAGGCAGGTAGATAGCCCTCAACCGACAGATAGCGCTCACCCGTGTCGTAGTTAAAGCCCAGTACCGTGCTACCCGCAGGAATTTCGGGCAGTTTCTGGGCAATCGCGGCCAACGTCGCACCGCTGGAAATACCGACCAACAAGCCTTCTTCGCGCGCACTGCGGCGGCCGTATTCGCGGGCGGCTTCAGCCTCCACTTGGATCACACCGTCCAGCAGTTCGGTCTTCAAATTCTTGGGGATAAAGCCCGCGCCAATACCCTGAATGGGGTGGGGCGCAGGTGCACCGCCGCTGATCACCGGCGAGGCGGTGGGCTCCACGGCAAACACCTTCAAGTTGGGCCACTTGGCTTTGAGCACTTGGGCCACGCCGCTCAGGTGGCCGCCGGTGCCCACGCCGGTGATGATGACGTCCACGCCATTCGGGAAGTCATTGGCAATCTCCAATGCCGTGGTGCGTACATGCACGTCGATGTTGGCGGGGTTTTCAAACTGCTGGGGAATCCAAGACCCTGGCGTTTGTTCGGCCAGCTCTTGGGCGCGGGCGATACAGCCCTTCATGCCTTTTTCGCGCGGCGTCAGGTCAAACGAAGCGCCGTAGGCCAGCATCAGGCGGCGGCGCTCAATCGACATGCTGTCGGGCATCACCAAAATCAGTTTGTAGCCTTTGACCGCAGCTACGAGGGCCAGGCCGACGCCGGTGTTACCCGAGGTGGGCTCGATGATCGTAGCGCCGGGCTTGAGTACACCGCTCTTTTCGGCATCTTCAATCATCGCCAGCGCAATGCGGTCCTTGATGGAGCCACCGGGGTTGCTGCGCTCGCTCTTTACGTACACCGCGTGGGTGTTGCCAAAAAGCTTGTTGATGCGGATATGGGGTGTGTTGCCAATGGTCTGCAGAACGTTGTCGAAGGGCATAGTGGGTCTCCGTAAGGGTGCAAAGGTGCATGATAATCCGAGGGTGAAGCCCGCCAGACCACCGCTGGTGCAATTTGGGAAACCAAGCACTGGAGGAACGTCCGGACTGCATAGGGCAGCGTAGCAGTTAACGACTGTCCACTAAACGGCTGTGTACGCAAGTGCACGGCCCTAAGGTGAGGATTAGAGCAACAGAGACGAGTCGATGTGGGCGAAAGCGTACATCGGGTGAAACGGGCAATCTCTACGCGCAGCAATACCAAGTAGGCCAACGTTGACGGGGCCCCCGGAGTTGGCGGGTAGGTAGCATCGAGCCGTTTGGGTGACCAGCGGCCCAGAGTAATGGTGGTCACAGGGAGGGCAACTTCCCTGCACAGAATCCGGCTTATCGGTGGGCTTCACACTTTTTTTGATGTATCGTCGTGGCATCTGTACCCCATATTTGGAGGCACCATGCGACCGATTCTTGAGCTGTTTAAAAAACGCGACGCTGCGACCTACCACCTGAACCCAGGGGACAGCGTGTTTGCCGCCTTGCAGCGGCTGGCCGACCACAACGTGGGTGCCATGATGGTGATGGATAGCGGCAAACTGGTGGGGGTGTTTTCCGAGCGAGACTACACCCGCAAGATTGCGCTGGCCGGGCGTTCCTCTAAAGACACGCTGGTGGCGGACATCATGACCGCCCAGGTGCTGACCGTATCCCCCAAGAGCAGTACCCACGATTGCATGGCGCTGATGAGCGAGAAGAACATTCGCCACTTGCCGGTGGTGGATGGTGACAAGGTGATAGGGATGATCTCGATCCGCGATCTGATGAACGACATCATTGCGGACCACGAAAACACCATTAGCCAGCTGGAAAGTTACATTAAAAGCTAGAACTTCTCAAAATCCGCCAGGTAACGCCACTGGCCCACCGGCAAATCGGCAATGGTGACGCGACCCAGGCGAACGCGGCGCATCGCCAAAATCTCAAAATTTGCTTCTCCGCACAAATAGGCCACTAGGCCGGGGTGTGAGCCCTTGATGGCAAAACGAATGCGGCTCATTTCTGGAGAACTGCTGCTGACACTCACCTTGACCTGCGGCAGGTGGTTGCGATTATCCTTGAGTGCATAGCCTATTGGCTTCAGGGCGTCGGGCTCTACCTCGCCTTTCACTTCCACCAGATATTCGTGCTCCATGGTGCCCAAGTCTTCGCTGAGCTTGCGCGTGGTGCGCCAGTCTTGTGTAAACACGACCAGGCCGCTGGCGCCCGTTTCTAGCTCTACGTCGGCTTCCAGATCGTTGAAATGGCGCTTGAGGGTGCGAACCTCTGCGGGATCGTGTTCCCAATGGTTTTGGGGGGTAAGGAGGCTTCGCGCATTGGGCGGTGGGCCTTTGCGCTGCACCCGGGAGGCACCGGGGCCAAAGCGGGGCGGGGCGGGGCGGGGCGGGGGGGGGGGGGGGG
>JANYEE010000062.1 GCA_025363275.1 Burkholderiales bacterium | reverse complement strand
TCGGAGGCTTCCATGATGGGGCGCAGCCAGTTGTGGCCCAGCGCGGCGCCTTGGGCCACCCAAGTATCAGCCAGGCGGCTCGGCACCAGGGTAGCCAGTTCATTGGCGATCAGCTTGCGGGACGTAGCCTTGGCCTGCAGGAGCAGGGCGGCCACATTGGTATCTGGCGCCAGATTGAGGCGGATGGACGAGCCTTCAGTCCAGTAGCTGGATATTTGCAACACCCCGGGGCCACTCAAGCCGCGGTGGGTGAACAGCAGATCTTCCAAAAACGCTGTCTTGTCCTTCTTGCCGCCTGTTTCAATATTGATCGGCAATGAAAGGCCTGACAGTTGGGCAAATGGCGACCAGGCTGCTTCGTCAAAAGTCAGCGGCACCAACGCCGGGCGCGGTGTCACCAGGGGTAGGTTGAATTGCTTGGCGATGCGGTAGCCAAGATCGGTAGCGCCGATTTTGGGGATGGACAAGCCGCCGCATGCAACCACGACGGCGGCGCACTGCACCGTACCCTGACTGCTATCGATTTCATAGCTGTCTAGGCAGGATTCACTAGGGCCAGCAGCCGAAAACCTGATATTTTTGACTGCGCAGGGCTGCCAGCGCGTTACACCGCCTGCTGCGCACTCGGCCAGTAACATTTGGATAATGTCTTCAGCAGAACGGTCGCAAAACAGCTGGCCTTTGTGCTTTTCGTGGAAGGGGATGGCATAGCGCTGCATCAGCGCCACAAAATTTTGTGGCGTGTAGCGTGATAGTGCCGAGCGGCAAAAGCGCGGGTTGTCGCTCAAAAAGTTGGCGTGTGTGGTGCCCAAATTAGTGAAGTTGCAGCGTCCCCCGCCCGAGATGCGAATCTTCTCAGCGACTTTCTCGGCATGGTCGATGACCAAGACTTTAAGGCCGAGCTGCCCCGCCACACCGGCACAAAACAGGCCAGCGGCCCCGGCCCCGAGGATCACAACGTCAAATGAATGCATGGGGCGGGTTGCGTCAGATGTTGGGCTTATTTGCCAGCAAGTTCGCTGAGCAATTCAGTCGCGCCGTAGATCGACTTCAGTGCTTCTTGGATACCACCACTGGTCACGCCCACCGTACGGTTTAACGCAGAGTCCATCCAGAAGCCGCCGCCGTGCGAGTGCACATTGCCGTCAAAGGCCAGGCCAACGATTTCGCCCTTGGCATTGATCATCGGGCTGCCAGAGTTACCGCCAATGATGTCGTTGGTGGTCACAAAGTTGTAGTTCTGCGCTAAATTGATTTTGGTTTTAGAAGCCAGCCACGAATCAGGCAGTGCATAAGGCTCAGCACCGGTGTGGCGTTTGAACGCCCCCGCAAAATCTGTAAACGGCGGTACCGGCGTACCACGCTCCTGCCAGCCCTTGACCGCACCAAAGCTTAGACGCAGGGTACCCGTGGCGTCGGGATACGTTTTGGTGCCAAGCTGCGCAAAGCGCGCTTTGGCGATCAGTTCGGCGTTTTTGTGCTCGACCGCGGACACCTCGCTTTCATAGCGCTTGCGCATGGTGCGGGCACCTGCGTCAATGTCGCGCACCAGCTTGACAAATGGATCCTCAGATTTTGTCAAAGCGTCTTTGTCGCCCGCCCACAATGCCTTGCGCAACGCAATGTCACCGAGCCGGGTGCCGTCGATCAAGCGTTTTGCCATTTGCTCGGGGGATTCATTACCCAGTACTTGTTTGACGAAAGGGTGGTCGGTACCCAGTGTTTCGCGCAGCTTGGTCAGTGAAAACTCGAGTTTGAATTTCTCAAACTCGGGGTAGATCGGAGCGGGTGAGAACAGCTGACGTTCCACCAATGACTGGCGTGCAGATGCGAACTCTGGCAGGCGTTGAGCGTCAGATTTGCCGCGCTCTTCAGCACCGCGGACCAGGGCGCGGGCGATGCTGAAGTAGCGCGTGTTGAAGGTGCGCGCGCCCTCCATGGCTTCATATTCTGGCCCGACTTCACGGATATGCGCTTGCGCTTTGGCAATGGCCGCCCAGGGGTCGCCAATCTCGGCCCGCAACTTGGGGTTGGACGCCACAAATTTCTTGAGCGAGGCCTCATCGGCCCGCTTGCGCTCCATCAGTGCGGGCGACTGCAGCGCTGCCAAGTTGCCAGAGCTGACCTTCATGTTGTTCTCCAAGAAGAACAAGTCGTTGTAGGCAATACGCGCTTGCTCGGTGCCCAGCTTTCGGAATTGGGTCAGTGCGCCGCGCAGCTCAAAGCCGCGTTTGATGGCGTTGATGGTGGTGACATCGCGCAGAGTTTCTAATTGCGATACCGTTAGTAAACGGCTGGTGCGCCCAGGCGTACCGGCAGTGAACACCAACTCATCGGCTTTTGCACCGGCAGCACTGAACGGGAAGAAATCGGTCACCACTGCGGGTGCGCCGTTTTCATAGGCGCGCAGCATGGCCGAGTCCAGCCCGTAGCGGGGGAAATTGAAATTGTCTGGATCACCGCCAAAGTTGGGCGCAGCGTCTTCAGGCGCCCACACCAAGCGCACATCCGAGTAGCGGTGGTAGCGGTACAAGTGGTATTGGCCGCCTTGGTACAGCGTGACGACGCTGCAGCGCACGGTGGCCTGGTTGTCGCCCTGGCACTGCGACGTTAGCGTGGCTGTCAGCGCATTTTGGGCATTCTGAAAAGCCTCGCCTTCCAGGCCCTGGGTGGCGAGTTGCATCTTGGCTGTGACGTCGGTGATTTGCTCCAGCTGGCTCACTTCGGTGGCAGGGCACTGCAATTCTTGCTCGGGCTTGCGGGCAAGAAAGCCATCATTGAGGTAGTTTTTGGCTTGACTGGAAATCTGCTGCAGGCAACCGGCAATGCAGTGGTGGTTGGTCATCACCAATCCGCTTTTGGACACAAAGGATGCCGAGCATCCGCCCAGGCTGACCGCTGCGCGCTGCACATGGTCGACCCAGGCTTTGTCCGGGACAAAGTTGTAGCGCGCCTTAAGCTGCTCGTAGGGCAGGTTGTCGAAGGTCCACATGCCTTCGTCGGCAAAGGCCGGCGGGGTGATGAGAGCTATGAGGGAGAGCGAAATGGCGTGCAAGCGCATGGATAAATCCGTTCTATTTCAGTGGTTGAGAGCCGTGACTGTAACCGCGCTGGTAAGCTCCCCCGGTCACCATTGTTCAGGGAAGTTGATGTTCCATATCCAGATTCGAAAAATCAGCGCCGGCCTGCTTTTAGGAGCTGCTAGCGTATTCGCGCAAGCTGCGCTCAACCTGTCGGATCCGATTCCTGTGGGGCCGCAAGTGCAAAAGGGCCAGCTCGCCAATGGGCTGACCTACTACATTCAAAAAAATAGCCGTCCTGAGAAGCGACTGGAATTGCGCTTGGTGGTCAAAGCTGGCTCGGTATTAGAAGATGATGATCAGCGGGGGCTGGCGCACTTTGTAGAGCACATGGCCTTCAATGGTTCGACCCACTTCAAAAAGCATGAGCTGATTTCCTATTTACAGTCCATTGGCCTGAAGTTTGGCGCCGACTTAAACGCCTACACCAGCTTCAATGAGACGGTCTACATCTTGCCGCTGCCCACCGACAAACGCGAGGCGGTGGAAAAGGGATTCCTGGTGTTACAGGATTGGGCGCAGGGTGTCGCGTTCAATGATCCAGATATCGACTCGGAGCGCGGCATCGTGCTGGAAGAGTTGCGATTGGGCAAGGGCGCTCAGGACCGGATGAACAAGGTGCTACTCCCCAAAATCTTCAGCGGTTCCAAGTACGCGGACCGTTTACCGATTGGCACTGAGGACAACCTCAAAGGCTTCAAGTACGAGACCATCAAGCGCTTTTACAAAGACTGGTATCGCCCCAACCTGATGGCGGTGGTGGTGGTGGGTGATATTG
The DNA here is from genome assembly GCA_025363275.1 of Burkholderiales bacterium. GTDB lineage: Bacteria > Pseudomonadota > Gammaproteobacteria > Burkholderiales > Burkholderiaceae_C > Allorhodoferax. Next base: position 7,250 of record JANYEE010000062.1, on the reverse strand, counting down.
AGCCCGCGGATGCCAAAGCGCTGATCGAAGCCAACTTCTCGCAGCTGAAGAACCCCGCGGTTGAGCGGCCCCGTACCTATACGGTTTTGCCGGTGCGGGGCGTGTCAGAAGCGGTGGTGGTGACCGACAAGGAAGCCCCCAACGATGTGATGCAAATGCTGTTCCCGGTGACGCCAGACAGGACGGAAGTGACTCTGGGCGACGTGCGGAAAAAAACCGTTGAGCGATTGTTTGGAATGCTGTTGGGGCAGCGGATGCAAGAGCTAACCCAGCAGGCCAATCCGCCGTTTGTGGGCGGTGGAAGTGGACTGTCAGTGCTGATGCCGGGCTACCGCATGTTTAGCGCCAGCGCGCTGCTGGGGCGTCAGGGCGCAGAGCCGGCCATTGCCGCGCTGGTGCAAGAGAATGAACGCGCCCGCCAGTTCGGCTTCAGCAATGATGAATTGGAGCGGGGCAAAAAGACCATGCTGCGCGGTTATGAGCAGGGCTATGCCGAGCGTGAGAAAACCAATTCAGCGGTTTATGCTTCCGAGTACATCCGCAACTTCCTGCAAAAGGAATCCATTCCTGGTATCGCCAATGAGCTGACCTATGCTGCTGAGATGCTACCCACCATCACGATGGCCGAGGTGAATGCCTTTGCCCGCGACGTCATCCCAGAAAAAGCGGCCAAGCTGGTGATCTTTAGCGGCACGGAAAAGGTCGATGCCACGGTGCCCAAAAATACCGAGCTACTGGCCGCTGTAAATAAGGCTGAGCAGACCGCCGTAGTGGCCAAAGTGGAGAAAGCCGTAGCCACCAGTCTGATGGCGAAATTACCCAAACCCGGCAGTATTGTGGCCGAACGCCGCAACGATGTGCTGGGCTTGACCGAGCTGGATTTGTCCAATGGTGTGAAGGTCATTTTGAAGGCTACCGATTTCAAGAACGATGAAATCCTGCTGGGGGCTAGCCGGTTTGGCGGGCAGTCGCTGTACCCGCTGGCCGACAAATACAACGCGGCTTATGCCAGCAATGTGATCTCCTCGATGGGCATGGCGCAATTTGCCCCGATTGAGTTGCAGAAGATGCTGGCAGGCAAGGTGGTGGGGCTCTCGGCCAATATGGCAACCCTTGCCGATGCCGTGGGCGGTTCGGCCAGTAATGCCGATCTGGAGACGCTGCTGCAGTTGCTGCACCTGCGTTTTGCCCCAACACGGCGTGATGCGGACCTGTTTGAATCGTTTGTATCCCGCTCCCGCGATGCGACCAAAAACGCGTTAGTACGCCCCGAGTCGATTTTTCAGGATGCCCTGCAGACCACGCTGTATGGTGGTAATCCGCGTGTGTTTCTGACCCCCAAGCCAGCCGATTTTGAAGGCCTGAAACTGGACCGTATTCAGGCTATTTACGAAGATCGATTCTCCAGCGCCAAGGGCTTTACGTTCGTTTTTGTAGGCAGCTTCACGCCGGAGGTGATCAAGCCCCTGCTGGCGACCTACCTGGCCAGCCTACCCACGGGCGATGTGCCCACGCAGTATGTGGACCTGGGGGTGCTGCCGGTGACGGGTGTGGTGACGCAGGAAGTGCGCGCCGGTACCGAAGCCAAGGCCCAGATCGCGATTCACTTTACGGGCCCAGCCACTTATTCACCGATTGAGCGGATGCGGGTACAGGCCCTGGTGGATGTTCTCAACATCAAAATCATCGATGTGTTGCGCGAAAAGCTCACGCTGATTTATGGTGGTGGCATGGGCGGCGGATTGTCGCGTGCGCCCACTCAGCGCTATGACCTGTCACTGTCTTTGCCGTGTGGGCCCGAAAATGTGGATAAGGTGATCGCGGCTGCCTTTGGTGAAATCAAGAAACTGCAGGATGCGGGTCCGCAGGCTGATGATCTGGAGAAGGTCAAAAGGAACTGGCTGATTGCGCACCGCCGGGCGCTGCGCGAGAACGGCTATTGGATGGGCACTTTGCAGAACGCGGTTTTGTACGGGGATGACCCAGCGCAGCTGCTGAACTACGAAAAAGAAGTGGCTGCGCTCACGGTGGCCGATGTGCAAGCCGCCTTCCAGCGTTACTTGCGTTCAGACAATTACGTGCAGTTGGTCTTGCTGCCCAAGTTGTAAGGACTGCCTGGCGCGACCGGCCTGCCGGGCTTACGCGGCTGCGCTAGCCGGCTTCTGCCGACTCAGTTGCTGCGCAGCGGCCAACAGGCCCTGCATCACATCGCCCACCACGATCACGCTCGGGCTGGCCATGTCTTCGGCCGTGATGGTAGCGTGTAGCGCGTCCAGCGTGCACACGCAGTGGCGCTGGCTAGGCAGGCTTGCGTTCTGGATGATGGCCACCGGGGTGCTGCCGTCCAGGCCATCGAGTAACTGGTTTTGAATGTCGGCTGCACCGCTCACCCCCATGTAGATCACCAGCGTCAGTTTGGCTTGGCGCGCGGCGTGCGCCAGGGCGGCCCAGTCGGTGCCGGAGTCACCAGGCTTGGCGTGGCCAGTTACAAACACCACGCCATGGGCGTGTTCACGGTGGGTCAGGGGCACGTTCAGCGATGACACAGCCGCCAAGCCTGCAGTGATGCCATTGACGACGCTGACCTGCACGCCCGCGGCGAGCAGACCTTCGACTTCTTCACCCCCGCGGCCAAAAATAAACGGATCACCACCCTTCAGGCGCACCACGTTTTCGCCCGCCTGGGCCGCGGTGATCATCAGCCGCTCAATGAAAGACTGTGGTGTGGACTTGCAGCCCCCGCGCTTGCCCACCTGCACGATGCGGGCCGCGGGGTTGGCAAGGGCCACGATGGCGGGGTTGACCAGGTCATCCACCATCACTACGGTAGCTAGCTGCAAGGCTTTGAGGGCCTTGAGCGTGAGCAAGTCCGGGTCGCCGGGACCAGCGCCCACCAGCGTTACGTGGCCGGTCCCCATAACGGTACTCGGTCGGCAACTGGGGGGGGGTGACAGATCGTGTGGCATAGGTCAGTAGATTAGAGCGAAGCGGCGCGCATGGGGGCAATAATTTGCAAGATATGGGCCACCTGCTGCGCAATCGGTGCGGGCACGGGCAGTTCGCCGTTCATTACACGGCGGATGTAGGCTGCGGTGCTGCCGGCATCAATCTCCGTAGGAAGCTCGGGCAGGGTTGGCAGCGCACCGGCCTGGTACGCCAGCAGATCGGTAGCTTGGCCGCCAATGAAGGCCTGCATTTTGGGTGTGCGCCGGGGGTCGGCCACCGCTTCGCCTTCGGTGCCGCGAATCAACAAAGCGTCGGACTGCATCAGCGTGAAGGTCTCGGCCATGGAGATGGCGTACTCGGGGTGGGTGTAGCTACTCACCACCAAGCTTTTTCCCGCACAAGGGTTCATCAGCTTGACCAGGCTGTGGGCCGGGTTGCGCAGATTGACGACACGGCGCACATCTAGCAGGCGCTGCAAACCCGGGCAAAGCAAAGCAGTGGGTGCAAAGGCCACACAGCCATTTGCTATGGTTTCAATAGCTGCACAGGCAGGAATATCCAGGGCCTCAAGCACTTTTGACGTAAAAACACGGCTGGATTCGGTGGCTGTGCCGTGGATCAGTACCGGCAGGTCCTCGCGCGCCAGTAGCAGCGCTAGCAAGGGTGTCAGCACCGGCAGCCTGCGCGCGCCGTTGTAGCTGGGGATGCTGATGACCGGTGTGTCGCCTACCGGCACGCGCTGCATGCGGGCGTAGGTGGCATCCAGAAAACCGGCCATCTCCTGCGCGGTTTCACCCTTGATGCGCATGGCCAGACAAAACGCGCCAATCTCCAGGTCAGTCACCGTGCCGTCCAGCACCTGGCCAAACAAATCGGTGGCCTGTTCGCGGGTGAGCGCGCGGGCGCCGTCTTTGCCGCGTCCGATTTCCTTGATGTATTTGCCTATCGCCATGGGCAGGATTGTCGTTGAGGCTTGATGACTTTTGGCTATGAGCTTATGCCGCCTTGCGTCTAGGCCGCAAGCGTTACCACACTGGCTTTCGCTAGACGCTGCAATTGCGGAATACAGGAACCACAATTGGTGCCGCACTTCAGCGCGCCTTGCAGCGCCGCCAGCCGCGCGGGCGCGCTACCGGTGCACTGGCTGAGTTGCTCTTCAATCGCCACATCGGTCACGTTAAAGCAGGTGCAGACCACCTTGCCTTTGCTGATCACGGGCATTGGTGGGGTGCTGCCGGGCACTAGCAGGGCGCGGCCGTAGTTTTGCGCGGGTTGTTCGTCTTGCAGGAGTGCGCTGATCCAAGCCTGCGCGCTGGTGTCTCCAGCCAGCAAGAAGCCAACGAGTGTGGCGTTCACGCTACCGCGCTCTAGTCGCATTGTGCGGCGCTGGCCGCGCTTTTTGTCGGCGTAGCGCACTACTTCAGGGGTATCGAGTTGCAGCAGGCGTTCTATCAGTGCCAGCAGCGCATCGGGCGCAGCCTCTGTGTCCGCCGCACGAAACAGCACGCCCTGGCGCTCAGAGGTACTGTCCATGGCCACTGCGTTGGCGAAGGGCACACAACTGGCAAAGGCAAACTCACGCATCAGCGCCTGCAGGGCCGTGCGTACCGCCAATGCCTGATTGGCGGGCAGCCAGGCCATGGCCAGCAACGTCCAGGGCAATTCAGCCTTGAGCACTTTCACGGCCGCGTGTTTAAATTCGGGTTGCTTGGAGTCCGGGCAAAAGGCGGGTGTCGTGAGTGCATTCACCCCCGCCAGTGCATGGCCGGTGCTGCTGCGGCCGCTGATGAATTCCTCGCCCCAGTGCATGGCCATAAAGGTCTGGCTCATGGCCACCTCCGTGCTGGCTTGCACGGGTGCCACGATGGAGCCGCGTTTGCTGGTGATGTGCACCAGGTCGCCTTCCTTCAAAAGCCTTCGTGCCATGTCTTGTGGGTGCATTTGCAGCGCGGGTTCGCGCACATGGCCAAACAATCGGCCCAGCGTGCCGGTGCGGCTCATGCCGTGCCACTGGTCGCGCAGGCGGCCCGTGGTCAGTGAAAATGGGTAACGTGCCTCGCGCGGCTCGGCTACTCCTCTGTAGGCCACATTGGCAAAGCGGGCCCGGCCATCGGGGGTGGGAAAGATGCCGTCTTCGTAGAGCCGCACTTTGCCAGTGGTTTCTCCCTCGCGCATTGGCCACTGCAGCGGCGTGGCTTCCAGTCTGGCGTAAGACATGCCGGTGATATCCAAATCCCGCCCACGGGTGGATTCGCGGTGCTCATTCCATACCGACTCGGGCGTGGGGTAGGGGAAGAGAGTTGCTTCCGGCTGAAGCGGTATCGGGGTCAGAGCCAAATTTCGTTCGACTTGGTTTGTCTCCGTTGAGGGGGCTGTCCTGAATTTGGATCTGACCCCAAAACCTAACTTCTCTAAGCGCTGGGCAAAGTCCACCGCAATGGCCCAGTCGTGGCGCGGGCCGTTTTCAGTTGCGCCCGGCGGCGAAACGGCGGCGCGCACTCTGGAGATGCGACGCTCGCTGTTCGTCACGGTGCCTTCCTTTTCGCCCCACGTGGTGGCGGGCAGCAGCAGGTCGGCGTAGGCGCAGGTGGCGGTGGTGGCAAAGGCTTCCTGCACGACCACGATCTCGGCGCGCTCCAAGGCGCGGCGCACGGTAGCTTGGTCGGGCATGCTTTGCGCGGGGTTGGTGCAGGTAATCCACAGGGCCTTGATTTCGCCATCGGCGGCGGCTTGGAACATTTCGACTGCGGTTTTTCCAGGCTTCTCAGGCACGGAAGGTACACCCCACAAAGCCGCCACTTCAGCGCGGTGCGCGGGGTCGGCCAAATCGCGGTGGGCAGTGAGCAAATTAGCCAAGCCACCCACCTCGCGCCCACCCATGGCATTGGGTTGGCCAGTCAACGAAAATGGCCCGGCCCCTGGCTTGCCAATCTGGCCTGTGGCCAGGTGCAGGTTAATCAGCGCTGCATTGTTGGCGGTGCCACTGCTGGATTGGTTCAGGCCCTGGCAGTACAAACTCAGCGTGGCAGGAGATTGTGCGAATAGCTTTGTGGCCTGCGCCAAGTCGTCTTTCCTGATGCCGCATGTAGCGGCCACTGCATCGGGCGTGTAATCACGCACGGTGGCTTTCAGATCGTCAAAGCCGTTGGTGTGTGCGTCGATATAAGCGCGGTCCACCCAACCCTCCCACAGCATCAGGTGCAGCATGCCGTTGAACAGCATCACGTCAGTGCCAGGCTGAATTTGCAAAAATAAATCTGCCGACTCAGCCGTATCGGTGCGGCGTACATCGACCACCACCATCTTTTGCGCCGGGTTAGCGCGCTTGGCGTCTTCAATACGGCGGAACAGGACAGGGTGAGCAAACGCGGTGTTGGAACCCACGATGAACAGCGTTTGTGCAAACTTCACATCGTCGTAGCAGTTGGGCGGTGCGTCGGCGCCCAGCGTCTTTTTGTAACCAGCCACTGCGCTGCTCATGCACAGGCGTGAATTGGTGTCGATGTTGTTGGTGCCAATCAGGCCCTTGGCCAGCTTGTTAAAGACATAGTAGTCTTCGGTCAGCAACTGGCCGCTGACGTAAAAGCCTACGGCGTCCGGCCCGTGGTCGCGGATCACTTGGGCGAATTTATTAGTGGCGTGCTGCAGTGCCGCGTTCCACGATACCGGCTGCGGTGCCTCACCGCGCTGCAGGCGGCGCAGGGGTTGCAACAAACGGGTTTGCAGCGTGACTGTGGCGCTGGCCGTCAGGTGCAGCGTGCTGCCCTTGGAGCACAGCCGCCCGAAGTTGGCCGGGTGGTCCGGGTCGCCCGTGACGCCTGTAATCTGGTTGCCGGTGCTCTGGATGATGACGCCACAACCCACCCCGCAGTAGGGGCAGGGGGACCTGGTTTCGCGTAGGGCCATCACAGTTTATAGAGACTCAAGCTGCAGCAGAACGACGGGCCGGGCCAGCAATCGGGCGCACCAAATCGGTGGCGTGACCTTGCAATTCCTGCGCATCCAGGAACACCGCTCCGCCTTCCAGCTTCACACTGAATTTCGGCGTGCAGCCTTCATCGGGCGCGCTGGCCTGGCCGTCGCACAGCCCAATCGTCCAGTTATGTAGCGGGCAGGCCACGCTGGTGCCAAACACGATGCCTTGACTCAGTGGGCCACCCTTGTGCGGGCAGCGGTCCAGCAGGGCGAAGACCTGATCCTCGTCGTTACGAAACACGGCTACGTCCATGCCGACAGGGCGGGCCACACGGCGTGAGCCTAGTACCGGAATATCCGTGACCAGGCAGATTTTTTTCCATTCAGAC
>JANYEE010000048.1 GCA_025363275.1 Burkholderiales bacterium | reverse complement strand
CTCGGTGCGACCGATTTAATCAGCGACTGCCACCCAAAACCAGTGTCACTGCTCATCGAAGTCATCGTCATTGTCTGGTTCAATGTCGTCATGCAACGCTTTGGGCATCTTGGTCAAAACACCGCATTGCACCGCCAAACGGCACAAGGCCCACAAGCGAAATCCAAAGCGCGAAGCTTCACCGTTTGAAAGGGTACGCGCTTCAACGTGCGCGTCACGTAAAACGAACCACCGCAGACCACCGCCATAGGTCTCGTGATGCTGCAGCAACTGGCGAAAGCAATCCACAGGCACAGCGGTGACGGCCATACTGTGCGCAAAGCGATCTGCCGAGTCTGCATGGCGTATGAACGGTGATTGCACCCCCAGCCATGCCTTTGCCGCCGCTTGCAGCGTTTTGCAAACCTCTTTGGCCACGCTACCTTTTGCAAGGACAGCCAACGGCACTTTGGGTTCACGCATGAGGGCGTTGTTGACAAAATTCATGGCATCCAGTCCCGCATCGGCCAAGCGTGAAAAAGCTGCCATGCGCGCGATTGTTGTGTCACTGCTGAAATGTTGACTCAGATATTCACACAGCGACGCATGATCAACAGCACTGGACTTGGCGATGGATCGCGCGATTGTCAGACGCTTTCTGCCCGCCGCATCGTCGCCAAAAATGATCGGCTTGAGGAGTCCGGACTCAGGCAACACTGAAAAGTCGCCACGCTGACGTGGCAGGGTGTTGAGTTCAGCATCTTTGCCCGCCTGAACAAAATTTTGCCAATGCTCCAACCACCATTTGCTTTCGCCGTCACGCCCCTCTTTGTTGCGGGCGAGTTTCGCGCTTCGACTCACATCATCTGGCAGTTGCAGGCGTGCGCCTTTGAGCTTGCTGTCGAGCCAGCGCGACAGGGCCACACTTTGCTGACCTGGTGTCCAACCATCACCCACTGTCAGACCAGGCCACTTTCGAAACGCCCGGCGATAGCCGCCGTAAACCCCAGTTTGGCGGTACGACTGAAATTGCTTCGGAGTCATGCCAAATCGGTCTGCTTTCATGTTGCCGTCAATCCAAGGCGCGACACGTCGCCGCCCGGGTAGCGGGCGTTGTTTCCAGTCTTCAGTGTCTTCTTGGAGCAGGCCTATGGTGCGCGCCACCCACAACAGCTCCAGTGGACGAAGCCAGGCATAGCGCTGGGTTTGCTCTTGACGGGTGACCACCGATCGTCCACCGGCGGCCTGAAAAACCTGTTGTGACTGAATCAGGCTCCACGCCAAGAGCGTCACCCAGCGGCCATCGCTGATGCGATTGCTCAAGTCGGGTGCAACCGCATTGGCAAATTGATCTGCCAGTGCCCCCAGGCCGAGTGCATCGCCACGTCTAACGGAGACAGGCTCCCAAGGTGCAGTGAAGAAAATTTGAGGAGAGGTACTTGTCATGCAAACAGAAGACCGGCTTTTTTGTAAAGTATCGCACCCAGCAAAAGACTCATTTTTGACTCCAGAATTTCCGGGTTGAGAACGATCGTTGTGATACCCTGTCGGCGCCAATTGAATACTGGCCACCTGTGCCAATTGAATTCTGACCAGGGGCTAACGCTGGCAGTTTGAATGCCAACTGTGGATAACTATAGCGGCTTGCTGGTTTTGCTGTTACCTTTTCATTTGATTTTTCGGGTGGATTGAACATCGATGGCAAGCTGCGTAGGGCGTAGCCCGAAGCTGCTTGCCATTGCCTCAGCGGTGTTCAGAATGGATCAGCGTCTTCTATCAGTGGGGCCTCTCCACGCGCAGCGGCCTTCCTGGATTGCTCCCTGGACTTGATCTTCCCTTTGGCCTCTTTGGAGCTATGGCGAAACCGATAAGAGTCATTGCCCGTCTCCACGATGTGACAGTGATGGGTGAGCCGGTCTAGCAATGCCGTCGTCATCTTGGCGTCCCCAAACACACTGGACCATTCTGCAAACGTCAGGTTGGTGGTGATCAGCACGCTGGTGTGTTCGTACAACTTTGACAGCAGATGAAACAGCAAGGCTCCTCCGGCCTGACTGAATGGCAAGTACCCCATCTCATCCAGAATGACCAAGTCCAAACGCATCAAGGTCATCGCAATCCGACCCGCCTTGCCACTGGCCTTCTCTTGCTCCAGTGCGTTCACCAGATCTACGGTTGAGTAAAACCGAACACGCTTGTGGTGTCGTGTCAGACCCGAGATCCCCAAGGCCGTAGCCAAGTGGGTCTTACCCGTGCCAGGCCCGCCAATCAGCACCGCGTTCTGGGCATCCTGTGTGAACGACAGGTCCGCCAATTTTTGGATCAGCGCCTTGTCGACGCACGACACGTCGAAGTCAAACCCAGCCAGGTCACGATGCACAGGGAAGCGTGCAACTTTCATCTGGTGGGCGATGGAGCGCATATGCCGGTCCACATCTTCAGCCTGCAACAAATGCTCAATCAACCAACGCGAGGGCTCGATGCTAGCTCCACCACCTTGCCCCATCAGGTCACCCCAGGCACTGGCCATGCCGTGCAAGCGCAATGCCTTGAGTTCAACCTGGACATCACGCACTGCCTCAATCGGATGGTTACTGCGCATGGCTCACCTCCAGACCATCTTGGTGGGTGGGACGCAGTCGGTCATAGCGTGCGGTATCTGCCTTGGGAGCATGGGTCAGTTGCAACGCTGTTTCAGCCTGCTGTGGTGTGGCCGGTGCGTTCAGGCGTGCCAGCACGTTGCGGACATGCTCGGCACTGATGCTGCCGCTGGGCGCAGCACCTTCGAGCAACAATGACACGGCCACCAGTACCGCCTCCAGCCCGGCTTGTGGAACCATGGCCAGCACATCGGCCATGACCCGGTCCCCTCCGGCGTGGCGCAGCAGTGACTGGCGCAGACGCAGTAGCGGCTCTGGCATATCCAGAAACGGCGCCCCGTTTCGCAAAGCCCCCGGCTTTCTTTGCACCAAGTCGATGTAATGTTGCCAGTCATAGTTGATCTGAGCCGATCCGGTCATCCTGGGATGTGTCGCCACAATGGTGTCGTCCGCCGCGATCGCAATGCTGTTGGGATACAGCCGGGTGCTCACCATGTGCCCCGCCCATTCGCAAGGGACGGAGTAGCGGTTGCGCGCCACCGAAGCCAAGCAGGTGCTGCTGACCCTCGCTGACTTCTCGACATAGCCATCAAAGGGCGCGGGCATGCTCATCAAATGCGGCCTCTCCAACTCCAGCATTTCGGCCACAGTGAACTGCTTGTGGACCGGGTGCGCGGTGTCAGCCCACACGGAGCGGCAACGCTCACCCAGCCAGGCATTGAGCTCAATGAAGGAGCCAAAGCGGCGGGTTCCAGCTTCAATCCAGATGCGTCGGCGGCTGTCTTGCACGTTCTTCTCTACGACGCCTTTCTCCCAACCAGAGGCGACGTTGCAGAAGTCCGGATCAAACAGGTAGTGGCTGCACATCGCCGCAAAGCGAGCGTTGACGATGCGCCCCTTGCCCTTCTTCACCTTGTCCACTGCGGTCTTCATGTTGTCGTAGATGCCCCGGCGCGTGACACCCCCCAAGGCCTGAAAGGACCGGGTGTGGGCATCAAACAGCATCTCGTGCCCCTGGCTGGGGTAGGCCACCAGCCAGAACGCGCGACTGGCGCACAGCTTCAAGTGTGAAACCTGCACCTTGTAGAAGATACCGCCCACCACCAAACCCTCATCGCTCCAGTCAAACTGGAACGCCTCACCCAACTCAAAGCTCAGTGGCACGAAGGCTTTACTGGGCAATTTGCCCGTCTTCTCGCGCCATGCACGAATGAAATTGGTCACCATGCTGTAGCCACCCCGATAGCCCTGAGCCTGGATTTGCTTGAACAAAGCACGCCCCGTGCGCCTGCCATGTTTGGGCCGATGAGAGTCAGCCTTGAGGGATTGGTCCAGTGTTTCTACAAAGCCGGTGAGTTTGCCGTCAATACTTTCTCTGACGTACTTGGGTGCTTTGTCGCCGGGGGCTTTGAGCCACTTCTTGACCGTCGTACGAGACAGTCCCGTGGCCTTCGCGATTGCGCTGTGGGAGAGTTTGTCGCGCAACTTCATGCGCCTGACCTTGCCTATCATTTCCATGGTGATCACCTTTTAAGTACCTGCTGAAATATTCAGCAGGTCAGTGGAACACCCTGGTCAGTTTTGGATTGGCACTTATGCGTTTAGGTGGTCAGTTTTCGGCTGGCGCCAACAGTCACTTTGCGCTGAAGCTCGTCAAGTAGGATTTCAAGCAACTCTCTTTGCGATCACCGTTACGCCCTCCGTGAAGGAAAACCCGTAGCCGAATCCGTAGCTCACCCAGGATCTTGAGAGACACTGAAAAAGTCAGTGGTGGGGGCAGCTACG
>JANYEE010000042.1 GCA_025363275.1 Burkholderiales bacterium | reverse complement strand
CAAGCGGGTTGCGCTTAAAATCATGCGGTTGGTGCTCGCGGTGTGGTTCACATGCCGCAGTTCAACGGGAAGCAGGAGGGTGGGGCTGGTCACAGCCTACCTAACCTGCGCTGCCCCCGCAACGGTAAGTGGACGGGTTCTCGAACCCCGCTTTCATCAAGGTCACTGAGCGTTTTGAACACGCGCTTGGGAAGACGATGGAGGTTGCTCCACCAGCCCGGATACCGGCCAACACGGTAGCAGTGCGCTCTGGCGTGCCGCTAATGTGCCCATGCACTGTCGGGGAAGACGGTGAGGGTTTCTTTGTTGGGTTATTCCTTTTTATGAAATTTGCTTTTTCTCGTGCGCGCTTGTCCGCGCTGACCTTGGGCTTGGCCGCTGCATGGCCCTCTTGTGTGCTGGCCCAAAGCGCCACCGTTTTGCCGGACACCGTGGTCACTGCCACGCGCAGTCCGCAATTGCTTAGTGCGGCTTTAGCCCACACCACGCTCATCACCCGGGAGGACATCGAGCGCTCCCAAGCGGTGGATCTGGTGACCCTGCTGGAGCGTGAGGCGGGTCTGCAGCGCACGCAAAATGGCGGTGTTGGCACCACGTCCAGTGTTTTTTTGCGCGGTGCACCTAGCTTGCAGACGCTTGTGCTACTTGATGGTGTGCCACAAAACAAGCAAGACGCCTCCGGTGCGGTGAGCCTGGAGCACGTCATGCTGGACAACGTAGAGCGGGTGGAAATCGTGCGCGGTAACGTCTCGGCCATTTACGGATCGGGTGCTATTGGCGGAGTTATCCAGATATTTACCCGCACTGCGGGCAAGAGCGACCGCGCCAGCGTGTCGTTAGAGGTGGGGCCCCGCGCGTCGACCAAGCTCTCGGCCAGCGCCAGCGTGGTGGCGGGCGACACCTCTGTGCAACTAGCGGCCAGCCGCTATAAATCCGATGGATTCAGTGCCGTGAACACCGCGCAATTGCCGGGCGCCAACCCTGACAAGGATGGCTATGACAACACGTCCGTCAATGTGTCTATCAACCATACCCTGGCCAAGGGCCACCAGTTGGGCTTCAGATTGACCCGCGCCCAAGCGCAAACTGCGTACGACAATTACTTTGGGGAGCCCCAAGACGTGCAGTCGCTGTCTGCTGTGTTGACCCAAGCCAGTGTGTTCAGCGCCAACCAATGGGGCCGTTGGAATAGCCGCGTCACCTTGAGTCAAAGCGCGGACAAAAGTACCAATGCGGACAACGGCGTGTACGGCTCCGTCGATGGTTTTACCTCCAAAGCTGAGGTACTGAGCTGGGTCAACACGGTGGGACTGAATGACAACCTGAGCCTCACGGCCGGACTGGAGCAGCAAACCCAAAAAATCGACACCAGTTCTACATCGCCCTACAACACGCCGTATGACCAGAGCCGAGCTACACGTGCAGTGTTTGCGGGCTTGGATGGCCAGTGGGGTGCGGTGTCATTGCAAATGAATCTGCGCAACGACACGGTGGGGGATTCGCAAAAGGGCACGGGTTATTTGGGCGTGGGATATGCCATAACCGACCAAGTCAAACTCACGGCCAGCACTTCGACCGCATTCAACGCGCCGCCCCTGGGCTATCTGTTTGCACCCGGGTACGGAAACCCCTTGCTCAAGCCCGAACTGGCCAGCAGCGACGAGGTCGGTCTGCAATACGCGCAGGGCGGCCACTTGCTGCGCGCCACCTACTTTGACACCCGCGTGCAAGACCAGCTCACCTATGACACCACCACGTTTGCCTTCGCCAACCTAGACCGTACAAAAAACCGGGGGCTTGAGTTGTCGTACCGCGGCTCGTGGGCTGCGACCCAGTGGCGGGCCAGCCTCACATTACAAGACCCGGTGAACGAAATGACGGGTGAAACATCGCAGCGTAGGGCCAAGCAACTGGCTTCGGTGGGTGTGTTTCAAAACTTGGGGGCTTGGCAATTAGGCGGCAATTTACGCTGGAGTGGCACACGTGACGATGCCTACTCTGACCCCGTCAGCTTTGACCGTATGGCGGTACGGCTTGCCAGTTATTCGGTGTTGGATTTGACCGCGGCCTACCAATGGTCGAGTACGGTGATGCTGACTGCACGCCTGGACAACGCGCTGGATGCGACTTACCAAACCGTGTACGGATTTACCCAGCAGCCGCGCAGCCTGTACGCCGGTGTCACTTGGACACCCAAGCGCTAAATCACCTGGAAATCACCATGGACTTGGGCCCGAAGCGCATCGTCTGCCTGACGGAAGAGACCACTGAATGGCTTTACTTGCTGGGGCAAGAGAGCCGCATTGTGGGCATATCCGGTTACACCGTGCGGCCCCGCCGAGCGCGCGAGGAAAAGCCCAAGGTCAGTGCTTTTTTGAGCGCCAAGACGGACGCCATTCTGGCGCTGCAGCCGGACTGTGTGTTCGGCTTCTCGGACTTGCAGGCCGATATCGCTGCCGACTTGATCCGCCGGGGCGTGCAGGTCACCGTCTTCAACCAGCGCAGCGTGGACGAGATCTTTGCCATGCTGTTTCAGGTGGCGGCGATGGTAGGGCAGGCAGAGCAGGGCCTGCAGCGCATTGCGCAGATGCAGGCTGATTTAAGCGCCATACAGGTCGCGGTAGCCGCCAGACTAGCGGCGGGCGCGCGGCGGCCCAGGGTGTTTTTTGAAGAATGGGACACGCCGCATATCAGCGCCATACGTTGGGTGTCGGAGCTGATCGGCATTGCCGGGGGGGATGACTGCTTCCCCGAGCTTGCGGTGGAGTCGCTGGGCAAGAACCGCATCATTGCCGATAGCGGCGAGATCGTGCGGCGTAACCCGGACATCATTTTGGGATCGTGGTGTGGCAAGAAGTTTCGGCCCGAAAAAGTGGCTGCCCGCGAGGGCTGGAGCGTCGTGAATGCCGTGCGGCATCAGCAGTTGTTTGAAATCAAGTCGCCCGAAATACTGCAGCCTGGCCCTGCTGCGTTGACCGATGGCGTGGCCAAAATGCACCAGATCATTTTGCGTTGGATGGATATGGCCCCTACGCTTGTCGATGCGCGTACTGCGCTGCCCCCCGAGGGAGCCGTCCACACCTTGGGGCGGCCCGGCGGCGCGGAGCCGACGCAATGACTGCCCTGCTTGTAGCCAAAAACGAACTGATTCTGGGTGGCCAGAGAAGCGGCAAGTCGCGCCGTGCAGAGTTGTTGGCGCGCCAGTGGCTGGGCGCACAGCCCGACTACCGCGCCGTGCTGATAGCTACTGCCCAGCCGTGGGACGACGAGATGCGCCACCGCATTGCCCGCCACCAGGCGGACCGCACCGAGCGAGTGCCAGGTATGGCGACGGTGGAAGAACCTCTGGCCTTGGCTGAGGCTATCGGACAACACAGCCGACCAGACACATTGGTGGTGGTGGATTGCCTGACGCTGTGGCTCACCAACCTTTTGATGCCTGCACAAAGCCCCGAAATCCCGAATTTTGAATCAAAACAGGCTGAGGCCCACGTAAAACCTGCCTGGGTAGCTCCTCTTTTGATAGCAATTGAAAACGCCACCGGCCCTGTGGTGCTGGTGGGCAATGAGATCGGCCTGGGGGTGATTCCGATGGGGCGCGAGGTGCGCGACTTTGTGGATGCCCTGGGCCGCTTGAACCAGGATGTGGCCGCCACCTGCCAGCGCGTGACGCTGATGGCGGCGGGACTACCATTGACTTTGAAAGATACGTCGTGATGTCTTCAACCGATCTCTTAACTAGACACTCTTTACTGCGAAGAAGCGGGATGTCAGAGCGTTTTGCGCAGGTCAAGGAGGAGCCCGCAAAGCGGGCGGGGGACACGGAGCAAAGCGCACTGACATCCCGCTTCTGGTCGGCGTGCCTATTTATCTTTGCTGTTTCATTGGCCATTTCCGCTCAAGCCACCCAAGTAACCGACGACCGCGGCGTGACCGTCACGCTGCCTGCGGCGCCCCTGCGAATCGTCAGCCTGTTGCCGTCACTCACCGAATCGGTGTGCGAGCTGGGCCAGTGCGCGCGCTTGGTGGGGGTGGACCGGTATTCGGACTCTCCCGCCAGCGTGAAGCTGCTGCCGCAATTGGGTGGTGGGCTCGACCCCAATATCGAAGCCATCGTTGCGCTCAAACCTGACGTGGTGCTCACTGCCCAATCGTCGCGGGGTATCGAGCGGTTCGAGGCCCTAGGCTTAAAAGTAGTGGCGCTAGAGCCCAAAACCCACGCCGATGTGCAGCGCGTGATGCGCACGCTCGGGCAACTGCTGGAGGTGCCCGATGCCGCACG
>JANYEE010000026.1 GCA_025363275.1 Burkholderiales bacterium | reverse complement strand
TCAGGTGGCGGTCTCGGTACCGCCCAGATGGCGGGCATGGGCCCCGATTTCAGCCAACAACGACTCCGCCGCCTGGGCCCGCAAGCTCAGAGGTGCGAAATATTTGTTGGACGAATAGGACATGAACAAGGGTTTGTTCTTCTCGCTGCTCAGCACGTAGCCCATGGACCAGCCCGAGAACAGTCGCTTTTCAATCTCCAGTGAACTCAGCATCACCGAGCTCGAATGCCGGGAGTCTTTCAGGATGCGCGCATAGGTGGCATGCACCGCCGAGCGGTCCCCTTCCAGGGCTTGAAAGAAATACCCATCCGCCAGGATTAACAGCCCAGAGATCCCGGCTTCGATATTGTTTCTGCGGGATTTGTCCAAAATGTCATGCATATCCATCGGCCCAAAATGGGCCGCCACCTTGCTGGCGTATATCAGGCGAACCAGTACGGTCATAAAACATCCATTCACAACGAATAATCAAGGACACCAATCCTAGGCCATACCACCCAAGTGCGGATGCGGCGGGCCAAGTACCCGCAAGGTTCGCTCATCCATACCCCTGCGTGGGCGAACCCCAGCCCTCTGGGTGTGCCGCCTCAACGCCTTTTGAGCGTGCCAATTACAAGTCAGCGCGTGGCCTGCCAGGCTTGGCCTAGCGCAAACACCGAGTTAGGAGCCGTTGTGCGCACTGGCTCCGACTTGATTTTGGTAAAAATACCTTTTTTGGCAGGCTTGCGTTCCACCACTTCAAAACCCTTGGCGCGCTGCTCCTGGGCCAGGTTGCGCAGGCTGATGGTCTTCATATAGGCCACCAGCGTGGAGTGCAGCGCATCCCATAGCTCGTGCGTCATGTCGGGCGCACCGTCGTCGTGCACCATGTCGCGGTCATCGGTGTCGCCCTCGATGGCGGTCACGATGTCGGCCACGGTGATGGCGTCCCCCCGAAAGCCCAGCGTGTAGCCGCCACCGGGGCCGCGGGTGCTGTCGACCAAGCCGTGCTGACGCAGCTTGGCAAACACTTGCTCCAGATAGGACAGCGAAATGTGGTGCCGCAAGGCCAACTCGGCCAAAGGCACAGGGCTGGAACGATCTCGCAAGGCGAGATCAATCATGGCATTAATGGCAAATCTGCCACGGGTACTCAGTCGCATGGTCTTACTCCTTTCAGCGGGATTGCTGATTTGAAGTACCGAATGTAGGGATATTCACCTATCTAATAAACCAGCTTTTCTGTTCATTTCATTTCGGAAAAGCAGAAGTGTTTGTCATTTGTAGAGCGTCCATATGCACGCCGCCGCGCCGCGGTGCGGCATAAGCAAACAACGATTAATTCGTTGGGATTTGGTCGCGTACGACGCAAAATCTTGGTTTGGGGCCAGGTAACTTGCCCATGCCCGCATCTTTGGAGATTTCCATGAATTTCAAGCAAAAAGCGTCTGTGGCCCTAGCCACTATTGCCTTGACTGCTAGCAATTTAGTAGCAGCTCAAACCACATTGCTCAATGTATCGTACGACGTAGCGCGTGAGTTTTATAAGGATGTGAACTCCGCCTTTATTGCCAACTACAAGAAAAGTTCGGGCAAAGACATCAAAGTCGATCAGTCGCATGCGGGGTCAAGTGCCCAGGCGCGCGCCGTGAACGACGGCTTGGACGCCGATGTGGTGACCATGAATACCGTGACCGATGTGGACTTTTTGGCCAGCACCGGTGTGGTGGCCAAAGACTGGCGTACCAAGTTCCCCAATAACGCTGCGCCCACCAGCTCCACCATGCTATTTTTGGTGCGCAACGGTAACCCCAAAGGCATCAAAGACTGGGACGACCTGATCAAGCCCGGCGTACAAGTGATTGTGGTGAACCCCAAAACTGGCGGCAATGGCCGCATGGCCTACTTAGCCGCCTGGGGCCAGGTGCGCAAAAAAGGCGGCACCGATGCACAAGCTGCCGACTTTGTAGCCAAGCTCTACAAAAACGTACCGGTGCTGGCTAAGGGCGGTCGCGATGCGACCACCATTTTCTTGCAACGCAATATCGGCGATGTGCTGATCACGTTTGAGTCGGAAGTGGTGAGCGTGGACAACGAATTTGGTACCAGCAAGGTGGACGCGATCCACCCCAGCAGCTCGATCGTGGCCGAGAACCCCGTAGCGGTCGTGGAACGGACCGTGGCCAAAAAAGGCACTGCCGATGCTGCCAAAGCGTATTTGAACTTTTTGTATACCGAGGAAGGCCAAGAAATTGCGGCCAAGCACGCCATCCGCCCCACCAACGCGGCACTTCTCAAAAAATACGCCAACGTGTTCAAACCCATCAGCCTGTTTCGGGTAGAGGATTATTTTGGGTCGTTTGCTGAAGCGCAAAAAGTGCACTTCAACGACGGCGGTCAGTTCGACAAGCTTTACCAGGTCAAGTAAATGACGGCTGCTGTTGCGCAGGGCGGCACAACATCGCCGTTGGCGCCACCCACGCATCTACCTGCGCCCCAAACTTCGCGGCGTGCGGCCAAGCGGGTGTTGCCCGGCTTCAACCTCACGCTCGGGTTCACGCTGTTTTATCTCAGCGTGATCGTGCTGATTCCGCTCTCCGCGCTGATTTTTAAGACCTTCAACCTGAGCTGGGATCAGTTCGTTACGGCCGTGAGCAGCCCCCGCGTGATGGCGTCTTACCGCCTCACCTTTGGCGCCTCCTTCATTGCCGCCACGGTAAACGCCGTGTTTGGTTTGTTGCTGGCCTGGGTGCTGGTGCGCTACGAATTTCCGGGCAAAAAGTTGGTGGATGCGCTGGTGGACTTGCCCTTTGCGCTGCCGACCGCAGTGGCCGGCATTTCGCTTACCGCGCTATTGGCTAGCAATGGCTGGGTGGGCAGCCTGCTGGAGCCCTATGGCATTCAATTGGCCTTTAACCGTTACGGTGTGGTCATTGCGTTGATCTTTATCGGCCTGCCCTTTGTGGTGCGCACCGTGCAACCGGTGCTGGAAGACGCCGAAAAAGAACTCGAAGAAGCCGCCACCTGCCTGGGTGCTACGCGCTTGCAAACCTTCCGCTTCGTGATTTTTCCGACCATTGCGCCCGCCCTGCTCACCGGCTTTGCGATGGCCTTTGCCCGCGCGATTGGCGAGTACGGCTCGGTCATCTTCATTGCCGGCAATATGCCCATGGTGTCCGAGATCACACCGCTGATCATCATCGGCAAGCTGGAGCAATACGACTACGCCGGAGCCACCGCAGTGGCCACGGTGATGCTGGGTATTTCCTTTGTGATGCTGCTGGTGATAAACGCGCTGCAAGCCTGGCAACGCCAACGCGGAGGGGCTGGCGCATGAGTACCGCGCATCTTATTCGTCGGGCGAAGGCCGGCACCACCGAGCCCGCCTGGGTCAAGTGGACGCTGATCGGCATTGCGCTGAGCTTTATCTTTTTGTTCCTGATTCTGCCGCTGGCCGCAGTGTTCACCGAGGCCTTGCGCAAGGGTGCTGACGCCTTCCTGGAAGCCTTCAAAGAACCCGATGCCTGGAGCGCGATTCGGCTGACCTTGCTGGTAGCCGCCATCGCT
>JANYEE010000259.1 GCA_025363275.1 Burkholderiales bacterium | reverse complement strand
CCCGCCGTGGTGGGCTGTGGCGATGCCACCGAAGTGCTGAAAAACGGCATGCTGGTGACCGTGAGCTGCGCCCAGGGCGACACCGGCTTTATCTACGACGGCCTGCTAGAAACCGAAGTGACCGAAGTGCAGCGTGGCGAGATGCCGCAGAGCCCAGTCAAGATCATGATGAATGTGGGTAACCCGCAGTTAGCCTTTGACTTTTGCCAGTTGCCCAACGAAGGCGTGGGCCTGGCGCGGTTGGAATTCATCATCAACAACAACATCGGCGTGCACCCTAAAGCGATTTTGGACTACCCCAATATCGACAGCGATTTGAAAAAGGCCGTGGAGTCCGTGGCCCGCGGCCATGCATCTCCCCGCGCCTTTTATGTGGACCGTGTGGCCGAAGGGGTGGCCACCATCGCCGCGGCCTTCTGGCCCAAGCCGGTCATCGTGCGCTTGTCCGATTTCAAGAGCAACGAATACCGCAAACTGATTGGCGGCAGCCGCTACGAGCCCGAAGAAGAGAACCCGATGCTGGGCTTCCGCGGCGCGGTGCGTTACACCAGCAGCGAGTTTGGCGAAGCCTTTGCCATGGAGTGCGAAGCCCTGAAGCGTGTGCGCAATGAAATGGGGTTGACTAATGTGCAAGTGATGGTGCCGTTTGTACGCACCCTGGGCCAGGCTAAGAAAGTAACGGAGCTGTTGGGTAAGCACGGCCTGCGCCGGGGCGAGGCGGACCTCAAGGTCATCATGATGTGCGAGATCCCGAGCAACGCAATTCTGGCGGACCAGTTCCTCGAATACTTCGACGGCTTCTCAATTGGCTCCAACGATTTGACCCAGTTGACGCTGGGCCTTGACCGTGATTCAGGTCTGGAGTTGTTGGCTGCTGATTTTGATGAACGCGACCCTGCGGTCAAGGCATTGATCAGCCTGGCCATTGCGGCGTGCAAACGCCAGGGCAAGTACATCGGCATCTGCGGGCAAGGGCCCAGCGACCACCCGGACTTTGCGCTGTGGCTGAAGGAAGAAGGCATTTCTTCGATTTCGTTGAACCCGGATTCCGTGATCGCTACTTGGCAGCAACTCGCTGCGGTATGACAGGCCAGGTATGACCGGCGCGGCCATCGCGCGAGTTAGTCGATTGCAGATTAGTCTGCTGCTCGTCTGGTTTGTTGCATCGTTCGGCATTGTTTTCTTTGCCGACAGTTTGACATTCCAGGTGGCGGGCTGGCCCTTTGTATTTTGGTTTGCGGCGCAGGGCGGGGTGGTCGTATTCATTGGAATCGTTGTCACCTTTGCCTGGAAGGCCAACCAGCGTGACCCTGAATCCAATGCAGTGGACTGGCCCGGCTACGGACTCTTCAAGCGCAAACTCAACCGCCGGTTTGCCGGCTATGCGATCTCGCTCCTTACCTTCATCGTAGGCCTGACGTTGGCTGAACAATCGGGCCTGCCCAGGGCTTGGATTGCGAGCATTTTTTTATTCTCCACCTTGGTTTTGTATGCGGTGATAGGCATTCGCAGTCGCACAGCGGATGCCACTGAGTACTACGTGGCTGGGCGGCGGATTCCCGCCATGTACAACGGCATGGCCACAGCGGCAGACTGGATGAGCGCGGCGTCCTTCATCAGCCTGGCTGGCGGACTGTATTTACAAGGCTTCTCGGGCACCAGCAGCCAGGCGGGTGGGCTGGCCTACGTCCTGGGTTGGACGGGCGGTTTCTGCCTAGTGGCATTGCTCGTAGCACCCTACCTGCGCAGTATGAATCTGTACACTATTCCAGACTTTTTTGCGGCACGTTTTGGTGGACGCTGGCCCCGCACCATTGCGGCGCTGGCCGCCGTGTTGTGTTCTTTCACGTATGTGGTGGCCCAAATTTATGGTGTGGGTTTGATTACGTCGCGGCTCACCGGGGTTCAATTTGAGATCGGCATCTTGCTGGGTTTGGGTGGGGTGCTGGTGTGCTCATTTCTGGGCGGCATGCGCGCGGTTACCTGGACCCAGGTGGTGCAATACGCCATCATCATTCTGGCGTTTTTGATTCCTGTGTCGTGGCTGTCGTACAAGCAAGTGGGCAACCCGTTTGCGCCGCTAGCGTATGGTCAACAATTAGAGAAAATTGCGACCCTGGAGCGCGCGCTGATGGATTCGCCCGCGGAGCAATCGGTGCGCGCCGAGTACGCCCGCCGCGCGGAGCGCCTGGAGCAAAAGCTGGCTAACGCAGAGCAAGCCCTTCAAACTGAGCGGCTGCTACTGCGCCAACAACTGCGCGAGGCGGAAGAGCAAAAATCCAGTGACGGTCTGGCAACCGAACTGCGCCGCGAAATTGCCGCGCTACCCAAAGACGCAAAAGCTGCGCGCGAGTACTGGAGCCGTACGGCCGCCGATTACCGCGAACGGGCCAAGCCCCTGGGCGGTATGCCCGCGCACAGCAAGCCCTTTGCGGGTGATGCGCGTGGCTCGCCGCAAGAGCAGGCCGAGTCCGAGACTGCGCGCCTGAACTTCATGGCGCTGATTTTTTGCCTGATGGTGGGAACTGTGGGCCTGCCCCATCTGCTGACTCGTTTTTACACAACGCCTTCGGTGTCTGAGGCGCGCACGTCGGTGGCGTGGTCGCTGTTTTTCATTGCCTTGTTGTATCTGTCTGCCCCGGCCTTGGCCGTGTTGGTGAAATACGAGGTGATGGCGCACTTGGTTGGTCAAAATTTTGATGACCTCCCAGCCTGGGTGGCGCAATGGGCCCGCGACCCGAGCTTGCTGGCTGTCAGTGACGTAAATGGCGATCACATTTTGCAATTTGCAGAATTGCGCATGGGACCCGACTTCGTGATGCTGGCGTCTGCCGAGATCGGTGGATTGCCGTATGTCATGTCCATGTTGGTCGCGGCAGGGGGGCTTGCAGCCGCCTTGTCTACAGCCGATGGTCTGCTGCTGACGATTGGCAACGCATTGGCCCACGACATGTACTTCGACGGGGATGCCAGCAAGGCGAAGGCTATGCGTCGCGTAATGTTATCCAAGTTTGCACTGCTGGTGGTTGCACTGGTGGCCGCCTACGTAGCAGCGCAGCGGCCAGCGGGCATTTTGTATTTGGTATCGGCATCGTTCTCGTTGGCGGGCGCGGCGTTTGTTCCAGCTATGGTGCTGGGCATATTTTGGCGCGGCACAACGCAGGCTGGTGCTGTATCTGGCATGTTGGCAGGTTTGGGCGTCACGATTTACTACATGGTCATCAATGTGCCTTGGGTGCGCAGCAGTTTTGGGCTGGTGGAAAGTGGCCTGTGGTGGGGCATTCAGCCGGTGTCTTCAGGGGTATTTGGGGTGGCCGCCGGCGTGGCGGTTATTGTGTTGATGAGTTGGTTGGGGCGCTCTCGTGCCGGGGCGTCCAGCGCCATATAGCCAACCCATAGCCGGTTGGGCTATAATCTTGGGCTAGCCTTGCCGCACCTCAATTAGACGCTGAGGGCGGCTTTTCTTTTCCCGGGCCAACAAATAAACCCGGGTTCATCCAAAAGGAGTTTCAATGCGTCACTACGAAATCATCCTCATGATCCACCCGGATCAGAGTGAGCAGGTTCCAGCCATGCTGGAGCGTTACAAGGGCATGATCACTGCCGGCGGCGGGAAAATCCACCGCGTGGAAGACTGGGGCCGTCGTCAGATGGTCTACATGGTCAACAAGCTCGCCAAGTCGCACTACCTGTGCATCAACATCGAAGCTGATCAGGCGGTGATGTCCGAGTTGGAGCATGCGTTCAAGTTCAATGACGCCGTGTTGCGCCACCTGACGGTCTTGAAGAAGAAAGCCGAAACAGGCCCTTCGTCCATGATGAAGACTGTGGAGCGCGAAGAAACTCGCAAAACACAACAGGCCGAGTACCAGGCCTAATCGGGTTGAGAGTCTCAGAATTGTTTTAGGAGTGCCCGCCAATTCAGTTGTCTTGAGCGCGTGTATTGCAGAGGTTCAGGCCATGCGTTACACCCCCGCTGGTTTGCCCGCTTTGAATATGCGACTCGAACATGAGTCCCAGGTGTCCGAAGTAGGCCAATCCCGACAAGTGAAAGTGGCAGTGAAAGCAGTGGCTTTCGGCGCAATAGCAGAACGGCTTGCCAAACAAGCCCTCGGCAGCGTCTGGAGGTTTACCGGTTTTCTGGCTAATGCTCCACAAGGCAAAACAGTGACTTTTCACATTCAAGAATTTTCGCAAGACTAATTTTTTCAGGAGGCCCTCATGGCCACGTTTAAAAAGTTCAACAAAGACAAGCGTCCTAAGCGCCCCGCCCAAAACCTGCTGTTTAAACGCAAGCGTTTTTGCCGATTCACAGTGACCGGTGTTGAAGAGATTGACTACAAAGACATCGATACGCTGCGTGATTTCATTGCCGAAAACGGCAAGATTATTCCCGCACGTCTGACCGGCACCCGCGCTATTTTTCAGCGCCAACTCAATACCGCTATCAAGCGCGCACGTTTCCTCGCGTTGCTGCCTTACAGCGACCAGCACAAGATCTAAGGAGTCGACCATGCAAATTATTCTGCTCGACAAAGTTGTCAACGTCGGTAACCTCGGCGATGTCGTCAAAGTCAAAGACGGTTACGCACGTAACTTCTTGATCCCGTCTGGCCGCGCCCGCCGCGCCACCGCATCGGCTAAAGCTGAGTTCGAAGCCAAGCGCGTCGAACTCGAAAAAGCAGCTGCAGTCAAGCTGGCTGAGTGCCAGGTTTTGGGTGCCAAGCTCGGTGGTACGACCATCAAGCTGACACAAAAAGCCGGTGTGGATGGTCGTTTGTTTGGCTCTGTGACCAACGCCGACATCGCTGAAGAGCTGGTCAAGGCCGGTTACAAGGTTGTCAAGTCGCAAGTGCGTATGCCTAACGGTCCTATCAAAATCGTTAGCGAAAGCGCTGTGAGCGTTGCTTTGCACACTGATGTGGTAGTCGAAGTGAACGTGTCTGTTTACGGCGAAACCGCCTAAATACACGCTGCGTCAAACCTGCGGGTTTGGCGGATACGCCAGAAAGCCGCATGGGTTCGTCCCGCGCGGCTTTTGTATTTTATAGAGCAAGATATCCTGGTGTTTGCACAGTTTGTGCACAGCTTCTGCCCAGCCTTCTCCCTCGACACGAATGGAGTCGCCGCGTAGCATGGTCTATTCGGTTTTCTTGCCCGATTTTTGGTCATTCACATGAGTTCTCTCCATGTCCGCCGTTTTTTCTGAGCTTGACGACTTCACCCCGGATCGCCAGGTTGCGCAACTGCGCGTGCCGCCGCATTCGATCGAGGGCGAGTCCAGTGTCTTGGGCGGCTTGCTGCTCGACAACGATGCCTGGGACCGCGTGGGAGACATCCTGCAGGATGCAGATTTTTACCGCTACGAGCACAAACTGATTTACGCCTCCATCGGTGCGCTGGTGAATGCCAGTAAGCCAGCTGATGTGATCACGGTATTTGAGCATTTGCAGAACCAAGGCAAGGCGCAGGATATCGGTGGCTTGGTCTACCTGAACTCGCTAGCACAGTACGTGCCCAGCGCTGCCAATATTCGGCGCTATGCCGAGATCGTCCGAGACCGTTCCATTCTGCGCAAACTGGTCAGTGCCAGTGATGAGATTGCTACCAACGCCTTCAATCCCAAGGGGCGCCCGGTGTCAGAGATCGTGGACGAGTCCGAGCAGAAAATCTTCAATATCGGCGAGCAGGGCAAGCGAAACAAGCAAGGCTTTCAGGGCATGGACTCGTTGGTGGTGCAGTTGATGGATCGCGTGCAAGAGATGGCGGATAACCCCAGCGACATCACCGGCGTGCCCACAGGACTCTATGACCTGGACCGCAGCCTGTCCGGCATGCAGGCCGGCGACTTGATTGTGCTGGCGGCGCGCCCATCAATGGGTAAAACTGCGCTGGCTATCAATATTGCAGAGCATGTGGCTCTGAACGAAGGTTTGCCAGTAGCGGTGTTTTCCATGGAAATGGGCGCCTCGCAATTGGCTGTGCGTATCGTCGGCTCCATCGGCCGTATCGACCAGGGGCACTTGCGTACCGGTCGCCTGACCGATGACGAGTGGCCACGCCTGACCGAGGCCATCGAAAAGCTGCGCACTATCTCACTGCATATCGACGAAACCGCAGGCTTGACCGTGAGCGAATTGCGCGCGAACGCACGCCGACTGGCGCGGCAATGCGGCAAGCTCGGTCTGATTGTGGTGGACTACCTGCAGCTGATGAGCGTCTCCAGCAGCATGAGCGATGAAAATCGGGCGACTGCCGTCGGTGAAATTTCGCGTGGCCTCAAGATGTTGGCCAAGGAATTGCAGTGCCCGGTGATGGCGTTGTCACAGTTGAGCCGCGGTGTGGAGTCACGGCCCGACAAACGACCGATGATGAGTGACTTGCGGGAGTCCGGCGCGATTGAGCAGGATGCCGACGTCATCATGTTCATCTACCGCGATGACTACTACAACAAGATGGATGGGCCAAACCCCAGCAAGGAGCCAGGCGTCGCCGAGGTCATCATCGCCAAGCAACGTAACGGCCCTACCGGCACCGTGAAGTTGGCCTTTTTGCGCCAGATCACCAAATTTGAGAGTCTCGCCAGCAGCGGTAGTGGCGGAGACTATTGAATTTATAGCACTTCGCTGGCAAAGTCAGCCAGACGCGAACGCTCACCACGCGCGAGCGTAATGTGTCCGCCGTGCGGCCAACCTTTGAACTTGTCGACCGCAAAGGTCAGACCCGATGAGCCTTCGGTCAGGTAGGGCGTATCGATCTGCGCAAGATTGCCCATGCAAATGATCTTGGTGCCCGGGCCAGCACGGGTAATCAGGGTCTTCATTTGTTTTGGCGTCAGATTCTGTGCTTCATCAATGATCACGTATTTGTTCAGGAAGGTGCGCCCGCGCATGAAGTTCATACTCTTGATTTTGATGCGGCTGCGGATCAACTCGTTGGTGGCTGCGCGGCCCCATTCACCGGCGTTGGTGTCGGTCTTGCCCAACACCTCCAGGTTGTCGTCCAACGCACCCATCCAGGGACCCATCTTCTCTTCTTCGGTGCCCGGCAGGAAACCAATGTCCTCTCCCACGCTCACAGTGGCGCGCGTGACAATGATTTCGGTGTAGCGGCGGTCGTCCAGCACCTGGGTCAGACCAGCAGCTAGGGCCATCAACGTCTTGCCGGTGCCCGCCGTGCCGGTGAGCGTTACAAAGTCTACTTCTGGGTCCATCAGCAGGTTCATCGCGAAGTTCTGCTCGCGGTTGCGGGTGGTCACGCCCCACACTGCGTTTTTCAGGTGGTTGAAATCACGCAGGGTCTTGAGCACCGCTGTGGTACCGCGGATTTCGCTCACGCGGGCATACAGGCTGGGCTCGCCGGGCGATTCAAAGTACACAAATTGGTTGATGTACATACCAGGAACCGCGGGGCCATCGACCTTGTAGAAGGTGTGCTGTCCTTGCTGCCAGCTTTCAACCTGTTGGCCGTGCGTGGCCCAAAAATCCGAGGGCAGTGCCAGTGACCCCGAATACAACAGGTCGCCGTCTTCCAAGGTTTTGTCGTTTTGGTAGTCGTCGGTAGCCAGGCCCAAGGCGCGGGCCTTGACGCGCATATTGATGTCTTTAGACACCAGCACCACTTCGCGTGGAGCGTACTTCTGGCGCAGGGCTTCCACGACGCCCAGAATCTGGTTGTCGGCCTTGCCCTGGGGCAGGCTGGTAGGCAGGGAGTAGTTCAGTGGCTGGGTTTGAAACAGCAGTTTGCCGCGGGCATCGCGGTGGCCCGTGCTGTCCAGCTGAAAGCCCAGCGTAATATCGGCGCCCGGCGTGCCGGCTAGCGCGTCCAGCGTGCGGCTGGTTTGGCGGGCGTTGCGGGCCACTTCGGTCATGCCCTTTTTGTGGCCGTCTAGCTCTTCCAGCACGATCATCGGCAGGTAGATATCGTGCTCTTCAAAGCGGAACAGGCACATTGGGTCGTGCAGCAGCACATTGGTGTCCAGCACAAACAGCTTGGTTGGGCCAGTGCGCGCTGCCTTGCGGGCGCGGCTTGGCGTGGCTGCAGGTGCCGCCACCGGAGGCAAAACAGGGGCGGAGATTTGTGCCACCGGCGCTGGCGCCAGCTTGGGCGCCGAGGTCAGGTAGGCGCCGCTGGCTGGCTTACGGGTGGAGTCACTTACCGTATCACGGCTGGTGCTGCGCGCAGGCGTAGCCAGGGTTGGTGCCGCCGGTGCAGCGGCATGGGGTTCGACGCGGGCTGTGGGGGCCTCGGTGGTGCTTTTGGCGCGGCTGCTGCGCGGGGCGCTGCGGGCCTGGGCTTCAAAGGCTTTGTCGTTCAGAAGGTCAGCACGTTTGGTGGGGGCGGGGGGCAAGGGCATGGGCAATTGGCTCGCTAAAGGGAAAGTCAAACACCACTAGGGTGGCAGAAACGAAAAAGCCGCCTTGAGCCAAGGCGGCTTTTTAGGGGGAAACACATTCGCAGTCTCAAAGGCATAAAACCATTATGCATGAGCCCCGTGACCTCATTTGCAAGCAAGGCCACAAAGGCCCCAACAAATTTGGCGCAGCAGTTAAGCCGCTTTTTTCAGTGCTTTGACCGCCTTGAGGACGTCATCCACATGGCCGGGAACCTTCAGGCCGCGCCATTCTTCTTTCAGGATGCCATCTGCACCGATCAGGAAGGTGCTGCGTTCGATCCCTTTGACCTTCTTACCGTACATGATCTTGTTTTTGACAACACCAAACATGTGGCACATCTTTTCTTCGGTGTCGGCGATCAGTTCAAACGGCAGCTCCAGTTTCGCCTTGAATTCGTCGTGAGACTTCATGTTGTCACGGGAGACACCGAAAACGGCGGCACCGGCTTTCACAAAATCTTTGTATTTGTCGCGAAACTGCATGGCTTCTGTGGTGCATCCGGGCGTGTTGTCCTTCGGGTAGAAGTACAACACCATAGTTTTGCCAACGTGGGTGGTGTTGGTAACCCTAATGCCGCCGGTTGCGATGGATTCAAATTCGGGCAGGGGTTTGTTGACAACGATTGCCATAAGGTACTTAAATCTCGCGTGCTGGTGGGTCGGTCAAAGCAAGGGGGGCTTCAGCGTGACAGCGCTGAACCAACCTCGACTGCAACCCCGGATTTTAACCTGAAACACCGCACCGCGGGCATCAGGGTAAGCACTCGTTACAACAAAAGAGCAGCAACCACCCGGCGGCCTTCGCCAGCCAAAAAATTGTAGGTGCGGCAGGCCGCTTGGGTGTCCATGGTTTCCAGGCCAATTCGCCGGGCAAACAGGGCTTCCAGCCATTGGGGCTTGGGGAACTGGATGCGTTCCCCGCTGCCAAAAATCACCAGTTCGGGGTCTAAATCCAGTAGCTGCGAGAAGTGCGCTGCCGTCAGGTCTTCAAAGCGTGCGCAGTTCCAGTCTTTGCGTGCACCAGCAGCACTCACCAGCACGCTGCGGGTGCATTTTTCGCCGTTCACGGACACCCAGCCCGGGCCGTAACCGGTGATGGACTGTGCTTGCATGGTGTCTGGCTGGAATTTCATAGGATGACCGGTAAGGGGAAATGAATGCTGCGGCGCACTAATTTGGCGCGGAACTGTGGTCAAATTATAGGTTTCGCCCTGTACTGACCCTGTACCGCTACTTCCCGGAGGGACTTTGAAAACCATTCAGAAATCGGCCAAGCTCGCTAACGTGCTCTATGACATCCGCGGGCCCATCATGGATGCGGCGCGCCAGATGGAGGACGAGGGCCAGAAGATCATAAAGCTCAACTTGGGCAATTTGGCGGTGTTTGGTTTTGATGCGCCGGAGGAAATTCAACAGGACATGATCCGTAACTTGCCCAATTCGGCGGGCTATTCGGACAGCAAGGGCATTTTTGCAGCGCGCAAGGCCGTGATGCACGAGACACAAAAGCAGGCCATTGCCGGTGTGACGCTGGACGACATCTACCTGGGCAATGGTGCCAGCGAGCTGATCACTATGGCCACCAACGCGCTGCTGGACGATGGCGATGAGCTGCTGCTCCCCATGCCCGACTACCCGCTGTGGACCGCAGCCACCAGCCTCTCAGGCGGCACCCCCGTGCATTACCTGTGTGACGAGGCGGATGGCTGGATGCCCAATCTGGCAGACATCCGTTCCAAGATCACCCCGCGTACCAAGGGGATCGTGGTCATCAACCCCAACAACCCGACCGGCGTTTTGTACTCCGACGCGCTGCTCAAAGCGATTGTGGTGCTAGCCCGCGAACACGGCCTGGTGATCCTGGCGGATGAGGTGTATGACAAGGTCTTGTATGACGGTGTCAAGCACACGGCTATCGCCAGCCTGTCGACCGATGTCTTGACGCTGACCTTCAATTCCTTGAGCAAAAGCTACCGCTCCTGCGGCTACCGCGCGGGCTGGCTGGTGGTGTCGGGCGACAAGAAATCGGCGTTGGATTACATCGAGGGCCTGAACATGCTCTCGAACATGAAGTTGTGTTCCAACGTGCCTGGCCAATGGGCCATCCAGACGGCCTTGGGCGGCTACCAGAGCATCAACGACCTGGTCTGCGAAGGCGGACGCCTGCGCCGCCAGCGCGATCTGGCCTATGAACTCATTACGGCCATTCCGGGTGTGAGCTGCGTCAAACCGCAGGCTGCGCTGTATATGTTTCCCAAGCTGGACCCCAAGGTATACCCCATCGAGGACGACCGGCAATTTTTCCTGGAGCTGCTGCGCGAGACCCGCGTTATGTTGGTTCAGGGGACCGGCTTCAACTGGAAACAACCCGACCATTTCCGCATTGTGTTTTTGCCGCACGAAGACGACCTGCGCGAGGCCATTCAGCGCATCGCCAAGTTTTTGGAGAGCTACCGAAAACGCCACGGCACATGAGGTGCTCTGAATTTGATAGCGGTTCAGGCAGGTTTTGTCTGGGCCACCAGCACTTTTACCTATAAAACGACATGAAACCGATACAAGTAGGCCTGATGGGCATAGGCACCGTGGGCAGTGGTGTTTTCAATGTTCTGCAACGCAACCAAGAAGAAATCAGAGGCCGCGCGGGCCGTGGCATTGAGGTGACCATGGTGTCGCGCCGCAACACCACGCTGGCGCGGGAGATTGTGGGCGACCGGGCCCGTGTGGTGGCCGACGCCCGCGAGATTATTCGCAACCCCGACATCGACATCGTCGTCGAACTGATCGGTGGCACCGCGCTGGCCAAAACGCTGGTGCTGGAAGCCATCGCCGCGGGCAAACACGTGGTTACCGCTAACAAGGCGCTGCTAGCTGTACATGGCACCGAGATTTTCGCTGCTGCGTCTGCCAAGGGCGTTATGGTGATGTTTGAAGCGGCCGTGGCCGGTGGCATT
>JANYEE010000054.1 GCA_025363275.1 Burkholderiales bacterium | reverse complement strand
ATTGGCCCATTTGCTATGTCCTGCCACTTGATGCCCTTCAAAAATTCGTTACGCTACTCCCACGATTGTACTTTTTGAGAGATTTATGGCTTCTACCCCTGACGAAGGCATCCTGATTGCCCAACACGGTTCTGGTGCTTCAATGGTTCAGTGCTTTTTGCGGCCCGACAAGGCCAACCGCCACGGGCTGATCACCGGTGCCACCGGCACCGGCAAAACCATTACCTTGCAAACCCTGGCCGAAGGATTTTCCAACGCCGGCGTACCCGTGTTTATGGCCGACATCAAGGGGGATTTGACCGGTATCTCGCAAAAGGGCGTGATCGGCGACAAACTGGCCAAAGTCATTGCCGAGCGCGGCCTGACCCCGCCCGAATCCACGGCCTACCCCACCACGCTGTGGGATGTGTTTGGCGAGCAAGGCCATCCGGTACGCGCCACCGTCAGCGATCTGGGCCCTCTGCTGCTAGCCCGCATGCTCAATTTGAACGAAACCCAGACCGGCGTGCTGCAGCTGGTGTTCAAGATTGCCGACGACGACGGCCTGCTGTTGCTGGACTTGAAGGACCTGCGCGCCATGTGCCAGTATGTGGGTGACCACGCTTCGGACTTCACTACCGAATACGGCAACGTGAGCGCGGCCAGCATCGGGGCTATCCAGCGCGGCCTGCTGCAAATTGAGGGCCAAGGCGGTGAGAAATTCTTTGGCGAGCCCATGCTCAATATCGCGGACTTCATGCAAACCGATGGCGACGGCAAAGGCCTGATCAACATCCTGGCGGCCGACAAGCTAATGAATTCGCCCCGCCTCTATGCCACGTTTTTGCTGTGGATGCTCAGCGAATTGTTTGAATCCCTGCCTGAGGTGGGCGACCTGGACAAACCCAAGATGGTGTTCTTCTTTGACGAGGCCCATCTGCTGTTCAATGACGCGCCCAAGGTGCTGCTGGAGCGCATCGAACTGGTGGTGCGCCTGGTGCGCAGCAAGGGCGTGGGCGTGTACTTTGTGACGCAAAACCCGCTGGATATTCCTGACACCGTACTGGCCCAATTGGGCAACCGCGTGCAGCATGCCCTGCGCGCCTTCACGCCGCGGGATCAGAAAGCCGTCAAGAGTGCCGCCGACACCATGCGCTCCAACCCTGGCCTGGACATTGGCACCGCCATTACCGAGCTGGCCGTGGGCGAAGCCCTAGTGAGCCTGATGGATGAAAAGGGCCGCCCGTCGGTGACCCAGCGCGTGTTTGTGTTGCCGCCCAGCAGCCAGATCGGGCCCATCACCCCCGCCCAGCGCAAGACCTTGATCGACACCTCCATCGTGGCGGGTGTGTATGAAAAGCTCGTGGACCGCGCTTCGGCCTACGAATCCATCAAGGGCCGCACGGACAGCCGCCTGACGGAGGCCACTAAACGCTCCACACCCGCAGACGCTGCAACAAGCGCACCCGCAGAGCCCGGAAGCCGCGCTGCCGCGCGCACCGCCCCACCTGCCGAAGCGCCCGCAGCGCCCGCCGCGCCCGAGCGCAGCATTCTGGACAGCATTGGCGACCTGATGGGCGGTGGTGCCCGCCGCACCCGGGCCAGTGCGGGCGAGCAAATGATCAAAAGCGCCGCCAGTTCGATTGGCCGCGAGGTGGGCCGCCAGGTGATCCGCGGCGTGCTGGGCAGTATTTTTGGCGGTAGCAGGCGCTGAACTTGCTTTACGACGATCACGACATTCACAAAATCAACAAGGAATCTCACCATGGTCACCCTGGACCCCGCAGCCCGTGCCAACGTCACGCTCATCGACCACCCCCTGGTGCAGCACAAGCTCACGCTGATGCGCAAGAAGGAAGCCAGCACCAGCAGCTTTCGCCGCCTGCTCAACGAGCTGGCTGGCCTGATGATTTACGAAGTCTGCCGTGACATGCCACTGCAAGATGTGGAAATTGAAACCCCGCTGGAAAAGACGACCGGCAAGGTCATCGACGGCAAGAAGCTGGTGTTCGCCAGCGTGCTGCGCGCCGGCAACGGCATCCTGGACGGCGTGCTAAGTGTGGTGCCCGGCGCCCGCGTAGGCCATGTGGGCCTGTACCGCGACCCCAAAACCCTGCAGGCGGTCGAGTACTACTTCAAAATGCCCAGCAACATGGAAGAGCGGGATGTGGTGATCGTCGACCCCATGCTGGCCACTGGCAATTCCGCTGCGGCCGCGGTCACCCGCCTGAAGGCCTGCAAGCCCAAGTCCATCAAGTTCCTGTGCCTGCTGACCTGCCCCGAAGGCATCAACACGCTGTACAAGGAGCATCCCGATGTGCGAATCTTCACCGCCGCCATTGACCGCGGGCTGAATGACCACGGCTACATCATGCCGGGCCTGGGCGATGCGGGCGACCGGATTTTTGGTACGCAGTGAGCCTGATTCGCGTAACGCGCGGATGGTCCCGCTCCGGGGCCAGATTTGGCATTTTCGGTGCCAAATCGGCCTGAGGCCCAGATAAAACCTGCCTGGGCAGCTACTACTTTGATAGCAAGCAATTTCTAGGGAATCACCATAAAAGGGGCCAGGCTCGAATTAAATGTCCTTGAGTCCCGGATTAAGTATCATGGCCCATGCCCCGCCGTCCCCGCATTCATATTGATGGCGTGCCCTTGCACATCGTGCAACGCGGACACAACCGCCAACCGTGTTTCTTTGCCGAAGCCGACTACCAGGCCTACCTGGAATGGCTGGGTGACGCTGCTCGCATGACTGGCTGCGCCCTGCATGCCTATGTGCTCATGACCAATCACGTGCACCTGCTGCTGACCCCTGGTGATGCACAAGCGGTGTCGCGCATGATGGTCGCTTTGGGTAGACGCTATGTGCCGTATGTGAACGCGAATTACCAGCGCTCTGGCACTTTGTGGGAGGGACGATACAAGTCCTCACTCATCGAGACGGAGGCCTACTTGTTGGCGTGCATGCGCTACATCGAACTCAACCCGGTGCGGGCTGGCATGTGCCCCGATCCCGCGCATTACCGATGGAGTAGCTACCGCGCCAATGGGTTGGGCGAATCCACGTCCCTATTGACGCCGCACCCGCTGTACGCCAGTTTGGCCCCAGACGCCAGCCAACGGCAAGGGGCCTACCGAGAGCTTTTCAACCAGGTGCTGACCGACAAAACACTGTCCGATATTCGGCTAGCCCTGAACCAAACACAGCCTTTGGG
Source organism: Burkholderiales bacterium (assembly GCA_025363275.1). Lineage (GTDB taxonomy): Bacteria > Pseudomonadota > Gammaproteobacteria > Burkholderiales > Burkholderiaceae_C > Allorhodoferax. The sequence goes on along the minus strand of JANYEE010000054.1, from coordinate 496 downwards.
AAATAGCCGTTTCTTTGACGTCATAGAGCAAGCCACTGGCCAGCGCCGGGAAGCCAAGCCGCGCGGGAGGCCACGCAAACCGGGCGATGAGGGGGATTTAGGGAGCAGCGTTGAGTCAATGGATTTGTTTTAATCGAGCCTGGCCCCTTTATGTGGGCCCCTTTATGCCAGGCCCCTTTATGCCAATGCGTTGCCAGTTTCCGCCGAATCAGCCGCAAACTCTGTGCAGCCAGATTTTCAATCGAGTGCCGCGCAGACCATGCTGGCTCAATTACAAGCGTCGCTTCAACCCGAGGAAGAATTCATGTTTACTATGGATATCCACTATGTGCCGGTGCAGGACATGCAAACGATGGTGGTGGCACTTGCCGCAACTGGACAAGCTGCGCCGCCCCTCCTGGTGCCGAAGAATAGTGTGCGAAGTACTACTGTGTCAAACAATGTGACGATTGAAGGTTGCCAAGATGTGATGAGTCTATCGCCTGATAGCGCAATT
>JANYEE010000237.1 GCA_025363275.1 Burkholderiales bacterium | reverse complement strand
GCGATGTCACGGGACAACACGACGGTGGAGTCCAAGTGGGCAAAGGTAGTGGCAGGCGAAGGATCGGTCAAGTCATCCGCTGGCACGTAAACGGCCTGGATGGAAGTGATGGAGCCAACCTTGGTGGAGGTAATACGCTCTTGCAAACGGCCCATTTCTTCGGCGAGCGTAGGCTGATAACCCACGGCGGAAGGCATACGGCCCAAGAGCGCGGACACTTCGGTACCGGCCAATGTGTAGCGGTAGATGTTGTCCACGAAGAACAGAACGTCCTTACCTTCGTCACGGAAAGATTCGGCGATGGTCAAACCGGTAAGGGCCACGCGCAGACGGTTTCCTGGGGGCTCATTCATCTGACCATAGACCATGGCCACTTTGGAGTCTTCCAGCTTTTCCAGGTTCACAACGCCGGAGTCAGCCATCTCGTGATAGAAGTCATTCCCTTCACGGGTACGCTCACCCACACCAGCAAACACGGACAAACCGCTGTGCGCCTTGGCGATGTTGTTGATCAGTTCCATCATGTTCACGGTCTTGCCCACGCCGGCGCCGCCGAACAGGCCAACCTTGCCGCCCTTGGCGAACGGGCAAACCAAGTCAATCACCTTGATGCCGGTTTCCAGCAGTTCTTGCGATGGGCTCAGTTCGTCATAGGCAGGGGCCTTGCGGTGAATCGACATGGTCAATTCAGCGCTAACGGGTCCGCGCTCGTCGATAGGAGCGCCCAGCACGTCCATGATGCGTCCCAGAGTGGCTTTGCCCACGGGAACCATAATCGGCTCCGACGTGTTCTTGACCACCATACCTCGGCGCAAGCCATCAGAGGAGCCCAGCGCAATCGTACGGACGATGCCGTCACCGAGCTGCTGTTGCACTTCCAGGGTCAGTGTCGAGCCATCCATCTTGAGGGCGTCGTAAATCTTGGGCATCTGGTTACGCGGGAATTCCACGTCGACCACCGCGCCAATACACTGAACAATTTTTCCCTGAACGCCTGCGTTCACATTTGCTTGAGCCATTTTGTTTGCTCCAAAAATAAATTCGTTTAAACCGCTGCCCGCAACCCTGAGGTCACACCGCTGCTGCACCTGCCACAATTTCCGACAGTTCTTTCGTAATGGCAGCTTGTCGCGTCTTGTTGTAGATCAGCTTGAGTTCGGCAATCACGTTGCCGGCGTTGTCGGTAGCTGCTTTCATGGCGACCATGCGCGCGGCATGTTCTGAGGCCATGTTTTCAGCGACCGCCTGCAGCACCAGGGCTTCAGCGTAACGCACCAACAACTCGTCGATCACCGTCTGTGCATCGGGCTCGTAGATGTAGTCCCATCCGGGCTGCGTTCCGCTGGCTTGGGTTTCCGCCTGCATCTTTTCTGCCGACAGTGGCAACAGTTGCTCGACCACGGGCTCTTGGCGCATGGTGCTCACAAATTTGTTGTAGCTGAGGTAGACCGCGCTGACTTCGCCCTTGATATAGGCATCCAACAACACCTTGACCGGCCCAATGAGCTTATCCAAGTGCGGCTTGTCGCCCAAATGCGTGACGTGCGATACGACTTTTGCGCCAATGCGCCCCAAAAATCCAAGACCTTTTCCGCCAATTGCCACCGTCAGTGGCGACTTACCAGCAGACTGCACATCGCGCAGCTTGACGGTCACTGCCCGGAACAGGTTGGTATTGAGACCACCACACAGACCCTTGTCGGTCGACACCACAATGAAGCCCACCGACTTCGCGTCGTTGGCCTTCATAAATGGGTGTACGTACTCGGGGTTGGCTTTACCCAAGTTGGCCGCGATGTTGCGCACCTTCTCGCTGTAAGGACGGGCGGCGCGCATACGCTCTTGCGCCTTGCGCATCTTGGACACGGAGATCATCTCCATGGCCTTTGTGATCTTCTTGGTGTTTTCCACCGATTTGATCTTGCTGCGTAGTTCCTTGCCTGATGCCATATTTGCCCCTTTTGCTTAAATTCGTGGGTGACTCTGTCGTGGAGTCCGAATCAAGCAAACGACTTCTTGAAGGCAGCTGTAGCAGCGGTCAATTCGGCTTCTGCCTCTTTGTCCATCGCTTTAGTTGCTTCCAATTTAGCTACCAGAGCAGCGTGTTTGTCTTTGAGGTAAGCATGCAGGCCGTGCTCGAACGCCAGAACCTTGTTCACAGCGATGTCGTCCATGAAACCCTTGTTCACGGCAAACAGCGTGGAACCCATCAAACTGATGGGCAACGGGCTGTACTGGGCCTGCTTTAGCAATTCAGTCACGCGGGCACCGCGATCCAACTGCTTGCGGGTCGCTTCGTCCAGATCAGAGGCGAACTGCGCAAACGCAGCCAATTCACGGTATTGGGCCAAGTCGGTACGAATGCCGCCGGACAGGCTCTTGATTAACTTGGTCTGCGCGGCACCGCCTACGCGGGACACCGAGATACCGGCATTAATCGCAGGACGGATACCGGCATTGAACAGGGAAGTTTCCAAGAAGATCTGACCGTCAGTGATCGAGATCACGTTGGTTGGCACGAAGGCCGACACGTCACCGGCTTGTGTCTCAATGATCGGCAGCGCAGTCAAAGAACCTGTCTTACCTTTGACTTCGCCCTTGGTGAAATCTTCCACGTATTTTTCGTTCACGCGAGCGGCTCGCTCCAGCAAACGGCTATGGAGATAGAACACGTCGCCAGGGTAGGCTTCACGTCCTGGTGGACGGCGCAGCAGCAAGGACACTTGGCGATACGCCACGGCCTGCTTGGACAGATCGTCGTACACAATCAACGCGTCTTCGCCGCGATCGCGGAAGTATTCACCCATGGTGCATCCGGAGTAAGCAGAAACGTACTGCATAGCAGCCGATTCAGACGCCGTAGCGGCGACCACAATGGTGTATTCCATTGCGCCAGCTTGCTCTAGGGCGCGCACCACGTTCTTCACGGACGAGGCTTTTTGGCCAATCGCAACGTAAATGCAAGTGACATTTTGACCCTTTTGGTTGATGATCGCGTCGATTGCAACGGCAGTCTTGCCGGTTTGACGGTCACCAATGATCAGCTCGCGCTGACCACGGCCCACGGGCACCATGGAGTCAATCGACTTCAGGCCGGTTTGCATCGGCTGATCCACCGATTTACGCGCGATCACACCCGGCGCAACCTTCTCAATCACGTCGGTCATCTTGGCGTTGATAGGGCCTTTGCCATCAATAGGCTGACCTAGCGCGTTGACCACGCGGCCACGCAGCTCAGGGCCTACGGGCACTTCCAGAATACGTCCGGTGCATTTGACCGTATCGCCTTCGGAAATGTGCTCATACTCACCCAAAATCACGGAACCGACTGAGTCGCGCTCCAGATTCAGGGCCAGGCCGTAGGTGGGTAAACCATCACTGCCGGCCGGGAATTCAAGCATTTCGCCCTGCATCACGTCCGACAAGCCGTGAATACGGCAAATACCGTCAGTCACGGACACCACTGTGCCCTGATTGCGGATATCGCTATGCGCAGCCAGGCCTTCAATGCGGCTCTTGATAAGTTCAGAAATCTCTGCGGGATTGAGTTGCATGACTCTTTCCTTCTTTCGTTAAATTAGGCCAACTACCGGAGACAAATGTCTCAGGCCGTGAGGGCTACTTTCATTTGTTCCAAACGGGCTTTGACGGAGGTGTCAAGCACCTCGTCACCGACCACCACGCGAATGCCACCAATCAGCTCTGGCTCTAACACCACAGACGGATTGAGCTTGCGACCGAACCGCTTTTCCAGCGTGACCTTCACCTCGGACAAAGCCGAGGCATCGATCGGAAATGCGCTGTAAATCACAGCATCAGACGATCCACTTTGGGCGTTTTTGAGCGCCCGGAATTGCATTGCAATTTCAGGCAAAGCACCCAAGCGACCATTATCGATGACGGTATGCAAAAAGTTTTTTGCTTGCGTTGGTAAGTTCTGCTTTGACGCAGCACTGACCAACTCAACCACCTGCTCGACCGTGGTCTTGGGGCTACCAGCAAACTGTTGCAACTGCGCGTTCTCGGCAATCGTACCCAAAGCATCCACCCATAGTGCGGCAGCCGTTAGGTCCGATGCACAAGCTTTAAATAGCGCTTCTGCGTAAGGCCGGGCAATTGTGGCAAGTTCAGCCATATCGTCCTCTTACAGTTCAGTCTTCAGGCGGCCCAGCAGCTCGCCGTGGACGTCAGCATTGACCTCCTTGCGAAGTATCTGCTCAGCACCCTTGACAGCTAGCGTTGCCACTTGCTCACGCAACACTTCGCGGGCCTTGACGGTCTGCTGTTGTGCTTCGGCTTGGGCTGCAGCAATAATGATGTTTGCCTCGACGGTAGCTTTGACTTTAGCCTCTTCCACGATCGCTTGACCACGGCGCTCAGCATCAGCCAAACGCAGTGCAGTTTCAGTGCGGGATTTAGTCAACTCTTCTTCTACGCGTTTGTTGGCAGACGACAGCTCGGATTTGGCTTTGTCAGCCGAAGCCAAGCCCTCTGCAATCTTGCCGGCACGCTCGTCCAATGCTGCCGCAATCGGCGGCCACACGAACTTCATCGTGAACAACACGAGCAGTATGAAGACGATGATCTGTACAACCAGCGTTCCGTTAATGTTCACAGTAGATCTCCTAGTGCGATGGTTGCAACCAGGAATTACTTAGCAACAACCAAACGTGCGATTTGAGCGAGGAACGGGTTAGCAGTGGCAAACCACAGAGCAATACCAGTGCCAATAATGAAAGCCGCGTCGATCAGACCAGCCAACACGAACATCTTGGTTTGCAGTTCACCCATCAGCTCTGGCTGGCGCGCTGCGGCCTCGAGGTACTTGCTACCCATGATGCCGATACCGATACAAGCACCCAAAGCGCCCAGACCAATGATCAGACCAGCAGCGAGAGCAGCAAAACTAATAACTTCCATGATTGACTCCTAAATTAACAAAGAAACAAAACCAAAAAACAAACTGAACCAAACTAAACCGAAACCAAATCAATGCGCGTCGTGGGACTGCCCGATGTACACCAAGGTCAACATCATGAATACAAACGCCTGCAACAAAATAATGATGATGTGAAATACCGCCCAAGCCCAACCCGCAACCACATGCAAGAGCATCAACATAATGCTGCCGCTCGGGTCTTCGGTAAAGGCCCAAGAGCCACCCAATAAGGCGATCAACATAAAAACCAACTCACCCGCATACATATTGCCAAAGAGTCGCATGCCATGCGAGACCGTCTTTGCGGTGAAAGAAATTAATTGCTCAGCAACATTAACGACACCAAGAATGATGGCAAATAGAGGGTTCTTGCTGGTACCGAACGGAGCCGACACAAGTTCGTGAGCCCAGCCGCCCATGCCTTTGATCTTGACGTTGTAGAACAAGCACAGCAGCAACACCGCGACCGAGAGACCCATGGTGACCGACAAATCAGCGGTAGGAACGATACGCAGGAAGGCGTGATGAGCAGCCTCATGACCCATAGCATCTTGCAAGGCAGGAATGTTATCCAGCGCCAAGCCCCAAGCCCAGGGCAACAGGTCCAATGGGAGCAAGTCCATGGCGTTCAGCAAAAATATCCAAACAAAAACGGTCAGGGCCAAAGGCGCAACCAGTTTCCGGCTCGCGGCATTGTGCACGATGGACTTGGCTTGACCATCCACCATCTCCATCAGCATTTCCACCGCCGCCTGAAAGCGACCAGGCACACCGGCTGTAGCTTTGCGGGCAGCCTTCCACAAGAAAAAGCAACCCAGCACACCCAACACCACCGAAAAGAAAATGGAATCGATATTGAAGACCGAAAAATCGACGATTTCAGTCTGCGGCTTATTTTGCCAGTGCGTCAGGTGGTGAACGATGTATTCACTGGCTGACGGCGCATGTTCTTCAACGGCTTGCGTGGACATATTCAATTCTCTCGAGCTATCAAATTTGTTTTCGGACCACGTCGCAAAAGCAACGCCAGCCAATACATTTTCAAGGTGACAAACAGACCCGCCAACATGGCCAGCCAGCTTAAATTTTCTATGAACCGGGGCCCTAACGCGACCAGAGTCAGCGAAGCTCCTAATTTGACCGCCTCCCACAGGAAGAAACCAAACGTTGACGTCGCGGCATTCAGGGACGAAAACTTACTCGCAATTCCACGCGCAAATAGCGCCGCGGGAATTATTACCGCAATTGCGCCATATGCAGCAGATATCGCAGCAATTTCACCGACCAAAAACCAAGCCGCCAAGGCAACCCCGATGCCTGCCAAACACTGCATACCCACCACCACCCAGGGCGATACAGGCCGCTGCTGCTCGCGCAGCAACTTCACTTGCTCCGCGGTCAAACGACTGACCGGGTGCGGTTCAAAATTGCTATCAAACTCAACTTGTGACAGATCGCTGGCATACCCTCGAACTTCGGTCATTATTGATATCCAAAATTACAGTCAGGTTACAACGGCGTTACTCAACAGTGATCTCAGCAAAGCCTCTGATTATACGTAGAAACCCGATGCATTCAGCGTGTTTTAGGCAAAACTGATCAGACAGCGATAATTGAACCATGCAAACCCCATCTGACCCTGCTGGTAAACCCGAATCTACACCCGAGCCAGAGTCGCTTATCGAGTACCCCTGCTTGTTTCCAATCAAAGTCATGGGAGCCAAGGTGGATGGGTTGGTTCACGCCATTACTACTGTTGCCAAAGCGCTGGATCCGGCCTTTGACGCATCCACTATTGAGTTGCGCGAGAGCAAAGGCGGCAAATATATGGGTGTAACCATCCACATCAACGCGACCAGTCGCTCACAGCTCGATGAGGTATACCGCACGCTGTCTACGCATCCGATGGTTAAAGTGGTGCTTTAAATATGGCCCATACGTTCCTACGCTGGGCGGGTCGTAGCGCCCAGAGGCACCATGGAAGTTAGGCATCTTGGTCGAGCGAGCTACCTGCCCACGTATGCGGCCATGCAGGAATTTACAAGCCAAAGAGGCCTGGGGCCCGCTCAGAATATGCCTGATCAGCTATGGATTTGTGAGCACCCTGCTGTATTCACTCAGGGCCTTGCGGGCAAGGCCGAGCACATCTTCATGTCCGGCGACATTCCCGTAGTGCAGTCCAACCGCGGTGGCCAGGTGACTTACCACGGCCCAGGCCAGGTGGTGGCTTACCCGCTGATCGATTTGCAGCGGGCGGGCTATTTCGTCAAGGAATACGTGTACCGGCTGGAAGAAGCGGTGATCCGCACGCTACTGCACTTTGGCGTGACGGGCCACCGCGTGGGCGGCGCGCCGGGCATCTACGTGCGGCTGGACGACCCGGCGGGCCATACGCCCCTGACCCAGCGCCCGCAAAAGCTGGCAGATAACGCTGTAGCGTCTAAACCCCAACCCAACTTCACCGGCCTAGGCAAGATTGCCGCGTTGGGCATCAAGGTGAGCCGGCACTGCACTTACCACGGCGTCGCGCTGAATGTGGCCATGGACCTGGAACCCTACTCGCGTATCAACCCCTGCGGCTATGAAAAGCTGCAAACGGTGGACCTTTCTACAATCGGGGTGCATGTGAGTTGGGACGAAGCTGCAGGGGTTTTTGCCCGCAAGCTCAGCACCTACCTCGCCCCCTGACCCACACGGAATCGACACTATGAGCGACACCCCCGAGACACTCACCAGCCAACCACCCACCTACGCCACGGTGCGAGAAGCCCGGTCGGTCGAGACTTATAACCCGCTGGACAAACAAAAAGCAGGTGCCAAGCTCTCGCGCATACCGGTCAAAGTGGTGCAGGGCGAGATGCTCAAAAAGCCAGAGTGGATACGCGTCAAGGCGGGTTCGCCGACCACACGCTTCTACGAAATTAAGGACGTGCTGCGCGCCAACAAGCTGGTGACGGTGTGCGAAGAAGCCAGTTGCCCCAATATCGGCGAGTGTTTTGGCAAGGGCACGGCCACGTTCATGATCATGGGCGACAAGTGCACGCGCCGCTGCCCGTTTTGCGATGTGGGCCACGGTCGGCCTGATCCGCTGGATGTCAATGAACCCGAGAACCTGGCCAAGACGATTGCCCAACTCAAGCTGAAATACGTCGTTATCACCAGCGTGGACCGGGACGATTTACGTGACGGCGGTGCCCAGCATTTTGTCGACTGCATCCGCCGTATTCGCGAGCTCTCTCCTACCACGCAAATCGAAGTGTTGGTGCCCGACTTTAGGGGCCGCGATGACCGTGCGCTGAAAATACTGCAGGCAGCGCCGCCCGATGTGATGAACCACAACCTGGAAACCGCGCCGCGCCTATACAAGGAAGCACGCCCGGGCAGCGACTACCAATTCTCATTGAATCTGCTCAAGAAGTTCAAGGCCCTGCACCCGGATCTGCCGACCAAGAGCGGCATCATGGTTGGCCTGGGCGAGACCGACGAAGAAGTGCTTCAGGTGATGCAGGACATGCGCGACCACCATATCGACATGCTGACGATTGGTCAGTACTTGGCGCCTTCTACCGCGCATTTGCCGGTGAAGCGCTACGTGCACCCTGACACGTTCAAGATGTTCGAAGCTCGCGCCTACGCGATGGGTTTCAAACACGCTGCAGTAGGCGCAATGGTTCGCAGTAGCTACCACGCCGACCAGCAAGCCGAAGCCGCTGCGCAGCAGGGTCAAGGCGCCTAGTCCGCCTGCGTGCGGCTACCGACATGATCGATGAAGGCGGCGCGACCGGGTTCAATATCCACCGCGCCCGCGTTATTCTGCAGGGTTATGCCACCCTCACGTAATGCGGTAGCGCGAGCGATCCAACTTGCCGACCCAGTCGGTGATGGAACGCAAGGCACCCTGGATCAGCGCAAGAAAATCATCGACACCGCCGAGCATCTTGACCTCGCGGATCTGCAAGCGAGTTTTGGGTCGCACCGCTAAAAAACCCCCGTCGTCTAGCACCACGTGTACTTCCGTGTCAGAGCCTGTCTCGACAGGTCTGGCCACCGTACACCACCGTCCCGACTGCTAGGGCACCTCGGTAGCCAAGCCCAGTGCCACGACTTGCAGCCAGGTGCGCTGCCCAGGTGCAGTTCACCTCTTGGCCCAACGCACCGCACACCGACTGGAGGTAGCATTGCGAACGCCTTGTTACATTCCGCCATCTCCACAACGATGTACCCATGAAATCCACCGCCGCCGCTATGGGCGCTATAACTCTCTGGGCAACTCTGGCAGCGCTGGGCCTGGCTCTACGCCATGTGCCGCCGTTTCTGCTCACCGGTGTGGCTTTGCTAGTCGGCAGTCTGATCGCGCTGCCCTTGGTCTGGCGCAACAGAACTGGCTTGCGCCTGCCGTTGCGCACGCTGTGTCTGGGGGTGTACGGGCTGTTTGGCTTTCACTTTCTACTATTCCTGGCACTGCGCAGTGCGCCACCCGTAGAAGCCAATTTAGTCAACTACCTGTGGCCTTTATTGATGGTCGTGCTGGCGCCAGTGTTGTTGGTAGATGTGCCGCTGCGGGCTATGCATGTGGTGGCGGCGTTGCTAGGTTTCGCGGGCGCCGTTCTGGCCATTCAGGGGGGCGCTGGCGGCGTATCTGCCTCCGGTGGTTGGCATAACGGCTACGCGCTGGCCCTGGCGTCAGCCTTCGTGTGGGCTAGCTATTCCTTGTGGTGCCAGCGGGTGCCACCGTTTCCAACGGCGGGTATTGGGCTATTTGCGTTGCTGTCGGGTCTGCTGTCGCTGGCCTGCCATGCGGTGCTGGAGTCGTCTGTCGTGTTGAGTGCCCAAGACGGTTGGCTGCTGGCGGCAATGGGCCTGGGGCCACTGGGCGCTGCCTTCTTTTTGTGGGACATTGCATTGAAACATGGAGATGTACGCCAGATCGCCATCCTGAGCTATATCACCCCGCTGGCCTCCACCGCGCTGCTGATTCTGGTGAGTGGGCGGTCTTTGACCTGGAATATCGCCACAGCCGCAGTTTTGATCCTGGGAGCCGCTTTTTTAGGCATTTTGAAGCCAAATCGCCCCCTGGCCCAGGTAAAATCTGCCTGAGTAGCTATTATTTTTATAGCAAGCAAGACTAAGGCTATCCCGCCATCTCCAGCGACGGGTCTTCCGCCTGTAGTACACGCTGCGCCCACACGGCCAGCTTCTGCGTATCTGCGCGCAAGATCTCTTGCTTGACTGCCAAAATTTGCGCCGGATGCATGGAAAAGCTGCGCAAGCCCAAGCCCAACAGCAAACGCGTCAGCGTCACATCCCCGGCCATCTCGCCGCACACGCTCACGCCCTTACCCTGCGCCGCGCACTCGGCGATGGTGTCAGCCACCAGCCGCAGTACTGCGGGGTGTAGCGGATCGTACAAATGTGCGACCGACTCATCGGCACGATCAATCGCCAGCGTGTACTGGATCAAATCGTTGGTACCAATCGACAGAAAATCAAAGTGTTTGAGAAAAAGTTTGAGGCTCAGCGCCGCTGCCGGGATTTCAATCATCGCGCCTAGCTTGACCGCACCAAAGGCCACGCCCCGGTTGTCCAGCATGGCTCGGGCTTGGTCGATGTGGGCCAGGGTCTGGCGAATCTCACGCGCATGGGCCAGCATGGGCACCAAAAGGTGCACCTGCCCATGGGCGGCGGCGCGCAATATGGCGCGTAATTGGGTCAAGAACATCGCCGGGTCGGCCAGGCTCCAGCGGATGGCACGCAGACCTAGCGCGGGGTTTAGGTGGGCATCATCGCGTGCCGAGTTGTCCAGCGGTTTGTCCGCGCCAACGTCCACCGTACGGATGGTGACTGGCAAGCCATTCATACCTTCGACCGCGCGTTTGTAGGCCTGGTATTGCTCTTCCTCGTCGGGCAATTGGCCCCGGCGGCCCATGAACAAAAATTCGCTGCGGAACAAGCCCACACCCAAGGCACCAGCCTTCAGCGCTACGTTGGCGTCTTCAGGCATTTCAATATTGGCAAGCAGTTGTATTTTTTCGCCATCGAGCGTTACCGCAGGCGTGTGCAGCAGGCGCTGCAGGCGCCCACGCTCCAGCTCGCCCTGGCGTTGCTTGAAACCGTATTCGGCCAGGATGATGGGTGACGGATCAACGATGACCACACCCGCATCGCCATCAATGATGACCCAGTCGTCCTGGCGGACCAACTGGCTGGCCGTGCGTGCACCCACCACGGCCGGAATATCCATGCTGCGCGCAACAATTGCGGTGTGGGCCGTCTTACCACCGACATCGGTAATAAAGCCGGCAAACACGCTCTGCTTGAACTGCAGCATGTCGGCTGGCGACAAATCGTGCGCTATCAAAATCAGCGGCACATCCACCGTATCGTCCAACAACAAGTCTTGTGTGCCCTTGCGCGGGCTGCGCTGGGCTTTCGGGTGCGCAGCGAGCGGGGTCAGTGCGCCCTTCATGGCACGCAACACGCGCTCTGCTATTTGCTCCAGGTCAGCTTTGCGTTCGCGCAGGTACTCATCTTCCATTTCGTCAAAATGGCGGGCAATCACTTCGAGCTGTGTGGTCAAAGCCCATTCAGCGTTGTACAAGCGTTCGGTGATCCAATGCTTCACGCCACCGATCAGCTCGACATCTTGCAGCAGCATCAGATGCACATCCAGCAGCGCGTTCAGCTCATGAGGCGCCTCTTTGGGTCCCATATGCGTGATGCTGGTTTGCAAACGTCGGATTTCTTCGATCACCGCGTCGCGCCCCTTGCGCACGCGCTCAATCTCAGTCTCTACCTCATCGGCATTGATGAAGTAATGCGCCACATCCATGCGGCTGGACGCTACTAGCACCGCCCGGCCAATGGCAATGCCGCGGGAAACGGCGAGTCCGTGGATGGCGAAAGTCAAAGGATGACCCCCACGCTTGTCGCTGCGGGTATTGCGCTGCCCCCCAAGGGGACTAATTCTCCTTGGGGTGGCCCTGCAGAAACTTGCCCGCTATGCGATGTAACGAACCGCATAAAAACCCTCACTCGCCCTCGCCGAACTTGTCGGCGATCAAGGCCAGCATGGCGTCCATTGCTTCCTGCTCGCGGTCGCCTTCGGTGTCCAGCACCACTTCTGAGCCCATACCGGCGGCCAGCATCATGACACCCATGATGCTCTTGGCATTCACGCGGCGCTCGCCCTTCGCAATCCAAACTTCGCACGGAAAACTGCCTGCCAGCTTGGTCAGCTTGGCAGACGCTCGGGCGTGCAGGCCCAATTTATTGCTGATAGTCGTGGTTGTTGTGATCATGCTGTTTTCTGGATTGGTTTTGAGGTGCGGTCACCGCCACTTGCATGATGGACTGGGTGCCCCCAGCCACGGCGCGCGTCACCAGCATGTCCAGTGATTCCTGGCGGTAGTTCACGGTACGCAATAGCATCGGCAGATTGACGCCTGCGACCAGCTTGGAGCGTTGGCCATCGATGAGCTTCTGCGCCACGTTGCATGGTGTAGCACCAAACACATCGGTAAGCACCAAGGCATCGGAAGCGCCCAACGTCAGCATTAAGGCTTTGGCATAAGCCAAGCTTTGGTCTGGCGGGTCTTGTGGCGCTACGTCCAGGGCCAGCACGGCGCTGGCAGCATCCGGGTACACATGCAAAAGGCAGGCCCGCAAAGCGCTGGCCAGCGGAGCATGGGCGATGATAAAAATGCCTGTAGACATGGCTTTGATTATGGCTGCTTTGCTGTGCGGAAGTAGTCGTCCTCAGTGGTGCTCACTCCCAATGCAGTTCGGTAAAGAAAGTGTCTGTCATTTCCGGAGTTAGCTCGGGCGCGTACACCGCCAAGTGATACACATCCACGCCTCGGCTAAACCACGCTAGTTGGGCCTGCACGGCCTGGCCATCGGCGCGCTTGCCACTGGCGCGAACCATGACACCTGGTGTGGGCATCTGGCCTGCGATCGCCGGGGCTTTGAAATCGAGCGACTGTGGCGTAGCCCCCGGCATATTGCGCAGGTCGGCCAATTGCCAGGCAGCAATCAGTTGCTGTGGCTTAGCGGGTTCTTTTACACGCAAATGACTTAGGGCAAACAACGCACCACCGGCTTCACAACCCCACATCGCAAGCGTGTGTTCCGTACCGGCCAGTTCCACCTGCCGCTGCGCATGGTCGGGTTTGCAGGGCAGGAGCGCGGCCAATTGCTCCACCGATACTGTGCGCCAATTCAAGCTGGGGCTGCAAGCCGTCAAGCCGGTGGCCAGGGAAAGTAACCAAACCCAACGCGCACTCACTTCAGCGCGCCAAAAACCTTGCTCAGTATGGCGCTGCCGTAACCCGCCGGGTTGTCGCGGATTTTCTTCTCTTCTTCCGCAATCATGAAGAACAGGCCGTTCAGCGTCTTGTCCGTCACATATTTCTGAATATTGGCCTCGTCTTTCTTCACCCATCCAAATTCCACGGCCTTGCCCGCAATGTCGTTGAATTTGGACGCCAAATCCACTTTGGCCGTTGCCTGGGTCACGATTGGTAAAAAGCGTGTTGCTAACTGGGGCCGAGTGCGGGTCTCAAAGAATTCCGTTACGGCTGTGGAGCCGCCGCCCAAAATGCTCTTGGCGTCGCTCACTGTCATGGTCTGTACGGCCTTGACCAGTAGGTCTTTAGCTTGCGGCACTGCGGCTTCGGCGCCACGGTTCATCGCAGTGACCAGCTCGTCCACTTTGCCACCTTGGCCAAAAGTACGCATCAGTTTGGCCGCATCTTCCAGAAACTTAGGCAATGGAATGCGAACTTTTTCATTGCCCAGGAATCCATCTGGGGCTCCCAGCAGGCCTACGGCGGCCAGTGCGCCTTTTTCCAAAGCCGCTTTTAAACCTTTGGATGCGTCGGCACCGCTTAAGTCGGATAGCGTGAGGGCCTGGGCTTGGCGAACCGCGGCGCATGCAAGTAGCGTGGCCAGAGACATTGAACTAAACTGACGACGATTCATTTGTGGTGCTCTTCATGAAAAAAAACGGGATAGTGGTGACTATCGTATCGGTTTGCGCCTTGGTGGCAGGCATTTTATTTTGGGGTGGAAAAGAAGTCGCACCCGACTCCACCTTTGTGCTGCTGGACGGCTCCAAGAAACAAACTACCGACCTGCGTGGCCAAGTGTCTTTGGTGAATTTCTGGGCTACCAGTTGCGTTACCTGTGTGGCCGAGATGCCCGACATCGTGCGCACTTATGAGAAATACAAAGGACAGGGCTTTGGCACCGTTGCAGTGGCCATGCAATACGATCCGCCGAGCTACGTGGTGAACTTTGTCAATTCACGCAAATTGCCTTTTGATGTGGCCATCGACAACACCGGTGCAGTGGCCAAAGCTTGGGGAGACGTACAACTCACACCCACCACTTACCTGCTCAATAAGCGCGGGGAAATTGTGAAGCGCTTTGTTGGCAACCCTGATTTCGTAGAACTGCACGCCCTGATCGACAAGCTCCTGCTGGAATCCTGAATAGTGCTAAATTGCGGCTTCGTACTTTAGACGCTATGGATTCTCAAGAGATCTCTGTTTTTTCACCACAAGGCAGCGTGGCATTGGAGGCCACTCGGACGTTGTTTCTTGAATACGCCAAGTCCCTGCAGATCGATCTGTGCTTTCAGGACTTTGACCAGGAACTGCGCCATCTGCCTGGCGAGTACAGCGCACCCCGCGGCACCTTGTTGGTTGCTTGCTTAAATGGCAACTGGGCTGGTTGTTGCGCCATGCGCCCCCTGGACTCCAGTGACTATAGCAACGCCTGCGAAATGAAACGCTTGTATGTGCGTCCGCAATTTCGGGGTTTAGGATTGGGCCGGCGTCTGGCAGAAATGATCATGGAGGCTGGACGACTAGCCGCCTATAACTGCATTCTGCTAGATACGCTGAACGATATGGAATCGGCACGCGCGCTCTACCAAGAATTGGGTTTCGAGAACATTCCCCCGTACTACTTCAACCCGATTGCCGGAGCGCACTACCTCAAGGCGGATTTGTAGAACGAAATGAGCCCAGCCATTTCAGGCCGGGTTTTTCAACCCATCGTACAAATGCAGAAGTTTAGGCCTTGGCCTGTGCCAGCAAAGTGGCCGCGTCACTCACCTCAAACTTACCTGGGCCCTCGACGTTCAAAGCAGTGACCTTACCGTCTTTAACCAGCATGGAATAACGGTTGCTACGCAAACCCATGCCGCGAGCCGTCAAATCCAGCGTCAAACCGGTAGCTTGTGCGAAAGCCGCACTTCCATCAGCCAGCATGCGCACTTTTCCATCCGTCTTTTGATCACGCGCCCACGCGCCCATCACGAAGGCGTCGTTCACACTCACACACCAGATTTCGTCCACGCCGGCGGCCTTGAACGCGTTTACGGATTCGACGTAACCAGGAACATGCTTCGCCGAGCAAGTTGGCGTAAAAGCACCAGGGAGTGCAAACAACGCAATGGTCTTGCCTACGGTAGCTTTAGCCACATCCACGGCATTGGGGCCAATGCTGCAGCCTTCACCCTCGACTTCAGAAAACTCCATCAACGTAGTAGCGGGTAGAGTATCACCAACTTGGATCATGTTTGCTCCTCAGATTTGAATGGACAAATGAAAACGGCCCACATTGTGAGCCGTCTTTGATAAGCTACGCAGTCTCTAGGACTAATAGACTTAGACTTCGACTGCCTTCTGAACCAAACGGGTAGCAACCCAGTTCTTGGTCTTGGAAATCGGACGGCTTTCCGTGATTTCGATCACGTCGCCCATCTTGTACTCGCCTTTTTCGTCATGCGCGTGGTACTTGCTCGATTTACCAACAATCTTGCCGTAGAGTTCGTGCTTAACACGACGCTCGATCAGCACTGTGACTGTCTTGGCACGCTTGTCGCTGACCACCTTGCCAACCAAGGTGCGCTTGAGGGATTTTTTAGCTTCCGTCATTGTTGCTCCTTATTTGGCGGATTTGTCTGCGTTTTGCTTTTCGACAAGAATCGTCTTGGCGCGAGCAATATCACGACGCGCAGTGCGGATCGTGGCAGTGTTGGTGAGTTGTTGCGTGGCTTTTTGCATACGCAGGCCAAAGTGTGCTTTTTGCAGCGCTTTGACTTCCGTCTTCAAACCATCAACGTCTTTTTTGCGCAGTTCAGTAGTTTTCATATCATTTGCTCCTGATTACTGGCCAATCATGCGGGCTACGAAAGTAGTACGCAAAGGCAGTTTGGCAGCAGCCAAACGGAACGCTTCACGTGCCAACTCTTCAGTCACACCAACGATTTCAAACACGATCTTACCGGGCTGAATTTCAGCCACGTAGTACTCAGGGTTACCTTTACCGTTACCCATACGCACTTCTGCAGGCTTTTGGGAAATCGGCTTGTCAGGAAACACCCGAATCCAGATACGACCACCACGTTTCACGTGACGCGAGATAGCACGACGGGCGGCTTCGATCTGACGAGCCGTTAGACGACCGCGGTCCGTACACTTCAGACCGAAGTCACCAAACGCTACCGAGCTACCCCGGGTTGCGATACCAGTGTTACGGCCTTTTTGCTCTTTGCGGTATTTCCGGCGAGCGGGTTGCAACATTTTTATTCTCCTTTACCGTCAGCTGCCGAAGCACTGGTGCTCCCTGCGGTAGCTGGCGCGGCGACTTTGCGAACGCGCTTAACGGTGGGTTTATCGGCATCTGCACCACTTGCCTCTGCAGGCTTGTCGCTACCGTCAGCCGGTGCGGCATTGCTGCCGACTGGACGACGGGCGCCACGTGGAGCGGGACGGTCAGCACCGGGGCGTGCACCGCCACGGTCATCACGACGCGGTCCACGCGGACGGCGCTCTTCTTCGGCACGGGGCTCAGTGGCGGCCGGTAGATCATTACGACCCAACGTATCGCCCTTATAAACCCAAACCTTGACGCCGATCACACCATAGGTGGTTTTGGCTTCCGAGGTTCCGTAGTCGATGTCTGCACGCAGTGTGTGCAACGGCACGCGACCTTCACGGTACCACTCGGTACGTGCGATCTCGATACCATTCAAACGGCCAGCCGACATAATCTTAATGCCCAAAGCACCTAGACGCATGGCGTTTTGCATAGCGCGCTTCATAGCACGGCGGAACATAATGCGCTTCTCTAGCTGCTGGGTAATCGAGTCGGCGATCAACTTGGCATCGATTTCGGGCTTGCGCACTTCTTCGATGTTCACCGCCACTGGCACGCCCAATTGCTTGCCCAATTCACGCTTCAAGTTCTCAATATCCTCGCCCTTTTTCCCGATCACGACACCTGGGCGCGACGAGAAAATGGTGATCCGGGCGTTCTTCGCAGGACGCTCGATCAGGATGCGGGAGACCGAAGCGTTTTTCAGCTTGAGCTTCAGGTACTCACGTACCTTGATGTCTTCAGCCAGCATGCCGGCGAAGTCACGGTTGTTCGCGTACCAACGCGAAGACCAGTTACGGCTTACAGCGAGGCGAAAGCCTGTGGGGTGGATTTTTTGTCCCATAGTTCCTTAACCTCTTAGTTGCCGACTGTCACGTACACATGGCACGTGGGTTTGCGAATTTGGTTACCGCGGCCTTTGGCGCGGGCCGTGAAGCGACGCAGAGAAGCACCTTGCTCGACGTAGATGGTTTTAACCTTCAGCTCGTCGATATCGGCACCGTCATTGTGCTCAGCATTGGCGATCGCGGACTCCAGAACCTTCTTGATAATCACAGCAGCTTTTTTCTGCGTGAATTGCAAGATATTCAGGGCTTGGTCCACTTTCTTGCCGCGAATCAGATCCGCGACCAGACGACCTTTGTCCACAGACAAACGGACGCCACGAAGGGTTGCACGTGTTTCCATGGTCAATCCTTATTTCTTCTGGACTTTTTTGTCCGCAGGGTGACCCTTGAAAGTACGGGTCAGAGCGAACTCACCCAACTTATGGCCAACCATTTGATCGGTGATATAGACAGGTACGTGCTGCTTGCCGTTGTGAACGGCGATGGTCAGGCCGATGAAATCGGGCAGGATCATGGAGCGGCGCGACCAAGTCTTAATCGGCTTTTTGTCCTTAGTAGCAACAGCCTTTTCAGTCTTGGCTACCAGGTGGTGGTCTACAAAAGGACCTTTTTTGAGAGAGCGAGTCATTTACGTTCCCCTTACTTCTTGCGACGCGACACGATCATGACCTGCGTGCGCTTGTTGTTACGGGTACGGTAACCCTTGGTCAAATTACCCCAAGGATCGACTGCATGACGGCCTTCACCAGTCTTGCCTTCGCCACCACCGTGAGGGTGGTCAACAGGGTTCATCACCACGCCGCGGACGGTTGGGCGAATACCCATCCAGCGCTTCACACCGGCTTTGCCGAGTTGACGCAGGCTGTGCTCTTCGTTGGCGACTTGGCCGATAGTTGCGCGGCAATCGATGTGGATCTTGCGAACTTCACCGGAGCGGACGCGAACCTGAGCGTAAGTACCTTCACGGGCCAACAGCGTAGCTGAGGTACCGGCGGAACGGATGATCTGCGCACCCTTGCCAACTTGCAACTCAACGCAGTGGATGATAGAACCCACTGGAATGTTACGGATAGGCAATGTGTTGCCAACGCGGATTGGCGCCTCAGAACCACTCATGATGCTTGCACCGACTTCTAGACCGCGAGGAGCAATGATGTATTTGCGCTCGCCGTCTGCGTAACACACCAGGGCGATGTGCGCGGAACGGTTAGGGTCATACTCAATGCGCTCAACCTTCGCAGGAATCGCGTCCTTGTTCCGGACAAAATCGACAACCCGGTAATGGTGCTTGTGTCCTCCGCCCTTGTGGCGGGTAGTAATGTGGCCGTTGTTATTACGGCCGGCTTTTTGGAATTGTGGTTCCAGCAAAGCAGCGTGCGGAGCACCCTTGTACAGGTGATCACGCGAAATCTTCACCACGCCACGACGGCCTGGAGAAGTTGGTTTCATTTTAATGACAGCCATGATTACGCAGCCTCCCCGCCAAGGTTCAGCTCTTGACCGGCTTTGAGCATCACGTAGGCTTTGCGAACGTTGTCGCGACGGCCATTGGATTTGCCAAAGCGCTTGGCCTTGCCTTTTGTGTTCACCACAGAAACGCCTTGCACCTCGACCTTAAACATCAATTCCACAGCGGCCTTGATTTCTGGCTTGGTAGCGTCTTGTAGCACCTTGAATGTCACAGCATTGGATTTTTCAGCAACCATGGTGGCCTTTTCAGACACGATGGGAGCAACCAGAACCTGCATCAAACGACCTTCGTCGTACTTGACTTTCGACGTATTGTTCATACGGGCGCTCATGCGAACATCTCCTTGAGTGTGTCCATGGCAGCCTTGGTTACCAGCACCTTGCGGTAGTGGACCAGCGACACTGGATCAGCATAACGGGGCTCAACCACCAGAATGTTCACCAAGTTGCGCGATGCCAAATAGAGGTTTTCGTCGACTTCGTCAGCGATCACCAATACGGACTCAAGATTCATGGCCTTGAACTTGGCTGCGAGCGGCTTTGTCTTGGGCGAATCTACTTTAAGGGAATCAACCACTGCCAGGCGACCTTCGCGGGCCAGCTGGGACAAGATGGAAGCCATACCAGCGCGGTACATCTTCTTGTTGATCTTTTGTGCGAAGTTTTCTTCCGGCATATTTGGGAAAATACGACCGCCTCCGCGCCACAGTGGCGAGGACGTCATGCCAGCGCGAGCGCGACCGGTTCCCTTTTGCTTGAATGGCTTCTTGGTCGAGTGCTTGACCTGTTCGCGGTCTTTCTGGGCGCGTGTGCCTTGACGGGCATTCGCCTGGAAAGCAACCACAACTTGGTGCACCAGATCTTCGTTGTATGCGCGACCGAATACGGTCTCAGGGGCTTCGTATTTGGAAGTAGCCTGGCCTTGGTCATTCAGGAGTTCGAGCTGCATCAGTTCGCTCCTTTCGCGGCTGCGGATTTGGCTTTAACAGCCGGACGCACCGTGACAAAACCGCCAGCCGAACCAGGGATAGCACCCTTGATCAACAGTAATTGACGCGCTTCATCGATGCGGAAAATATCCAAATTTTGCGTAGTGCGCGTTGCGTCACCCAAGTGACCTGTCATGCGCTTTCCAGGGAAAACGCGACCTGGATCTTGAGCCATACCAATAGAACCGGGCACGTTGTGCGAACGGCTGTTACCGTGCGACGCGCGCTGCGAGCTCATGTGGTGACGCTTGATGGTGCCGGCGTAACCTTTACCAATCGTTGTACCCTGGACATCCACCTTTTGGCCCACCGCAAAGACTGCAGAGACCGGAACGGTAGCGCCGGCTGCAAACTGAGCAGCGGCTTCCGCGGTGACGCGGAATTCCTGGATGATTTCGCCAGCTTCAACGCCCGCCTTAGCGAGGTGACCAGCAACGGGCTTGGTAACGCGCGATGCTTTGCGCGAACCGAACGTTACCTGCAAGGCAACGTAGCCATCGTTCTCCTGGGTTTTCAACTGGGTCACTCGGTTGTTAGAAACGTCCACTACCGTCACAGGGATTGCATCCCCTTCGTCGGTAAACAGGCGCATCATGCCAACCTTGCGTCCCAGCAACCCCAAATGATTGCTCAGACTCATTGTTTTCTCCGTAACTTTCGCCGTTGCAACTTCAATTGGCTACAACGTTTTTACGCGAAAGACTGTTAGTAAAACTTCGCCTGAATACTTGAGCATTCACGGCGAAGCCTACGAGTATAACAAAGGCCCATGTTTTGCACAAGCCCTTGGCCACACTCTAATTCGGAACGCCACTCCCCTTGGGAAATGGCACTCCTATTTTCTTATTGCAGCTTGATTTCCACGTCCACGCCGGCGGGCAGATCGAGCTTCATCAACGCATCTACGGTTTTGTCCGTGGGGTCGACGATATCCATCAAACGCTGGTGGGTGCGGATTTCGAACTGGTCACGACTCGTCTTATTGACGTGGGGCGAACGCAAGATGTCGAAACGCTTCATGCGAGTTGGCAACGGCACGGGGCCTTTGACAATCGCGCCGGTGCGCTTGGCGGTATCCACAATTTCAGCAGCGGATTGATCGATCAACTTGTAATCGAATGCTTTCAGACGGATACGGATTTTTTGCTTGGTAGCCATGATATTTCCTTAAGCTTTAAGCAATGATCTTGGCAACCACACCGGCGCCCACGGTACGACCGCCTTCGCGGATCGCAAAACGCAGACCTTCTTCCATGGCGATCGGATTGATCAGCTTTACAGTGATCGACACGTTGTCACCTGGCATGACCATTTC
>JANYEE010000264.1 GCA_025363275.1 Burkholderiales bacterium | reverse complement strand
CCGGCACGCTGCACCCGCTGGACGCCACCCATGTGCTGTTGGCCAATCTGCTGGGCTCGGTGGTGGTGGTGTGGTCGCTGGCGCGCCTGCTGGCGCCCAGCGCGCTCATGGGGCGGCTCGATGGCGTGGCCCGCCTGCTGTTTGCAGCCTGGCAAATCTATGCCTACCTGGCGGGCGGCAGCGCCATCGTGCTGGGCTTCACGGTGTTTGAATTGCTGTTTGGCGCTTTGCAGTGGCTACCCGTAGCACCCGCACCCTCACTCGCTGCCCCAAAAGCCTAGGCCGCCTTGCGCCCCAGCCGCGCCTGAAACCAGGCGTGGTTCGTCACCAGCACCACGCCGGCCAAGACCAGCAGGGCGCCCAGTACAAAGCTCATCTCCAGCGGCTCATCCAGCAGCCAGATGCCAAAGGCCACGCCAAACAGCGGCGTCACAAACGAGAACACGCCCAGCTGCGACGCCAAATAGTGCCGCAGCAACCAGAACCACACCAGAAAGCTGATGAAGGACACCACGATGGACTGAAACGCCAGGGCGCTCCACATCACCGGCGTGGGGTTGATGTGCGTTTGGCCCAGCACGGCCGCAGCGCCCAGCAGCAGCACAAAGGCCGCCACCAGCTGGTACAGCAGCGTTTGCGAAGCCGACACCCGTGCCAGACTGGAGCAGCGCACCACCACCGTGGTAGCACCCCAGGCCATTCCGCCCAGCAGCGCGAGCAGATCGCCCCACAGCATGTGTGCGGGCAAGGCAGCGCTGGCGGATGCGGGCTGGCTGCGGCCAAAAAAGGTCAGCACGATGCCGGCAAACGCCAGCGTGATGCCGCACCACTGCACCCCGTTCAGCCGCTCGGCAGGCAGCCTAAAGTGCAGGCCCAGCGCCACAAAAATGGGCGCGGTGTACAGGAACACCACGGTGTGCGAGGCCGATGTCAGCCGCAGGGCCTGGCCCACCAGCAAAAACTCCAGAGCAAACAAAACCCCGACCAGCAGGCCCGGCCGCCAGCTGCCATTGCCCAGCGCCAGCCCTTCGCGCTGCCACAGCATGAACAGGCCCACCAGCACCGCCGCAATACCGGAGCGCAGCGCGATGTGCATCAGTGGCGTGATGTCATCGGCCACCAACTTGAGCACGCTTTGCTGCAACCCCCACAACAGGCATAGCAGCAACATCAGGCCAACGGCACGGCCGTCTAACGGTTTACGAGTGTCCAAAAGCGTCTCAAAGTAAAGGATCAGATTTGCATTATTGGCGACATGCAGCCACCAAAACTGTGGGTTAGTGGGTGAGGTCAGTCAGCACCCGATCTGCATCCAGCCGCAAATGCACCGCAATGCCTTCGGCACGCGCCAGGCGGTGCAGTAGCCAGGGGCTCAAGTTACCTTCAAACGGGTCGCTCAGTTCAGGCGTTTGCGCAGCAGCCTCGGCCGCGGCAGTGGGCGGCGCGGCCTGCGTCAGCGTGGTGGCAATCGCCAGCGCGGCGTGCTGTAGCGGCGCATCAATCTGCTCAGGCGTCAGGCGGCCCCGGCGGCGCAGCAGCATGGTCTTGACGATGGTGAGCTGGGCCAGCAGGTGGTAGCTGTGCGCCATCAGCCGTCCCAGCGGTTCCAGCGGCGGGCGCACCGCGCGCGGCTCCGACAATGACCGCTGCGTGGCCAGCACCAGCGCGGACAAGCTGTCATAGGCCTCGCGCCGCGCCAGGCGCCAGTGCAGCTCGGGTTCGTTGTCCACAGCCGTCATTTGGCCCAGCGCTAGCGCCACCTGGGCATGGCGCGCCTGCGCGGCCACACTGCGCCGCACCAGGGCGGGTAGTTGGCCCCGCTCCCACGACGGCAGCACATAACTGAACGCCCACGCAATGGCGGCGCCCAGCAGCGTGTCGCCCACCCGCTCCAGCACATCGAAGCCGGGGCTGAGGCCGCTGCTGAGCAAGTGCGCCTGCAGCAGACCCAGCACGGTGGCCGCCACCGCCGTCACCAAATAACGTTTGATGGCAAAGGCATGCGCCATAGCCTGCGCCAGCGTTAGCACCATCAGCACCACCGGGGGGTGCAGGTGCACCGACAGCAACCCTGCCGCCAGCAGGCAGCCCAGCAGCGTGCCCGCCACCCGCAGGTTGCGCCGCTCCAGCGTCTGCGCCAAGCTACCGCGCAGCACCACCACAATCGTCAGCAAAATCCAGTAGTCGTGCGTACCCCAGGGCAGCGCCAGGCCCAGGGCGTAGGCGGTGCCAATGGCCAGGGCGGCGCGCAGTGCGTGGCGCAGCGGCGGCGCGTCCCAACGCCACAGCGCCAGAAACGGCTGCCACGACCAAGTGGTAGGGCTGACAAACATTTGCCAATAGGTACGCACCAGGGCCACATCGGTCTGGGCTTCGCCACGGGCCAGCGCCAGCAGGTGCAGGGTTTCGTCGTTCAGGTGGCCCACGCGGTTGGCCAAGCCTCGGGCCAGCATGGTCGGGCCTGCTACAGAGGTGGCCGCCCATGGCAGTCCTACCAGATGCGGGCGGTGGCTGACAAAGGCAGTGGGCTGCTTGCCGGTCAGCAGCGCGTCGGCCAGTTGCTCAATCTCTTGCGCCAGCGCACCTACCACGCCGCCCAAAGCGGCCAGTGCATCGGCGTGGCCAGGTTGGTGTTGCACGGTCTCCAGATCCAGCTCGCAAACCAGCAGGTGGTCGCGCATCTCCAGCACATGCAGCAGCATGCCGGCCAACTGCTGGCGCCGTGGCGTACGGGGCGATTCCAGCAGGATGTCGCGCGCGGTTTGCAGCTGGTCGGCCAGGGCCGCCTGCTGTTGCAGCAGTTGGCCCATCAGGGGGCGGTGCCGCAAGTCGTCTGTGGGCGCGCGCGCAAACTGCTGCGCCTGGGTGCGCATCAGTTGCGCCAGCGCCAGCAAGGTATCGGCCAGCATTTGCACGCGGTAGCGGCCATTGAGCACGGCATTGGCCAGCGTGGCCCACACCACATAGGCAAATGCACCGCAGGCGAAATACAAGCACGTCGACAGCGTGGTGGCGCTGTTGGTGTGGTCGGGCACGGCCATCGAAAAGATCATCGCAAACATGATCGAAATCGAGATGGGTAAACCGCGCTTGCCCCAGGCACCAGCCAAAAATGCCAGGAAGCTGGCCGGTACCAACAGCAAGCCCAGGCCCATCGCCGACGCATGCAAAACCTGTACCCCAAAGAACAGGGGCAGGCCCAGCAAGGCGGCAGGCAGCAATTGCCAAAACTTGCCCCGCTGCGGCGCGGGTTGGTCCGGCGGAATACACACCACCACGCCCACGGAGGAAGCTGCAGCCGCAAACGCGCCCCACAGTAGATGTACCGTGCCCGAGATCAGCAGTAGCCCCAACGCGGCCGACAAGCCATTGGTCACATAGTGGCTCAGCGCAATACGCAAAATCGCTTTTTTACGGCTGTCTGAGAGGACCGGCAGATGCATGGGGCATCAGTCTAACCACTGGGCCAGGTCGACCGTGCTATGGCGGCCCACTGCGTCGGCATGCTCTGATAGCCAACGCTGCGCGTGTTCGCGGCCCTGGCCGTGCAGCATTTCCAGAAACGGAGCGTGGGCTAGCATTTTGGTCTCGCTGCGCTGCAAAACAGCGAGGTGGTTGGAGTCAATCAGATGAAAGCGCGGCGGGTGTGCCAAACGGCTGCGCGCATACATCTGCATCTCGCGCAGGAAGTGGGTCTTAAAGCCCAGGTCTTGAATGCGCTCGTTAATCGCGTCGATTTTGTGGGGCGTGTGGCTGTGCTGGTGGGGCGCCAGCAGCACCAGCAAAATATCGCAGGTCTTGCCCTCTTGCACCAGCGGAAAAACCGCCGGGTTGGCGGCGTAGCCACCATCCCAATATGGCTCGCCATCGATATCCACCGCGTGGTGAATCTTGGGCAGGCAGGCCGATGCCAGCAGCATGTCCAGCGTCAGCTCATGCTCTCGGAACAAGCGCAGTCGGCCGGTATTGGTGTGCGTGGCTCCCACGTACAGGGCAAAGGGGCTGTGCTTACGCAGGCCCTCGAAGTCGATGGCTTTCTTCAACAGGTTGCGCAAGGGGCTGATGTCCAGCGGATTCAGATCGCCCGGTGAAAACAGACTCACCCAATGGGCCAGCATCTTGGTCATGGGCGACAGGGCAATGTCATCTCCATTGCCCTGCGTCATCGTGCTGGGGATTTGCCGGCCCACGTCGGTCCAAAAGTCGGTCAATGCGGCTCTAGCCCCCGCGCGTCCATCCAGCATCCAACCGTGGGCCAACAACACGGCATTGATCGCTCCCGCGCTGCTGCCACTCATGGCGCCAGGTACTAGCCGGATATCTTGCAACAAGGCATCCAGCACACCCCAAGTGAACGCACCGTGGGCGCCGCCGCCTTGCAGTGCCAGGTGCAGCGCCGACGGTGGAGCGTTGGGGTCGGTGCGCAGCTTCCACCAGCGCGCAGGCAGCGCAGGGCGGCTTGAGGTCGGTTGAGCAGATAGACGGCGTGGGCGCATGGCGACCCAGTATAGGGTTTTCCCTAGTTTTGCTGGCGAGTCAGCACGATTTTGCGGCTGTCCAAGCCCTGTTTCGCTAGCCGGGCCACCAGTTCTTCGTAGGCGCGCGGGTTCACGGTCGGCGTGCGGGCTAGTATCCACAGGTACTCGCGCTTGGGCTCGCTCACCGCCACCAGCTGGTATTCCGGGTCTAGGTCAATCACCCAGTAGTTACCCCACACCCAGGGAATGAAGGACAGCCACTCGGGCGCAAAGCGCACCTCCAGTTTGGGGGACCTTGCCTCGCCCACCTGCCGCCCAGCGCCCACCACCACGTCCACTTCGCCATTGTCTAAGGTGCAGCGGTTAGTCACCTGCACGGCGCCATTGGCCAGCAGCGCGTAGTCGGCCCGGGTGTCCTTCAAACACTTCTTCTGGAACCGGTTGGGGTATTTGGCAATCTCGTACCAGGTGCCCATGTAGCGGGGCACATCCAGCGCGGGAATGGTGCGCAGCTCGCCCTCATTCGCCACTGCAGTCAGTGCCAATGAACTCAACATGATTTTTAGCAATAGAGATTTCATAGTGTCCGCTTATATACCAACTGACTGCAACTTGTCGGTGCTACCATTATTCGTCATCAACCACACTCAGGCGAGGTAATACCCATGGCAGCTCCAGATATTTCGGCGTGCGTCTCGGCAGGTTTTGCTGGTTTTAAAAAGGACCCCGTGACCCACATCGTTGCAACGCTGTTGGTAGTTTTTATCAGTGGTGTTGGTTTTGGTTTGCTGTCGGGCCCGATGATGGTGGGCTACATGCGCATGATCAAGGCCGAAGACGAGGGTGGGAAAGCCGAAATTGCAGATGTTTTCAAAGGCTTTGAAGACTTTGTGCCCGCGCTGGTGGCGGTGTTGGTGGGTTCGATCATCGTGTCGATTGGCTACGTGATGTGCATCTTGCCAGGGCTGTTGATCATGGCGATTGTTCCTACTGCCGCTTATTTGGTAGCCATGGGTGAAAAAGATGGTGTCAACGCTTTGAAGCGCGCCTGGAATGCGGTCAAGGGCAACCTGCTGGGCGCCTTTCTGTGCATGCTGGTGCTGGGCATCATTGGCAACCTCGGCCTGATCCTGTGTTTTGTGGGCATCATCATCACATTGCCCATCGCCTTCATTGGCAGCTACCACATGGCCAAGCAATTGACCGA
>JANYEE010000162.1 GCA_025363275.1 Burkholderiales bacterium | reverse complement strand
AAATCAGCCACCTTGGCCGCCGCACTGTCCGTAAATAAGATTGGGGCGGGCATTTCAGTATGGATATTTTCAGCAACGGCGCTCATGGCACTCTCCTAACGATTCAATACTCCAAATACTACAGCAATTCGCTCGGGAATTCTTTTACTGATTATTTGCCGCCAACTTCAGTGTGGGCTTTTCCTCACCCTCCAGAATGGGGCGCAACAGTCCAGTAATCAGCGCGCCCTGGTGCATTTCCAGCGCAGCGTAATGCACATCGCCTTCAATGCGTGCTTTAGGCTGCAACTCCAGCATTTCCCGTGCGTGCACAGGACCCTTGACGCTGCCATTGATGATGATGTGATCCGCTTCAATCTCACCCACAATATGTGCAGATTCGGACACGACCAAGATACTGCCTTTGGTCACGTCAGCGCGCACATTGCCTGTGACGCCCCCATCCACGCGCAGTCCATCCACAAAGTGGATATGCCCCTCAATTTGGGTGCCATCTGCGATCAGGCTTTTGATGGGTGGTTGCTTTCTCTTATTGAACATGGTTCACCTCGTTGAATAACTACAGCTTGATCGATTGCGTCGATTTCACGCCCGAAGCATCCGATACCTTAGCAGACACGAGCTTTAGCACCACTTGGGCGGGCAACTCGAACTCGCCATCAAAACGCCCATATTGGCGCACCGACACTGCGCGTGACCCTTCCGGCAGAGTCCCGACCCAGGGTTTTCCGTTGAGTGTTCCAGAAAAACTAAGCTCCAAACGCCCCGCAAATTCCGACGCGTTTTTACTGGCCTGGATCACCAGGACTTGCCATTTTACGGTGGACGCCCCGGTCAGCTCCGCCTGTACGCCCCGAATAGCCACACCATCGCCGCCCGAAGTCGGGATCAGTTTTTCAAAAAAGCCCAGGTCGTCACGCAAGCGGCGGTTATCCAACTCCAGCTGCTGCGCCTGCGCCACCAGTTGCTGCTGGGCTGCTTTCTCGGCAGTGACCAATGTCCCAGCGGTATTGGCTACCGACTGGGCTTGGTCCCGTGACTCTTTCGCCTTGTCTAGCTCCTGATGCAACGCGGATACCTCAGCGCGCAGACGTACCAGTTCATCTTTAGAACCCTTTTCCAAGCCCGCAATATCTTTACCAAATTCAAAAGCCCATAGACCGATGGCGGCACAAAAGCCCAGGACGATGGCAAACACGGCCCACCGGAAAGGCCACGGCAATGCACTGCGCACGGACATGCGCGGTGCGCTGATAGTGAGGCGGCGGCGGAGCAGTTTGAATCGCATGGAGCAGGCAGTCTAGCAGCCAGCAAACTTGCAGCCCCACACTCACCCTCTGCGTGTGGCTTCCTACCCCCGTTTCAGCTTGGTGCGGCCCGGCGATAAAACAAAACAGCCGCCGGAATTCGCATTCGGGCGGCTGTTGCGTTTGCAACGTAATGTTGCAGCGCGATTAACGCTTGGAGAACTGCTTACGGCGACGGGCACCGTGGAAGCCGACCTTCTTACGCTCCACTTCGCGGGCATCACGCGTCACGAAACCAGCTTGGCTCAACATCGGCTTGAGGGAGGCGTCGTAATCGATCAGTGCGCGGGTAATGCCGTGACGCAGAGCGCCGGCTTGACCCGACTCACCACCACCAGCCACATTGACCATGATGTCAAAGGTTTCGGCGTGGTTGGTCAGTAGCAGGGGTTGCTTGGCGATCATGATGGACGTTGCACGTCCAAAGAAATTCTCGATGGCCTTGCCGTTTACAACGATTTGACCAGAGCCTTTTTTCAGAAACACGCGGGCGACGCTGGATTTGCGACGGCCGGTGCCATTGTTCCATTCACCGATCATTGTGCGGCCTCACGTTTCACTGCGTTGTTGGAAATACCAGCAATGTCCAGAACCTTGGGCTGCTGCGCTGTATGGGGATGCTCAGCACCGCCGTACACTTTAAGCTTCTTGATCATGGCATAGCCCAGAGGGCCCTTCGGCAACATGCCCTTGACGGCTTTTTCCAAAGCACGGCCAGGGAATTTGGCTTGCATGTCACGAAAGTTGATGGCAGAAATACCACCGGGGTAGCCGGAGTGGCTGTAATAGACTTTGTCGATTGGCTTGGCGCCAGTGACACGCAATTGTGAAGCGTTGATGATGACGATGAAGTCACCGGTGTCGACGTGAGGCGTGTAAATGGCCTTGTGTTTGCCGCGCAAACGGAGAGCAACTTCGCTGGCTACTCGTCCGAGGACCTTATCGGTCGCGTCAATCACAAACCACTCGTGCACCACGTCAGCGGATTTTGCGCTGAAAGTTTTGGTCATGAGTTTTCTCTTGAGAGAGGGTTTGTCGGGCTCTTTTCCACGGTCGGGTCTCCTTCTAATGGGAATCTCTTAGGTGGGGAACATTGGCGTACCGGGTACAACAACACACTTCGCCGCGGAACCACAAAATCGCTGCGAAGCCCTCTATTATACGAAATCTCGGAGATTCTTCCTAACGGGTCTCGGCAGACCGACCAAAATCTGAGCTGAGCCCCCGTTAAGGTCGGCCCTGCTTATCGCGCTCCTCCCAGCGTTTACGATCCTCGACGCAGACCGCGAGGTTCTTGAACTCTGGCTTCTGGCATTCCCGGTAAATGCACATGGGCCGCGTGAACAAGTTGCTGTCGGCGCACAGCGAGGGACTTTCGCGCTTAGGCTTCGGGGCCTCCACAGCGCGAGGAGCCTCTTGGGACTCGGGCTTAGTCGCCGGAGGCGGGTTGCCTTCGGCGGCAGGCTTATTGGTGCCAGTGCGATGGTCTTCTGCGGGTTTGGCGACGGCAGTCGAACGCATAGAGGTTAACTGGCGCTGTTGCGCTCGAACAACAGTGCTAGCCACCGGTTCGCTAACCTCCGTTAATGGGACCAACGTAGGCGCTGATGCTTCTGATGCCACCGCCAAAGGCGGCGCCTCGATGGCAGGAGGCGACGGGATGGGAGCGCTGGCCGCCGTCACAAGCGCAGGCAAAGCGGGCGACGAAATGTTTGCAGGCCCACGGAGTCCCCAGGCCAGGCCAAGAACCAGCAAACCCGTTAGGCCAGCGCCCAGCATCAACCACCAACGCTTGGGGGCCGCTCCAGCCCCCAATTCTGCGGACCCCGCCAGATTTGCGACCGGAGCTGCACGAGATGCTGCACTTTGGGTACTGGCAAAAGGCACAGTATCGGCCACCGTGGCCGAAGCGCCGAAAGCAACAGCAGCAGCGCCTGACCGGTCCGCAGACAACGAGATTTTGTCACCCAATGCCGTGCGCCAATCAAACCGCTGCGGCTGACTAACGGATCGCAGCTTCAGTTCTTTAGCGAACGCTTCCACCGCTTGCGGACGGTCCCCCGGCTGTACCGCCAAGGCATGGTCTATTGCTTTAATGAAGGAAGACGAATACGACTGTCCGAAGTGGGTGTCGGTCGTTTTGGCGATTTTGGCCATCGTCGGCAGCCGATCTCGCACCACCCGAAAGGTTGCAGGCAAAGGTGGTTCGTTGCAAATACAGCCATGCACTACAGCGGCCAGCGCGTAGATATCGGTCCACGGCCCTTCGCGCAAATCGCTGACGTCGGCGTATTGCTCAATCGGCGCGTAGTTCACCTTCAGAACGGCCGTGTGCTTTTTATTACCCTCCATCACGGCCAGACGTGCCGCTCCCAGGTCCAACAGAACCGGGGGCCCCGCATCCTGCAAGAAGATGTTGTCAGGGGACACGTCGCGGTGCAGCGCATCGCTGGAATGCAAGACTTTCAGTGCCTCCAGTACTGACCATAAAACCACGCGTAGCCAATCCTCGGGGGGTGGGCCACTCATTTGCAGCCGCGCCTGCTTAAGCGTGATGCCTTGGTACAACGGCATCGCCATATAGGCGGTGTTGTTGGCTTCCCAAAAGCGATACACCTTGACCAGGCTGGGGTGATCAAACCGAGCCAGGAGCCGGGCTTCAGCGATGAAGGATTTCAGGCCGGACAGGAAGGTCTGGGAGTCGGCAGACGAGCGTGCAGAAAGCTCTTGGTTGGCAGTGCGCGCCACCAGGGCAGAAGGCATGTACTCCTTGATTGCCACGGCCCGTTGCAAAGAGTGGTCGTAACCGCGGTAAACCATGCCAAAACCGCCAAAACCCAGCAACCCTTGGACTTCAAACTCGCCCAGCATAGTTCCCGCAGGTAATGCGTCAATGTGGCCAAGCGTTTGGTAGGCGGAGCCCGTTTCGGCGCCCTGGGGGTCAATCATGCGTTTAGTCGTTCCATGGTCAGAAAATTCGATGGTTTCTAACCCATATCAAGTCGGCTCGTGCAGTGCTGTGCGAGACGCGGCGGTTGCACGGCTATCATAGGGGATGTTCAGTTATCGACACGCTTTCCACGCGGGCAACCACGCCGATGTGCTCAAACACACGGTTTTACTGGCTGTTTTGCGTCATATGTCACAAAAGGAAACGCCCTTCACGGTTTTTGATACCCATGCAGGCGCTGGCTTATATCGGCTTGACGGGGATTTTGCCAAGACCAGCGAAGAAGCAGCAGAAGGCTTCCTGAAGCTGATGGCCCATGCTCCCACTGCGCCCTTTGCACCAGCGCTGCAGGACTATGTGGACATGGTTGGTAGCTTCAACCAAAAGGCCAGCCACAAGGTGTACCCTGGGTCTCCTTTCATCATTCAACAGCTGCTGCGCGACCGAGACAAACTCAAATTGTTTGAGATTCACCCTACCGACAGCAAGACCCTGACGGCCAATATCGCCCAGCTCGAAGCTGGGCGACAGGTGGCGATTTTGCGCGAGGATGGGTTCGAAGGTATCAAGCAATTTTTGCCCCCACCTTCCCGGCGCGCAGTGGTGTTTTGCGACCCCAGCTATGAGATGAAAAACGACTACGGCCGCGTGGTTGATATGGTCGCCGATGCATTGATACGCTTTGCAACCGGCACCTATGTGGTCTGGCACCCCATCATTCCCCGCCCAGAAGCCCATGATTTGCCCAAGAAGCTCAAGACTTTGGCCAACCGCGTGGGTAAGGCTTGGCTTTCAACCAGCTTGACGGTGAAATCGAGCAAGTTGACTCAGGACGAAGAAGGAGAAGTGATTCGCCCCGGTCTGCCTGCCAGCGGCATGTTCGTGATCAACCCGCCGCATACTTTGAAGGCTGCGCTGAAAGTCGCTCTACCCCAAATGGTAGAGCGCTTAGCCCAAGACCAACACGCGACGTCCAGCTTGGAATCCGGCGGCTAGACGGAGCTCGGGACAGGGCCCAGGCCCAATCGCTCGCACAGCGTGAGCGTTGC
The DNA here is from genome assembly GCA_025363275.1 of Burkholderiales bacterium. GTDB lineage: Bacteria > Pseudomonadota > Gammaproteobacteria > Burkholderiales > Burkholderiaceae_C > Allorhodoferax. Next base: position 16,597 of record JANYEE010000162.1, on the reverse strand, counting down.
CGCACTCTGGTTCATGGTGTAGAAATGCAGGCCCGGTGCACCTCCGGCACGCAGTTGCTCACACAAATCTTCCACCACATCCAGGCCAAACGACTTTATGGACGCGATGTCATCACCAAAGCTTTGCAGGCGCAAGCGAATCCAGCGGGGAATCTCCGCACCACAGGCATCCGAAAACCGCATTAGTTGCGTGGAGCTACCAATTGGCATGATGCCGGGAATCACTGGCACCTCCAACCCCATCGACTGAAGATCTTCCAAAAATCGGAAATACGCGTCCGAGTTATAAAAATATTGGGTGATGGCGGAGTTGGCCCCCGCGCGCACTTTGGCTGCAAAGGCCTGCAAGTCACTGGCAGGCGACTTGGCCTGCGGGTGCACTTCGGGGTAGGCGGCCACTTCGATAAAAAAGTCATCACCGGTCTCTGCGCGGATAAAAGCCACCAGGTCGCTTGCGTAATGAAACTCACCACCAGCGCCATAACCGCTCGGCAAATCACCCCGCAATGCCACCAGGCGTTGCACGCCCATAGCTTTCAATGTAGCCAACTGCGCGCGCACGGTGCTCTTGGTGGCGCCAACGCAGGAGAAATGGGACGCCGCCGCCATACCTTCAGCCAAAATATCACGCACCGTACTAAAAGTACCTTCTTGGGTCGAACCACCCGCCCCAAACGTCACCGAACAAAACTCGGGTTTCAGGGCATAAAGCTTCTGGCGAACTACGCGCAGCTTGTCTACACCTTCCGCAGTTTTGGGTGGAAAGAACTCCAGGCTGACAGGCAGACGGTAGGTCGAACGCATAGTTAATAATTTCAAGCAGCAGATACGCCCGGTTTGCGGGCACAGATGAAGAATTCCCGGTTGCCGTCTCCACCTTCAATCGGAGAGTCAAACCAATGGGTCACGGTCAGATCCAACCCCGCACAGGCTTCGCGCAATCGCAACTCGATCACGGGGTACAAGGCTGCGTCTCGCACGATGCCGCCCTTGCCCACTTGGCCCGGCTGCAGCTCAAATTGCGGCTTAACTAGCATCAACAGCGTTCCACCACCTTTTAGGAACGGCACGATGGCGGGCAACACCAGGGTCTGCGATATAAAAGACAAGTCCCCAACTACCACGTCAAATTCGGGGACAAAAGGCTCGGCGCCTTCGATTTCAGGATCGAATTGGCCGCCAGCCCCCGTGTAATTTGCGCACGCAGCTATCAAATCGCTAGCATCCAGATTGCGGGCGTTGACTTTTTCAACGCACAGGACCCGACCATCTTCACGCAACTGCGGATGCAGTTGAGCGCTACCCACGTCCACACCTACGACCATACGTGCGCCGTGCTGCAGCAAGCAATCGGTAAAGCCACCGGTGGATTGGCCCACATCCAGACAGGCCAACCCCTCCACCGACAGGTTCACTTGTTTGAGTGCAGCTTCCAGCTTCAGGCCGCCGCGAGACACATAACGCGCTTCTGAATCGTCCAGCAACTGCACGGGCGCTTCGTCTGGAATATCGTCACCATTTTTAACAACAACTTTCCATTCGTCGCCCCCAATACCGCTTTTTTTCCATTGCACGCCATCGGCAATTAGACGCTGGGCCTGCGAGCGGGTGCTCGCCAGACCCCGCACAACCAGCAGTTGATCAGCCCGCATCAATAACGGTAGGTTTGGGCTTTGTAAGGGCCAGCTTTGGAAACACCGATATAGGCAGCTTGCTCTTCGGTCAACTCGGACAGCATGGCACCGACCTTTTTCAGGTGCAAACGCGCCACTTTTTCATCCAAATGCTTAGGCAACACGTACACCTTGCCAGATTTATATTCTTTCGGCTTGGTGAACAACTCGATCTGGGCAATCGTCTGGTTCGCAAAGCTGGAAGACATCACAAAGCTGGGGTGACCGGTACCACAACCCAAGTTCACCAAGCGACCCTTGGCCAACAAAATGATGCGCTTTTCAGGCTTTGCGTTCTTGCCTTTGGTCGCTGGGAAGATCACGTGGTCGACCTGGGGCTTGATCTCATCCCACTGCAATTTTTCCAGTGAAACAACGTCGATTTCGTTGTCGAAGTGGCCGATATTACAAACGATGGCCTGGTCTTTCATAGCCTCCATATGTTTATAGGTAATCACATTTTTGTTGCCGGTAGCGGACACGAAAATATCAGCTTTGTCGGCCGCGTATTCCATGGTCACAACCTTGTAGCCTTCCATCGCGGCTTGCAAGGCGTTGATCGGGTCAATCTCAGTGACCCAAACTTGGGCGCTCAGTGCGCGCAGGGCTTGGGCAGAACCCTTACCTACGTCACCGTATCCAGCGACCAAAGCTACCTTGCCAGCGATCATCACATCGGTAGCGCGCTTGATGGCATCCACCAAAGATTCGCGGCAGCCGTACAGGTTATCGAACTTGCTCTTGGTCACTGAATCATTCACGTTGATGGCGCGAAAAGCCAGCGTGCCCTTTTCGGACATTTCGTTCAAACGCAACACGCCTGTGGTGGTTTCTTCGGTCACACCGATGATGTTTTTCAGACGGCGGCTGTACCACGTAGGGTCCACTTTGAGCTTGGCTTTGATCGCGTTGAAGAGGCAAATCTCTTCTTCGCTGCCAGGCTTGGCTAGTACTTTGATGTCTTTCTCAGCCTTAGCGCCCAAGTGCATTAACAGCGTGGCGTCGCCGCCATCATCCAAGATCATGTTGGGGCCTTCAGCCGCAGTGCCCTTTTTGCCACCGAATTCAAAAATGCGGTGGGTGTAATCCCAATAATCGACCAAGGTTTCGCCTTTGTAGGCAAAAACCGGAGTTCCGCGGGCCACCAAGGCGGCTGCGGCGTGGTCTTGGGTGGAGAAAATATTGCACGATGCCCAACGCACTTCAGCGCCCAAGGCCTGCAGGGTCTCCACCAACACGCCGGTCTGAATGGTCATGTGCAGGGAGCCGGTGATGCGCGCGCCCTTCAACGGTTGGTCTTTCGCGAACTCTTCACGGATCGCCATCAGGCCGGGCATTTCGGTCTCGGCAATCGTCAGCTCTTTGCGGCCCCAAGGGGCCAGGCTCAGGTCGGCGATGATGTAGTCTTCAAACTTGGGAACAGATTTCAATGCGCTCATGGCTCACTCCAAAAGTAAATTTGAAAGCCACCGGCCTATGCGAAACCTGGGTATTGAGGCTCACCACACAGACCAGTGGGTGAGCGTCGTTGGTGTTAAAACAAACGATTCCGAGCCTCGTCCACTGCGCGTGAACTGCAACGCTCCTCGGAAGATACGATTATAGGAGCAAGCGGGAATGCTTGCTTCCATCCGCACGGCGCTCCCGAGCAAGCCCCGTTACTTGGCTGCCAAGGCCTCAGCGCCGACTTTGGCGACCATGCCGTCCTGCTCAGAAGATCCACCCGAGATACCCAGGGCACCAATAATCTTGCCATCTACTGTGAGAAGCACCCCGCCCTCTACGGCATTGGCACCGCGCAGAGTTAGCACCCGCAAGCCAGCTCCACCGGCTGCGACGGCATCCTGAAAAGCCTTTGTAGGCCGCCGAAAGATGGCAGATGAGACTGCTTTGTCTTGGGAGACCTCAATACTTCCGGTTTGTGTGTTGTCCATACGCTCAAAGGCGACCAGCTGGCCCGCATTGTCTACGACTGCGACGGCCATGGGCAGGCTCATTTTGCGAGCCTCTGCGACGGCGGCTGCAACAACTTTGCGCGCCGTCTCGTGGTTGATGGATGTGCCGTACTGCGGCACTTGTGCCGAAGCCATGCCGGCCAAAGCGCCGATGGCTGCACCCAAAGCCAGTGTTCTAAATCCGTGAAATTGCATGTCTTGCTCCTCTTGTTAATGAGATGTTTTTTAGGCCAACGACGTTATGACGGCGTCAAGTTCGTGGTCATTTTCAGTCTAGCATCCAGACGAAAATCTCGCTGGCAAACAATAAGCCTTGGCAAAGCCTGAAGCCCTTAAAATTGACAGTCATCTTTCGGGCTCTGCGGCGGGCATGCATGCCCGCCCCAACCGATAGAACTTTCAAACGATGCCGCTACAGGCACACCGCACCCACTGGAATCCAACTGTGTCCTTTATTTCCGAAACCCGCCGTCGCCGCACCTTTGCGATTATTTCGCACCCGGATGCCGGTAAAACTACGCTGACCGAAAAGCTATTGCTATTTTCTGGCGCGATTCAGATAGCGGGATCGGTGAAAGCCCGCAAGGCGACGCGCCACGCCACCAGTGACTGGATGGAAATTGAAAAGCAACGCGGAATCTCAGTGGCCTCATCAGTGATGCAAATGGTTTACCGCGACCACGTGATCAATCTGCTGGACACGCCCGGCCATAAGGACTTTTCTGAAGACACCTACCGCGTACTAACCGCGGTGGATTCTGCGCTGATGGTGATTGATGCAGCCAATGGCGTAGAAGCGCAGACCCGCCGTCTGATCGAAGTGTGCCGCCAGCGCGATACACCCATCATTACCTTCGTGAACAAGATGGACCGTGAAGTGCGCGAACCGCTTGACATTTTGGACGAGATTGAGCGCGAGCTGGGCATGCCCTGCGTGCCTATGACCTGGCCTGTGGGTCAGGGCAAGTTATTCGGCGGCATCATCAATTTGCGTACCAAGGCGATGACGGTATTCGAGTCCGGCAGTGAACGCCGCCCGCAAGACTTCGACACCGTGGCGTTGAACGACGCGTCATCATTGGAAAAGCGTTTTGGTCACGAGTGGACTGCCGCCATAGAGAGCATGGAACTGGCCACTGGCGCCTCGCCCGCATGGGACCACGCCGCCTTTTTAGCCGGCAAGCAAACGCCAGTGTTCTTTGGCTCTGGAGTTAATAATTTCGGTGTGATGGAAGTACTGGAAGCGCTGGTGGACCTAGCACCCAGCCCGCAAAGCCGCACCAGCAGCACCCTAGTGAACCGCCAACCAGTGGTCAAAGTGATGCAACCCGAAGACGAGCCGTTCAGCGGCGTGGTCTTCAAGGTGCAGGCCAATATGGATGCCAACCACCGCGACCGCATTGCCTTTGTGCGTATGGCGAGTGGCAAGTACACGCCGGGCATGAAGCTCAAGGTAATGCGCACCAGCAAAGAGCTTCGCCCCACGTCGGTGGTCACCTTCATGAGCCAGCGCCGCGAGGCGGTGGAAGAAGCCTACGCGGGTGACATCGTCGGTTTTACGACGCATGGTGGTGTGCAGCTGGGCGATACGATTACCGATGGCAGCATCAATCTGATGTACACCGGCCTACCCTTTTTTGCACCAGAGATGTTCATGACCGTAGTGCTGCGCAACCCACTGCGTACCAAGCAGCTACAGCAGGGCTTAGCCCAGTTGGGTGAAGAAGGCGCGATTCAGGTCTTCAAGCCTGAGATGGGGGGCAATATGCTGCTGGGCGCAGTGGGTCAACTGCAATTTGAAGTAGTGCAGCACCGCCTGAAGGGCGAATACGACGCCGATATTCGCCTGGAAGGCTGCCAGTACACCGGTGCGCGCTGGATCACCGCAGACACTCCCAAAGAGCTACAAGAATTCATACACGCGTACCCCGGCCGCATGGCGCGCGACGCAGCGGACACTCTGGCCTACTTGTGCACCAGCCCCTACGATGTACGCCTAGCCCAAGAACGCTTTCCCAAAATCCATTTCCACCCGCTGCGCGAGCACGCAGGCTTGGCGCTGCAAAGCGCAGGTTAGATACAGAAGGAACAACCCAATGGCAGACTTGCAGGTCAAACGACTCGGTACTTTCTTAGCGGCTTGGTGCGCAGCGCTGCTGCTGGCTAGTTGCGGCGGTGGTTCGGGCTCCAGCGGAAGTGCTGCGTCCAGCTCAGGTCTCGCCGCATCTGCCTCATTGGCGGGACTGTGCACGCCGCAAGGAGAGCAGCGCTTTGTTCGTTCTTACTTGGATGAGGTTTACCTGTGGTACCGGGAAATTCCCGCGGTCGACGCTTCGCTCTACACCAGTCTCTCAAGCTACTTTCACGCCCTGCTGGTCACCACACCCGACGCGAATGGCCTGCCCAAGGATCAGTTTAGTTTTGTCGTGAATGCCGCTGACGCCGATGCATTTTCTACCGGTGTTAACGTGGGCTACGGTGTACAGTGGAAACTCGACACACAGGGCCGCCAGCGAGCGGCATTTGTCTCAGCCGGTTCTCCGGCAGACGCGGCGGGCATAACCCGCGGTGGGCAGTTGGTCAAAATACTGGAGCGCAACGTTTCCAGTTGGTACCCCAACGTAGCGGGTGCGTACAGCCGGTTTCAGTACCGCGACAACCCTGCAGCAGAGGTGCGAGAAATCACTTTGAATGCCCGCACCGTGCAAGAAAACCCGGTGCCACTGGTATCCAGTGTGCCCACCCCAAAGGGTCAGCCAGCAGCCTACCTACTATTTAATGACCACTCCGAAGGTGCGCAAGACAAATTGATAACGGCCCTGCAGTCCGTGCAGAGCCAAGGCATCCGAGAGCTGGTATTGGATATGCGCTACAACTCGGGAGGATACCTGTACGTCGCCCAAGCCTTGGCGTCCATGGTGAGCGGCACCAGCGCCAACGGTCGTGTATTTGAGTCCCTGCGGTACAACGACAAACGCGATGCCAATTCACGTGCAGGTACCTTTTCTTTCTCTAATTCCGTGCAGTACCCAGAGTCGGTCTACCCCGCGGGCTATGCAATGCCGCGGCTTAATCTGCGCCGGGTGTATTTGCTGACGTCTGAAGAAACCTGCTCCGCCAGTGAGTCGGTCATCAACGGCTTGCGGGGCGTTGATGTCGAAGTGGTGCTGATAGGCACTACCACCTGCGGCAAGCCCTATGGTTTTACCCGCAAAGACAACTGCGGACGCGCCTACTTTCCGATTGAATTCAAGGGCACGAACGCCAAAGGTTTTGGTGATTACAGCGCGGGCTTTGCACCATCCTGTGCGGCAACTGACGATCTGGACCACGCGCTGGGGCAGCCCAGTGAGGGGCAGTTGGCCATTGCACTGCGCCACATCGACACCGGCCAGTGCGGCGCGGCGCAAGCCCGTGGTTTTTTACCCCAAGCCACGCAGCGCGAACCAGATTTGCGTCACATTGACTGGATACGCCCGCCACACGGACGGTTGCTGCGCACACGACCGCAGTAATCAACCTCCCGCGACTTGGCGCGGCAAAAGCAGCGTGAAGCTGGCACCTGCACCCAGGCTGCTGCGCACGGCAATGGTGCCACCCAGCGGGCCGTACACCATATTGTGTGAAATATGCAGACCCAAGCCGGTGCCGCCCTGGCCTAGCTTGGTCGTAAAAAAGGGATCAAAAATCTTGCCCAAATACTCCGGGCGGATGCCCTGACCCGTATCGACCACCTGCACCTTGACCAGGCCGCCGTGCAAAAAGCAGGTCACGGTAATCGTGCCGGTACGCCCTCCCTCAAAGCCGTGGCGCAGGGCATTCACCACCAAGTTGGTGATCACCTGCCCCAGCGGACCGGGGTAGCTGCGCATCGCAATTCCGGGTGCTAAGTCACACACCAGCTTGACCTGGGTTTTAGACAACTCGGGTGCGATCACCGACAACACCTCGCTGACTTGCTCCGCCAAATCGAATTCACGCAATTGGTCTGTGGTTTGGTCCACCGCGACTTGCTTGAAGTTTTGTATCAACTGCGCTGCCCGCCCGGCCGCCCGCTGCATGAGTACTGCCCCTTCCGTTGTGCCTGAGATGAATGCTGCCAACGCGTTGCGCGTTAATGCGCCCTCGGCAAATTGGCGTTCAAACTGCTGGGCCATTTCCTGATGGGTACTGGCCACCGTCACGATATTGCCAATGGGTGTGTTGAGCTCATGGGCAACGCCTGCCACCAGCCGACCAAGCGAGGCCATTTTTTCCGCCTGCACCAAGCCCTCTTGCGCGCTTTGCAAACTGGCCAGTGCCGTGCGGGCCTCGGTCTCGGAGGCACGCCCGGCTTCTAGCTCATTGCCCAGGCGCTGGGTGATGGCGTTGATGCTTTGGGTGAGCGCGCCAAACTCGTCTTTCTGTGGCACGGGCATAGCCACAATATCCTCCGCGCTTTGCTGGCTTATCGCCTGATCCAGTGCTTTCTGTAGCTCTGCTACACGGCGAAACACCAGTCGGTCCATGCTGAACCAGAACAGCCCGAGCAACACGGCGTTGACCACTATGATTTCAACTATGGAGCGGCGTAACGTGGCGAGCAAAGCGTCGCGCAAAGGTGCATCTGACCAAGCGACCTGGATACGCCCCATACCGCGGCCATTGACGGCTGGCAAATCGATATCAAACGTCGGCTGCGGCAGCAGTTGGGATTTGGCGCTATCGGCCAATATCAAACTGCGCCGGGCAAACTCTTTACCCGCATCGGTGTAAACCACCAGTTCTGTCACGGAGCCCCCTAAGGCGGCGTCCAGCAGCGCATTCAAAGCCTCGGCATCAAAATTCCAAAGTGCCTTACTGGCGGGGCCCGCCAACTGCTGCGTCACAGACGCTTTGGCAGCGTTTTTTTGTTGCTCAAACCATTGCTGGGTCAGGTAGTACGACAGCGCGGCAAACGCACACATCAGGCAGGTCATGGCCACCATCAGCATGGTGGTGAGCCGAGCTTTGACCGACTGGGGCAGTAGGCGTCGCAACATGAGGACGATCATAGCGAGGGCTCGCGCTACTTGGCGGTTGGATGCTGGTAGTGTTAGACGAAAGCCTCCAACACGTTGACCGCATTGATGCCGACCGCTTGCACCGCATAGCCCCCTTCAAACACCAGCACGGTGGGTAAGCCCACCTGGGCCAGGCGCTCGCCCAGGCGCAGATAGTCCGCGGTCTTGAGTTGGAAGCCGGAGATCGGATCGCCCTCAAACGTATCCAGCCCCAAGGACACTACCAGCGCATCAGCACCAAAGCGGTCGATCGCCGCCAACGCGGTGGTTAGTGCATCGGACCAGGTCGAAAAGTCAGTTCCACGGGGCAAGGGCAGATTCAAATTGGCACCCAACCCGGCGCCACGGCCCACTTCATCGGCATGGCCCAAATAGAACGGGTACTCCGTACGCGGGTCGCCATGGATGCTGGCAAAAAACACATCGGGGCGGTCATAGAAGATGGCTTGCGTGCCGTTGCCGTGGTGGTAGTCCACATCCAGGATTGCGACCTTAGCCATGCCGTGGTCGCGCAGGTATTGGGCTGCCAGCGCGGCGTTGTTCAAAAAGCAATAGCCGCCAAAGAAGTCTCCACCCGCGTGGTGACCCGGCGGGCGACTCAGCGCAAAGGACGCACGGTCCCCAGACAAAGCCTGCTGCGCCGCGCTCAGCGCGCAATACGCCCCGGCGCGGGCGGCCACCCAGGTACCGCTGGTAAATGGTGTGCCCGCATCAAACGAATACAAGCCCACCTTGGCAGCAAAGTTGTCGGGCTCGATATCGGTGCGGAAGGTGCGTGTGGGCCAAGTTGAGGGCAGGATGTCCCTGTCCGCATTCGCCGCATCCAGCGCCACCCACTGGTGCCATGCAGTGGCCAGAAAGTTGAGGTAGCGCGGACTATGGATGCTAGTCAACACGCTGTCATCAAAGGTATGCGGGCTTTCTACTGTGCCCAGTTGGCGACGCTGCAGCTCCGCCAGCACATGGTCGGCACGGGCCGGCACGTCAAAACACGGCACCAGCGCGCCGCGGAACATTTCAACTTTGCCCTGGTGTTGGGCGTGGACGTGGTTGTAGAAGGTTTTCATGGTGGTTTTAGGTTAAATAGGGCTGTGGCCCAGGTAAATACTGCCTTAACAGCTATATATTTGATAGCAATCTCAATCATATCTACAGCAATCAGTTTGTCTAGTTGCCCTGGTAACCCCCCCGATAGACCAAGGGCACCAAACGTTAAATTTGCCAGGACGAAAGTTCTACATCAAGAAGTCAAAATTTACCGATAGCCAAATCATGGCTGCTTTGAGGCGTGTTGAAGCCGGCCTACCGGTGCCGGAGATCTGCCGGGAGTTGGGCATCAGTACCGCCACTTTTTACAAGTGGCGCGCCAAGTTCGGCGGCCCGGACATCTCCATGACGGCCCATATGCAATGCGGGCCACCCGACCTGAGCGTCAGCGCGGCATCGCTTTGTTTCCGCTTATGTCGGGCAACCACCTTCCTTCCCGCCAAAACTGTTAGCCAGCGCACAGACAACACATCAAACGATTTAATTTTTTAATAGCAACTACGTGCGCTTATTTTCCTTTGCCTGTGTTGTCAGCAAGACTGGCCTGTAGCGCGTTATAAACTAACGTATTTAGGAGAAACTCATGAAGAAGATAGTGGCAATCGCTCTCGCGCTGGGCGCCGTTGCCCCCGCATTTGCACAAACCTCGGTAGGCGTGTCTATCGGCATTAACCAGCCTGGCGTGTATGGCCGAATCGATATCGGCAATTTCCCACAACCGCAGTTGATTTATGCGCAGCCCGTCATCATTACGCGGCCCGCCCAGTATGTTCAACAGCAACCCGTGTACTTGTATGTACCACCAGGGCACCAGAAAAACTGGGCCAAGCACTGCGGACGCTATAACGCATGCGGCCAGCAGGTTTACTTTGTTAAGGAAGAGTGGGTGCGTGAGCGCTACGAAGAAAACCACCACGGTGATCGCCCGGGCGACGATGACCGCGGCGACCATGACCGCGGTCATGGCAATGGCAAAGGCAAGGGCAACAAACACAAAGACCGCGATTGACCTGCCCCACCGGTTTACCGCGCCAACACGGCGCTTAACGCCTGACCGGTATGGGTGCCAGCCCGGACCACATCCTCTGGGCTAGCGGCGGCCACCACGCGGCCACCACCGTTGCCGCCATCGGGGCCCAGGTCAATCACCCAGTCTGCCTCAGCAATCACATCCAGATCGTGCTCAATTACGACTACGCTGTGCCCGCCATTGACCAAGCGGTGTAGCACGTGGATGAGCTTTTCCACATCGGCCATATGCAGGCCTACGGTGGGCTCGTCCAACACATAGAGCGTATGTGGCGCCTTGTTACCTCGCTTGCCTACGTCGTCACGCACCTTGCTCAGCTCAGTCACCAGCTTGATTCGCTGCGCCTCGCCCCCACTCAGCGTCGGCGACGGTTGGCCCAGCGTGAGATAGCCCAGCCCCACGTCTTTTAGCAACTGCAGCGGGTGCGCAATCACGGGCATGGCGGCGAAAAAATCGACGGCCTCGTCCACTTCCATTTGCAGCACGTCGCCAATATTTTTGCCGCGCCACGTTACGGCTAAGGTCTCTGGATTGAACCGCGCGCCCTTGCAGGTTTCACACAACACTTTCACATCCGGCAAGAAGCTCATGCCGATGGTGCGGATGCCCTGCCCTTCGCAACCGGGGCAGCGACCTTCTCCGGTGTTGAAACTGAAACGGTTGGACGCATAGCCGCGCGCCTTGGCTTCTAGCGTGTCGGCAAAGAGTTTGCGGATGGTGTCCCAAAAGCCGATGTAGGTGGCGGGGCAGCTGCGGGGTGTTTTGCCGATGGGGGTTTGGTCTACTTCCAGTACGCGGTCTACAGACTCGAAACCCTCCACGCCTTCACAGCCGGTCCATTGAATTTTCTCCCCCGCATCCAGCGCATCACGCCCAGCTTTGGTACTGCGCTTTTGCACGGCGACTTGCACGTTGGTCAGCAGCACGTCGCGCGCCAGCGTGGACTTGCCGGAACCGCTGACGCCGGTGATGGCGACCAGGCGCTTCAGCGGCACGTGGGCGGTGACGGCTTGTAGGTTGTGCAGGTTGGCGCCTTTGACGGTGAGCCAGTCGATTTTTGGTTTTGGTGCGTTTGCTGTGCCCGCAGCGGATAGCCCGGCGGCGGGCTCCTCATACGCTCGCTGCGCGAGCTCGACATCGTCACCCCCCGCCGGGCTACCCGCAGCTACGACGGACATTTGGGCGGTGCGGCGATCGGCCAATGCTGCATATTCGGCGGCTACTTTGGTTCGCTCTGCGAGCTCGGCGTTTGCTGCTGCACTGGCGCTGACTTGCGCAGCGGCCACTGCAGCCTTGGCCGCTTTTGCACTGAGTTTCTTCGCTGGTTTACCGACACCCGCGGCGGAGGTCGATGCGCCAGGGGCCGATTTCGAGCCAGCAAAGCTTGCGTATGAGGCTCCTGGCGTATCGGCCTCCGCCGCGTCGAGCACCAGAGTCTCTGCATAAGAAACCATCCCGCGACGCACTGCCAGGGGATGCTTCATCGCATGCAGCAAATACCGCCCAGTCTGCGACTCGGGAGCCGCTTGCACATCGGCAATGGACCCCTGCGCCACCAAACGCCCACCGCGTTTACCCGCGCTGGGGCCAATATCGATGATGTGGTCGGCCGCGCGAATCGTATCCTCGTCGTGCTCCACCACCACCAGCGTATTGCCCTTGTCGCTCAGGGACTGCAGAGCACCCAGCAAGATCTTATTGTCCCGCGCATGCAGACCAATCGTAGGCTCGTCCAGCACATAGCAAACACCTTGCAGATTGCTACCGAGCTGCGCCGCCAGACGGATACGCTGCGCCTCGCCACCAGAGAGCGTGGGTGCGCCCCGGTCCAGCGTCAGATAGCCCAGCCCCACCTCTTCCAAAAACTCCAACCGGCTCTTGATCTCGGGCACCAGGTCACGCGCAATGTCACCCTCACGCGTGGTCATACCACCCGCTACTTGCAACGTCTGCACCCACTTGCGCACATCGGTGACGCTAAGCCGCGCAATATCGGTGATGCCCACGTTGGCGAACTTCACATTGCGGGCCGTCGCGTTCAATCGCGTGCCAGCGCAGGTGAGGCACGCAGCGTCGTGCAGGTCTTCAATATCGGCCTCGGCAAAGGTCTGCTCGCGGCCTTTGTTGTCATCGTCTTTCACCGAATCATCAAACACCTTGCGCTGCTCACGGGTCAACGCCACACCCGTGCCCACGCAATCTGGGCACCAGCCGTGTTTGCTGTTGTACGAGAACAGGCGCGGATCAAGTTCTGCATACGAGGTGGAACATACGGGGCAGGCACGCTTCGTAGAAAACACCTGCAACTTACCGATGCTGGCGGCGGGTAAGCCGGTCACCATCGCTTCACGCAGTCCATCAATCTCGCTCAGCACATAGACCAAGCCCTTACCGTGCGTAAGCGCATCGGCCAGCGCATGGCGCAGCGCGCCCTCATTGGCGGGCGTCACGTCCAGACTGGCCACCGGTAACTCGATGTTGTGTTCCTTGAACCGGTCAATCCGCGGGAAGCTGGTGGTAGGCAAGAAATTACCATCTACGCGCAGGTGCGTGTATCCACGCGGCCGCGCCCAGTCGGCCAGCTCGGTGTACACACCCTTGCGGCCCTGTACCAGCGGCGCTAGCAGCCCAATGTGCTGACCGCGGTAATTCTTGAGCAACTGCGCCGCAATGCTATCTGCCGACTGCGGCTCCACCGCTGCGCCGTCTTTGTAGCAATGCTGCGTGCCCAGCTTCACATACAGTAGCCGCAAAAAGTGCCAGACCTCGGTGGTGGTGCCCACCGTACTCTTGCGCCCCCCCCTAGAGAGCCGCTGCTCAATCGCCACCGTAGGCGGAATGCCGTACACCGCATCCACCTCAGGCCGCCCGGCGGGTTGCACGATGGAGCGCGCGTACGCATTCAGTGATTCCAAATAGCGCCGCTGGCCCTCGTTGAACAAGATGTCAAACGCCAGCGTGGACTTGCCCGACCCCGACACCCCAGTCACCACACTGAACTTGCCCCGCGGAATATCCACAGACAAAGATTTGAGGTTGTGCTCCTTAGCATTAACAATACGAATAGAGTTGTTGAGGTCTTGCGTAGCACCACCCTGGCGCGAAGGCAGACCAAGGGCGGGCTCCTTAGACGCGTAGCTAATGGCGTCACCCGCCCTTGATCCGCCTTCGCGCTCAACCACACTGCTGCCAGCCGCCGCACGCACCAAATACTTCGCAGAAGGCTCTGCGACTTCATGCACCACCCCCATAGCCGCCGCATAGTCTCGTAGCGCTTTGCCCGTATGCGAAGAGGCATGCAGCATCACATCCTCCGGCGTGCCAAATGCCACCACCTCGCCGCCTGCATCCCCACCTTCCGGCCCCAGATCAATCAACCAATCGGAGGCGCGAATCACATCCAGGTTGTGCTCAATCACCACCAGCGAATGACCTGCATCCAGCAACTTGCGCAACGCACGCATCAGCTTGGCAATGTCATCAAAATGCAGGCCGGTGGTCGGTTCGTCCAGCATGAAGAGTGACCCGCGCTTGGCCAAAAACTGCGCACTCGCGCTCTTGCCTTTGGCCGCTTCCGCCAAAAAGCCAGCCAGCTTAAGACGCTGCGCCTCACCGCCCGACAGCGTGGGTACCGGTTGCCCCAGCTTCACATATTCCAGCCCCACATCCACAATCGGCTGCAACACCCGAATCACATCACGGTCCGCGCTAAACAGATCGACCGCTTCGCTGACCGTCAGGTCCAGCACATCGGCCACATTCAAATTCCTACCTTTGCGCTCGATAGTGACTTCCAGGATCTCAGGCCGGTAGCGCTTGCCATCGCAGTCCGGGCAACGCAGGTACACATCGCTCAGGAACTGCATCTCCACATGCTCAAAGCCCGAGCCACCGCAGGTGGGGCAACGGCCATCGCCGCTGTTGAAACTGAACTTGCTGGCGGTGTAGCTGCGCTCCTTGGACAGGGGAGCACCGGCAAACAATTCGCGCAGGGCGTCCCACGCGCCCACATAGCTCACGGGGTTGGAGCGCGCGGTCTTGCCGATGGGCGACTGGTCCACAAACACCACTTCGCTGAGCTGCTCGGCACCCAGCAGGCGCGCGTGAGCACCCGGTGTTTCGGTGGCCTTGCCAAAGTGGCGCAACAGTGCCGGCGCCAGCACGTCTTGAATCAGCGTGGATTTGCCCGAGCCCGACACGCCAGTCACGCAGACCAGGCGCTGCAGCGGAATCTCCACCGACACATTCTTCAGGTTGTGCTCGGTCACGCCTTCTAGCACCAGGCGCGGGGTGTTGGGCGCCACCATGCGCTTGAAGCCCATGCCCACCTGCTTGCGGCCGCCCAGGTAGGCACCGGTCATGGTGTCCGCGCTCTTGAGCGCTTCGGTGGTGCCGTCAAACACAATCTGCCCACCCTTCTCGCCCGGGCCGGGGCCCATGTCGATCATGCGGTCAGCGGCCATCATCACGGCGGGGTCGTGCTCCACCACCACCAGCGTGTTGCCCGCATCGCGCAGACGCTGCATCGCTACGATGATGCGGTTCATGTCGCGCGGGTGCAGGCCGATGCTGGGTTCGTCCAGCACAAACAGCGTGTTCACCAGCGAGGTGCCGAGTGCCGTGGTGAGGTTGATGCGCTGCACTTCGCCGCCGCTTAGCGTACGGCTTTGGCGATCCAGCGTCAGGTAGCCAATACCAACCTCGCACAGGTATTTCAACCGTGTGCCGACTTCTTCGAACAGCAGTTTGAGTGTTTTTTGTTCGGCTTCTGAGGCAGTCGGCTGTCCGGTATTACCCCCATCCGAGCGCGAAGCGGAGACAGGGGTGTCGGTAGAGGCCGATTTGCTACTCGCGAAGCGAGTTGATGAGGCATCTGCCGATACCCCTGGCTCCGCCCCCCCAGCACTCGAAGCATCCAACTGCAGCTGCAGCGAATCAAAAAATCGCTTCAGCTTGTCCAATGACATCAGCATCATGTCGTGCAGGCACAGCCCCGGCAACGCCTCCAGCTGCGCGCGGGTCCACCTCACACCCTGGGGCATGAAGCGCTTGGCGGGCGGCAGCACCGCATCAGCCTGCGCCTTGGTGCCAATGCGCCACAGCAGGCTCTCGGTCTTGAGCCGCGCGCCGCCGCAGGTGCCGCACGGCGTGTAGCTGCGGTACTTGGACAAGAGCACGCGAATATGCATCTTGTAGGCCTTGCTCTCCAGGTACTCAAAGAAGCGGTCCACGCCGAACCAATGCTGGTTCCACTTGCCGTTCCATTGGGGCGAGCCCTTGTAAACCCAGTTCCTTTGCGCCTCGGTGAGCTTGTACCAGGGCGTATCGCGCGGGATGCCCGCGGCCTCGGCGTGGCGCATCAGGTCGTCCTGACATTCTTGCCACGCAGGGGTCTGCATAGGTTTGACCGCACCGGCGCGCAGCGTGAGCTTGTCATTCGGAATCACCAGCCCGTAGTCCACCCCCACTACACGACCAAAACCGCGGCAGGCCTCGCAGGCGCCCACGGCCGAGTTGAAGCTGAACATGGACGCGATCGGATCGGTGTAACGCAAATCGCTCTGCGGACAGTGCAGGCCGGTAGAAAAGCGCCACATTGTTGACAACACATTTGCTACTGAATCTGTAGCACCTAAGGCAACGTTTGCCTGGGCCTCAGCCTCATGAAGCACATAAACGTTCAATCGGCCGCTGCCGCGCTTCAAGGCTACCTCGATGGCTTCCAACACACGCGCTTTCTCCACGCCGTCGATGCGGAATCGGTCCGCCACCACGTCCAGGATCTTGACGGCCCCCACGCTTGCCGCTTCGCGTGCTGCGCTGCCCCCCTTGGGGGCCTTCGCCCCTTGG
>JANYEE010000126.1 GCA_025363275.1 Burkholderiales bacterium | reverse complement strand
AGGAACCACAGCACGATCATGAGCGCGAGGATGATGGTGCCCACGCGTTCGAGGAAAATGCGGGCGCGCTCTCCCAGTCCGATCGCAAGATTGCGCGGGCTGGTCGACTGACACCGGGGCAGTCATTCAATTGGCAATGGTCACGCAACGGTGAGCCCGTGGCGAACATCGGTTTGCGCACGGACACCGACCGGGTGACGCTGGACTATCGGGCACGGGATCGTGGCGGCGAATGGCAGGCCATGAATTACCCCGTGCGCCTATCGTGGACACCTTGCACCTATGGCGGGCTGCGTGCATGGTGGCTATGCCCGGCGGTGGGTTGCGGGCGGCGCGTTGCGGTTCTTTATGGCGGCAAAGTCTATGCGTGCAGGCATTGCCACCAGTTAGCCTACCGAACCCAGCGGGAACAACCATACGACCGGGCGGGCAGCAAGGCGGATAAGTTGCGGGATCGGTTGCAATGGGAAGCGGGCATATTGAACGGCAAGGGGATCAAGCCAAAGGGGATGCACTGGGCTACGTTTGAGCGGCTGGAAGCCCAGCATGATGCGCTGGTGAATCAGACCTTTGCCGGGATCATGGCGAAGTTTGGGCCGTTGCGGGAATTGATTGGCAGGTAGGGGGGGCAAAAGTCCGGCGGATTGTTGTTGGAAACCGATGGTTCCCTTTTATTTATTACGATCCCCCAATTTCCGGGACACGTTGAAAATTGCGTTCTAAAACCGGGGTATCAAAGGCAAAGCGGGGGTACAAATGGGGGTACAAATAGACTTTGAAAATATGGAAACCTAGCATTCATGCGGGTTTCAAGGCATCTTTCAATAGACGCCAGCCCAATGACAAAGGCCGCCAGGAAGAATTCTTAGCGGCCTTTTTCTTTACTTATCCTGCCAGATTGAAACTTCAATCTGGAACAAGCGGCCGGCGCGCAGCCAGCATGTAATTTACATCGGTGTTGTCAGATAACCAGTAACGTTGCGTTAAGGGGTTGTGCTCTAAGCCCGCGCTGTTGCACAAATCCAGCCCCGCCTGCCGACAGTACAGCGCCAACTCGCTGGGGCGGATCATCTTGGCGTACTCGTGGGTGCCGCGCGGTAGCATGTTGAGCAGGTATTCAGCGCCCACAATGGCCAGTAAGAACGATTTCGGGTTGCGGTTGATAGTTGAGAAAAATACCCAGCCCCCCGGCTTGACCAAGGCGGTACAGGCCCGTACGACCGATGCGGGGTCAGGTACATGTTCCAGCATTTCCATGCAGGTCACCACATCAAACTGGCGTGGCATTTCCTCGGCCAAATCTTCGGCGCTGACTTCTCGGTATGCGACGTTCGGCGTGCCCACTTCTAGCGCATGCAACTGCGCAATCTTCAGCGCTTTGGAAGACAAATCAATACCCAACACATGGGCACCTTGTCGCGCCATAGAGTCAGCGAGAATTCCGCCACCACAACCGATATCCAGAGCCCGCAAGCCGCTCAAATGGCATTGCTTGTCTATCCACGCCAAACGCAAAGGATTGATCTGGTGCAAGGGTCTAAATTCGCTGTCCAGATCCCACCAACGGTGCGCAAGGTCTGAAAATTTGGCTAGCTCTGCGGGGTCAGCATTCTTAGTCGTATTCATTTTTTGATTATCAATCTAAAAAAGCATCCGTCGCGTTTAAGCACCGATTTGCCCAGCAGAGAGTGGACATAAAAAAACCCGCCGAAGCGGGTTTTTTTATCGGAGGGCTAAGACGCCCAGCAGATTACTTGGAAGTGCGGGTACCCACAACTTCGATTTCTACACGGCGGTTCTTGGCCTGACCTTCTTTGGTCTTGTTGTCAGCAACAGGTTGCGACTCGCCTTTACCTTCAGTGTAAACACGGTTCTTTTCAATACCCTTGTCCAACAAGTAGGCCTTCACGGCTTCCGAGCGACGAATGGACAACTTTTGGTTGTAAGCGTCCGTACCCTTGGAGTCAGTGTGGCCAACAGCAATGATGACTTCCAGGTTGATGCCCTTGACTTTGCCAACCAAGTCATCCAGCTTCGCTTTACCTTCGGGCTTGAGTACCGATTTGTCAAAGTCGAAGAAGGCGTCTGCAGCATAGGTTACCTTAGTGGCAACTGGCGCTGGTGCTGGTGCTACTGGGGCGGGTGCTGGAGCAGCCACTGGTGCTGGTGCTGGAGCAGGTGCTGGCGCTGGCTTAGCCATTTCCACTGGCTTAGCTGGCTCGATGTAGCCATCGCAGCCAGGAGCGGCCGTGGCTGGTGTCCAAGAAGCATCACGCCAGCATTGGCCCGACGCGTCTTTCCAAACTTCACCGGAAGCGTTCTTCCAGTTGTGAATTTCTTGCGCGCCCGCCACTGTGGCGAAAGCTGCAGCAGCAATAACGATGGCTACTTGGTTCAGTTTTTTCATGGTTTTCCTTCTTGCGGAACAAAGTGCAGCAGCGCTGCGGATAATTAGGATGACGCTCCAGACAAGGGGAATGTCCAATGCGTTCCCCCCATTGTGCCATAGCAAAACCCACACACTCAAGCAATTCACACCCAAAGCCTGCATCCGCTGCACATCTACGGTGCCTGTTGTAATCAAGCTACATGGCACGGGCCGTAGAATGGCAGGTTGTCCCAGACACTGCACTGAACACCCATGACCCAGTTTGCCAAAGAAACTCTGCCCATCAGCTTAGAGGAGGAAATGCGCCGCAGTTACCTTGATTACGCGATGAGCGTGATTGTGGGCCGCGCCCTTCCCGATGCGCGAGACGGCTTAAAGCCAGTGCACCGCCGTGTGCTATTTGCGATGCACGAGCTCAACAACGACTGGAATCGCGCTTACAAAAAATCAGCGCGTATTGTGGGCGATGTCATTGGCAAATACCACCCGCACGGCGACCAGTCAGTCTACGACACGATCGTTCGTATGGCGCAAGATTTCTCAATGCGCCACATGTTGGTAGACGGCCAGGGCAACTTCGGATCGGTCGACGGTGACAACGCGGCGGCGATGCGGTACACCGAAATCCGCCTGTCCAAAATGGCGCATGAGCTGCTGGCCGATTTGGACAAAGAGACGGTGGACTTCGGGCCCAATTACGACGGCTCAGAAAAAGAACCTTTGGTGTTGCCTACCCGCATCCCCAATCTGCTGGTGAATGGTTCTGGCGGTATTGCCGTGGGCATGGCCACCAACATTCCGCCACACAACCTGAACGAAGTAGTAGATGCGTGCCTGCATTTACTGCGCAACCCCGAAGCATCTATCGATGAATTGATGGAAATAATTCCCGCGCCCGACTTTCCAACCGCTGGCATTATTTACGGCATCAATGGTGTGAAGGATGGCTACCGCACTGGACGCGGCAAAGTGGTGATGCGTGCCAAATGCCACTTTGAAGATATCGACAAGGGCCAGCGCCAAGCCATCATCGTGGATGAGCTGCCCTACCAGGTCAACAAAAAGACCCTGCAAGAGCGCATGGCCGAGCTGGTGCACGAGAAGAAGATTGAAGGCATCAGCCACATCCAGGACGAATCCGACAAATCCGGTATGCGCCTGGTGATTGAACTCAAGCGCGGTGAAGTGCCTGAGGTGGTGCTGAACAATCTGTACAAGCAGACGCAGTTGCAAGACACGTTTGGCATGAACATGGTGGCCCTGATCAATGGCCAACCTAAGCTGTGCAACTTGAAGGACTTGATTGAAGTCTTTTTGAACCACCGCCGCGAAGTGGTCACACGCCGTACGGTATTCAACCTGCGCAAGGCGCGCGAGCGCGGCCACGTGCTAGAGGGCCTGGCCATCGCGCTGGCTAACATCGATGATTTCATCCGCATCATCCGCGAATCACCTACGCCACCGGTGGCCAAGGCCGAGCTGATGACGCGCCCTTGGGACAGCCAATTGGTACGCGAGATGCTGACCCGCACCCGCGCAGATGGCGGCGTGATCAATGCTGACGACTACCGCCCCGATGGTCTGGAAAAGGAATACGGCATGGGCAGCGATGGCTTGTACCGCCTGTCCGACACGCAAGCGCAAGAAATTTTGCAGATGCGCCTGCAACGCCTGACCGGCTTGGAACAAGACAAGATTGTGGCCGAGTACAAAGAGGTCATGGCCGAGATAGAAGACTTCCTCGACATCCTGGCCAAGCCGGAGCGCGTGTCCACCATCATTGGCGATGAGCTGGGCCACGTGAAGCAGGAATTCGGTCAAACCAAGCTGGGTGCACGCCGCAGCCTGGTGGAGCACTCGTCGTTTGACCTGTCGACCGAAGACTTGATCACGCCCACCGACATGGTGGTTACACTGAGCCACAGCGGCTACATCAAGAGCCAGCCTTTGGGCGAATACCGCGCACAAAAACGCGGTGGTCGCGGCAAGCAGGCCACGGCTACCAAAGAAGACGATTGGGTCGACCAACTGTTTATTGCCAATACGCACGACTACATCTTGTGCTTCTCCAACCGCGGCCGCCTGTATTGGCTCAAGGTCTGGGAAGTGCCCCAAGGCTCGCGCGGCTCGCGCGGCCGCCCCATCGTGAACATGTTCCCGCTGCAGGAAGGCGAAAAGATCAATGTGGTCTTGCCGCTGACCGGTCCTGCGCGCAGCTTCCCAGCCGACCAGTATGTGTTCATGGCAACCAGCATGGGCACCGTCAAGAAGACGGCGCTGGATGAGTTCAACAATCCGCGCAAAGTCGGCATCATTGCCGCCGTGTTGGACGAAGGCGACTTTCTTATTGGCGCAGCGCTGACGGATGGCAAACACGATGTGATGCTGTTCAGCGATGGCGGCAAGGCCGTGCGCTTTGACGAAAACGATGTGCGCCCCTTGAGCCGCCAGGCCCGCGGCGTGCGCGGCATGATGCTTGACGAAACACAAAGCGTCATTGCCATGCTGGTCGCCCAGGACGAGCAGCAAAGCGTGCTGACCGCCACTGCAAACGGCTACGGCAAACGTACCAGCATTACCGAATACACCCGCCACGGCCGTGGCACCAAGGGGATGATTGCGATTCAGCAATCCGAGCGCAACGGCAAAGTGGTGGCTGCCACCCTGGTGCATGCCGACGACGAAATCATGCTGATCACCGACAAGGGCGTTTTGGTGCGTACCCGCGTGGCAGAAATCCGTGAACTAGGCCGCGCCACACAAGGCGTGACCCTGATCGGTCTGGACGAAGGCTCCAAGCTCAGCGGTCTGCAACGTATCGTCGAAAACGACGCTAATCCGGTGGACTCTGAGGTGGCTGGCGACGAGACCGATGCTGCGCCTGACGCTTGATTGCTACGAAATAGATAGCTACGTAGGCAATAAATACCTGGGCTACAGCCCGATTTGATCCAAAAATCACGCCATGCAACGCCCCTACAACTTCTCAGCTGGTCCTGCGGCTATTCCGCTGGAAGTCCTGAAGCAGGCGGCGCAGGAGATGCTGGATTGGCCGGATGCCCAGGGAAGGCATTGCGGCATGGGCGTGATGGAAATGAGCCACCGCGGCAAAGAGTTTCAATCTATCCACGAACAAGCAGAAGCTGATTTGCGGGAACTGCTGGCCATACCGGCGGACTACTCCGTGTTGTTTATGCAGGGTGGTGGCTTGGCGGAAAACGCCATCGTACCGATGAACCTGAGTATGCGCAGCGCTGCGCCGGGAGTCCAAGGCGTAGTTGATTTTGTGGTGACCGGCAGCTGGAGCGGCAAGTCCCAGAAGGAAGCGCAAAAATACTGCCAAGTGAACGTGGCTGCCACTAACCAGGCCGATGGTCACACCAGCCTGCCCCCGGCGGCCAGCTGGAAGCTGACCCCCGGTGCGAGCTATGTGCATGTATGTACCAACGAAACCATCAACGGCGTGGAGTTCCAAAGCCTGCCCGACCTGAAGGCGCTGGGCTCGGATGCACCCCTGGCTATCGACTTCTCCTCCCATGTGGCGAGCCGCCCTGTGGACTGGAGCCGTGTCGGTCTGGCTTTTGCCGGAGCGCAAAAGAACCTGGGCCCCGCCGGCCTGACGCTGGTGATCGTGCGCAAAGACCTGCTGGGCTATGCCTTGCGCATCTGCCCCAGCGCTTTTGACTACAAGATCGTGGATGCCAACGGCTCGATGTTCAACACACCGCCTACCTACGCCATTTACATGGCAGGCCTGATTTTCAAATGGCTCAAACGCCAAGGTGAGAATGGCCTGACAGGCGTTGCCGCCATGGAGGCACGCAACATCGCCAAGGCCCGCCTGCTGTACGACGCACTGGACCAGTCCAGTCTGTTCTACAACAAGGTGCAGCCCGATTGCCGTTCGCGCATGAACATACCGTTCTATCTGCGTGATGAATCTCTGAACGACTCCTTCTTAGCAGGCGCCAAAGCAGCCAACCTGTTGCAACTCAAGGGCCACAAGTCCGTGGGTGGCATGCGCGCGAGCATTTACAACGCCATGCCTATAGAAGGCGTGCAGGCACTGGTAGATTACCTGCGCGAGTTCGAGCGCACCCGGGCCTAAGCTCTCCGCACTGCATTCATCCACCCTGACCCCACTGACAATGACTCTACTATGGCCCTAACCCTCCCCGAACTCCGCGTGCAGATTGATGCGCTGGACCTGGAGCTGCTGAATCTGCTGAATCGCCGTGCTGCTTTGGCCAACGAAGTGGGCGAAATCAAACGCCTGGAAGGCTCGGCCGTATTCCGGCCCGAGCGCGAAGCCCAGGTGATTCACCGCCTGCAAGAGTCCAACGCCGGTTTGCTCAAAGACGGCAGCGTGGCCGTCATCTGGCGCGAAATCATGTCAGCCTGCCGCGCTCTGGAGGCACCGCAGCGCGTGGCTTACCTCGGCCCTGCGGGCACTTTCAGTGAAGAAGCTGCATTGCGCTTCTTTGGCTCGAGCATCGCGCATATTCCCTGCGGAAATTTTGACGAAGTCTTTCATGCCGCCACCGCAGGCTCGGCAGAATTTGGCGTGGTGCCCGTGGAGAACAGTACCGAAGGCGTGGTCACTCGCTCGCTGGATTTGCTGTTGCAGTCGCCTTTGCACATCGTGGGCGAGATCAGCCTGCTGGTGCGCCACAACCTGCTGCGCACCACGGCGTCGACCGAAGGCATCACCGCCGTATTAGCCCACCCGCAAGCGCTGGCCCAATGCCAACAGTGGCTGAACACTCATCTGCCCGATGCCGAGCGCCGCGCCGTCTCCAGCAATGCCGAGGGCGCGCGCCTGGCGGCCG
>JANYEE010000015.1 GCA_025363275.1 Burkholderiales bacterium | reverse complement strand
TTTGAGGGCAAAGACCTGACGCACCTGAATGCGAACCAGATGCGCCCGTACCGCAGCCGCATCCAGATCATTTTCCAGAACCCCTACGCCAGCCTGAACCCACGCTTCACGATTGCGCAAATTTTGATGGAGCCCATGCGCATCCACAGACTAGGCAAAGACGAAGACGAGCGCGCCCGCATGGCGCTCAGCTTGCTGGAAAAAGTAGGCCTGCCGCGCGAAGCCTTTGGCAAGTACCCGCACGAGTTTTCGGGTGGCCAGCGCCAGCGCATTGCGATTGCGCGCTGCTTGAGCATGAAGCCCGAAATCATCGTCTGCGACGAGAGCGTGAGCGCACTGGATGTGAGCGTGCAAGCTACCGTGCTGAACCTGCTGCTGGACTTGCAGCAGGAATTTGGACTCAGCTATGTCTTCATCAGCCACGACCTGGCGGTAGTGAAGTACATGGCCGACGACATTCTGGTGATGAGCCAGGGCGAAGTGGTGGAGCGCGGCCTGGCCGAAGATATCTATCGCAACCCACAGCACGCGTATACCAAGCAGTTGTTGGCGGCCATTCCCAAAGGTCTGGCGGGGCGCGCTGCCGCCATGACGCCAGCCTGAAGCGCGCACAAGGGGCCAGATGACTCGGCGCACTGTCGTCATTACCCTGACCCTCTTGCTGGTGCTGCTGGTGGGAGGCGGGCTGTGGCTACGCTTTAACGTGGACAGCCTGGTCAAGCGTGCCATCGTGCATTACGGCAGCGCCATCACGCAGGCCAAGGTCAAGGTGGCAGATGTTGAGATCGACTCGGCCAACGGCCGCGGGCGGATCCGCGGGCTGGTGTTGGGCAACCCGCGTGGTTTTCACACGCCCTATGCGTTCAAAGCCGATGACATCGAGGTGGTGATTGACATCAAATCGCTGACGGGTGATGTGATCGTGGTGCGTCGGATTGCCGTGTTGGCGCCCGATGTGATTTACGAGCAGGGCGAGAAGATCACCAACTTCGACGCGATTCAGAAAAATATTGAGGAAAGCCTGGGCTTGAGTCAGACCCCAGTGGGTAGCAAGCCGCGCAAACTGATTGTGGAAGACTTCAGTGTTCGCAAGGCCCGCGCGCATGGCAGTAACACTTACCTGGCAGGCAAGTCGCTGGAAGTGGAGTTGCCCGATATTCAGCTGCGTGATATCGGTAAAGCCCAGGGCGGTGTTACCCCGGCCGAGCTGGGCCAGATCATCGGTAAGGCCGTGACCCAGCGGCTGCTGGCAGCGTTCTCGTGGGAGCGGGTCAAGAAGTCGGTGGGCAACGGCCTGGAGAAAGCGGGCAACGCGATCAAGGGCTTGTTCAACTGACCCCGTGCGCTGATCGTTTACTATTGAATTCATAGCTTCTCCCGCACATTCCACCTGGGCCCCAGGCCAATTTGATTCCTAGTCCGACCTTTTGAGCCGCGGCAGCACGCGTTCCTTTAGAACCCGCATCTGCGCGGCCAGCATGGGCGCGTTGGGATCGTGGCCCGCCAGCGGCACCAGCACCAGCGCTTTGTCCGGCGCCTGCAGGCTATCAAAGTAAGGCTGGGTCACCTCCGGCGGCGTCAGCAAGTCCTCTGTGCCCTGCAGCAGATACACCGGCATCGCAAAGCGGGTGCCCAGCTGGGGCAGGTCAATGGTGGCGGCCATGCCGTCGTTCTTCAGGCCCACAAACTGCAGCCAGGAATAATCTTCACCCGCCTCGGCATCGGCCAGGGCTTGCGTGGTGGCATAGGCCGGCGCCGGATGCCACCAGTGCGTGGGGGGTGCTGTGGTGCGGGCGGCTTCCAGCGGGCGGCTGGCGCGGCGCACCACACCAAAGGCGCGCGGGTTCAGCCACGGTGGCGCACCCAGGACGGTCAGTGCGGCGGCCGTTTTCTCATCGCCTGCAGCGCGTACCCGCTCCAAGGTATTGGCGTAAAAGGCGGCCATGTTGGCCTTTTGGCTCACAAGCTGCGCCGTCCCCACATACGCATGAAACAGCGCGGGCCGACGCTGGGCCATGTGCACGCCGAGTGCCGATCCCCACGAGCTGCCCATCAAAATCACCTTTTTCTGGCCCAGACGCTGGGTCACCCACTCGGTCACGGCAATGCCGTCGCGCGTCAGCTGGTCTACGGTCAGCACGCTGTTCGCGGTGTCGGGGTTGCGGCCAAAGGTTTTGCCGGCGCCGCGCTGGTCCCACTGCACCAACGTGAAGTCCTGGGTCCACGCGCCGTACACCGCCTCGGCATGCGGGGTGTTGGGGTTGCCCGGCCCGCCGTGCACCATCAAAATGACCGGGTTGTCGCAGTGCGCGCCGTCGATGGTGACCCACTGGTCGATGCCCTCGATCTGCACAAAGCCTCGCACATGGATAGAGCCCGTGGATTGCTCGGACGTGCAGCCGCTGGCCAGTCCGGCATCAGAACTGGCGGCTTGGGCCTGCAGTGCAGCGACCATCAGCAGTGCCCACCCGGCCCGCCGTACCCAACCCCGGGTTTGAAAAATTGAATGCATGCTGGCCTTCCGTTTCAGAGTTAATCTGCGGCCAGTTTGCGGTTTTCAGGCGGTTTTAGCGCCCCAAATCATGATTTGGGACGTGTTGGGGGCCCGAAATCGTCTCGCGGAACTGTGTGGGCGTCATCGCGGTGTGGGCTTTGAACACCCGATTCAAGGAGCTTTTGCTGTTAAAGCCTGCGCCCAAGGCCAAGTCCAAAACGGTGCTGTTGGTGTTGGCAGGCTCACGCAGCGCCTGCTGCAGCGCCGCCACCCGGTAGCCGTTCAGGAACTCCTGCAGGTTCATCTCAAACGATTGATTGATCAACTGCGACAGCTCGTGCGGCGTCAGCGCCAGATGCTGGGCCAGTTGTTCCAGGGTAAGCGCGCCGTCGCGGTACATCTGTGCCTGCTCCATGCTGTCAGTCAGTTTTTGCAAAAACTGCGTGCGCTCAAGTGGAGACAGCAGGCTTTCGGATGGCTTGTTCACCCCCGGCAGCGAAAGCGGCGGCTGGTAACCCAGCGGCAGGCGCATCGCGTAAAAAGCCAGGCCGTACACAAAGCCGATCAACACCACCGCGCCCCACAGATCGGACGACACCGGCGTGGGCCACTCCAACACTTCGGCCATGAACAGGGCGGCGTCGATGGCCAGCCCGGCCCCAAGCCACAAGGTCAGCCGGTGCAGGCTGCGCACCAAGCCCTGTGTCGGCTCGGCCTGCTGGCCGCGCCGGATCAGCCGGTAGCTGGCCAACAGGTAGCCCGCTAGGTGCAGCGCCTTCAGCGCGCCAAATGCCGCGAGGTACCAGGGCAAATGGCTGCGCGCGGCCAGCAGTGCCAGCTTCCATTCGGGTGGTTGAAAGTAGTAGGGTGCCCAAGCCAGCACAGCCAACACAAAAGGCAGCGCGTGCAAGGCGCTGCGCCACGACACGGTCGCGCCCTGCAGCAGGCTCCGTAAATACAACCAGAGCAGCGGGCCAATCAGCAAAGGCAGCGTGGCAATGGCCGAAGCCAGGTGCGGGTAGTCGCCAAACAGGGCGTTCACGCCCAGCCAGGCGTGGCCGATGATGGCCGCCAGGACCAGCAAAAGCGCCGCCAGCAAACGGTTGGGCAGGCGCAGCGCGCGGTCGGCCCCCAGCAACAGGCTCATCGCCAGAAACAAGCCCTGCCCCACCGCGAGCAACAGCAGCAATGACACCCAAGTGGCAGTTTGCATGGTCAGCTCTTTAATACCCGGCGCAACTGGTTGCTACTAAAAACATAGCTGTCAGCGCAAATTCCACCTGGGCCACAGCCTGTTTTGGTGTGAATTAACAATCCGAGCACACTGTCAACGCGGTCGACACCCGCTGGCGTGATTGTTCGGTCAGGTAGTCCAAAAACACCTGCGTGCGGCGTGGCAAAAACTTGCGGCTGGGCAGCGCGGCAAACAGCGTGATCTCACCCGCAATCCAGGGGCGCGCCACCTGCACCAGTTCGCCCGTGGCCAGTTGGGTGGCGACCAGCTCTACCGACGTCATGGTGATGCCCATGCCGTCCGATGCTGCGCGCAGCAGCGTGTCAATGTGGTTGGCCCACAGCACCGTGTTCACTTCCTGATCAAGTTGCTGCGTCGGGTTTTGCGCGTTGATCAGGTGCATGGTGCGCTGGCGCATGCCCAGCTTGGTCTGCCGCAGACAGTCGTGGCCCGCCAGGTCTTGCGGCGTCATCGGCGTGCCGCGGCGCTTCAGGTAGTCAGGGGATGCCACCAGAATGATCTGGGTGGACATGATCTTGCGTGCAATCACATCGCCGTCGTAGCCGGAATCTGCGGGGAACAGCGTGATGTCGTAGTCCTCAATCGGCGGCTCCTTAAAAGACTCCACATTGATGTCCAGTACGATCTTGGGGTAGCGTTTGGCAAAGCCCGCCAGGAAAGGCGCCAGCACATGCGTGGCCAGCACGGGCTGGGTCATGATGTGCAGCATGCCCGACAAATCCTGGGTGTGGGCGCTGGCAATTTCGTGGGCTTCGTCAACGTCTTGCAGGATGGCGCGCACCCGGCCCAGGTAGGTTTCCCCCGCATCGCTCAGCGACAGGCGCCGCGTCGTGCGGTGCAGCAGGCGCGCACCCAGATGGTCTTCCAGGTCGGCCACCAGGCGCGTCACCACCGCGGGCGACATGTCCAGGGCGCGGGCGGCAGCGGCGAAGCCCCCCTCGTCAATCACCCGCTGAAACACCCGCATTGACATCAAACGGTCCATGAAAAGCCTCCGGTTGGGAATTCAAGAGTTTCATTATTGCGCATTTGGCAACGTAGCAGTGCTGCAGGCGCTATTTCTCTATCGAATCAGAAACTTTACAGTTCATCCCATCGACGAGACGAAACAAGAAAACGCCCCATCGATGCAGCCCAGACGGTAGGTTCCGCCAGAGCGCAACAACTGAAACTTAAAGGAAACGCATCATGAAAACTTCTTACTCCACCGCTATCGCATTGGCCATCTCCACCCTGATCGCTGGTCAAGCATTTGCAGCTGACGCTGACATCGGCAAGACACGCGTCCAAGTCCAGGCTGAACTCGTTCAAGCCCGCGCCACTGGCGACATCAAGGCCCCCGACCAACTCAGCATCGACTACACCGGCCGCACCGGTGCCAAGATGAACGAAGTGTTCCCAGCCCGCTACCCTGCTGTGGCTCCTGAGTCCACCAAGACCCGTGCTGACGTGATCGCTGACATGGCAGAAGCCAAGCGCACTGGCAACGTCATGGCCTCAGCCCAAGTGGCTATCGACTTTGGTAGCACCACAGCCGCCAAGCTGAACGAAATCTTCCCATCGCGTTACCCCGCAGTGGCAGCAGCTCCAGCCAAGACACGCAGTGAAGTACGCACTGAACTGGCTGAAGCCCAACGCACTGGCGACATTCCTGCGGACAACTTGGCAAGCCTGGTGTATGCCGGTGTTCCTGGCCAGAAGCTCAAAGACGTGTACCCCACACAGTACCCTGTGAAGGCACGTGCTAGTGCGCTGACTCAAGTGGTGGCTTCGGCTAACTAAGCCCTCACCAGCGAAGATAGCTTCAGCGCAAGCTAACTAACCGGAACCCCCAGCGACGCAAGCCGCTGGGGGTTTTTCTATGGGCGTAAACCGAGCGGTGGTGGCCATCAATTCTTGGCCACACGCACCGTGTTGGATGCCACCAGCAGTTTGCCGAACTGCGTCACGGCCACGGTGCTGCCATCTTCGGCAAAGCGCAGCGTAGCGCCCGCGGTGGATTCGAATACGCCTGGCGCCTTGGCAAACATTTGCTGCACGGGCTGGTCAGTGATTTGTGCGTAGAAGCGGTTTTGCTGCTGCCACACGCGGATGGCTGTGCCTTCGTCAAACTCTTAGCGGCCCTTGAAAGTATCGAATTCCTGTGGGGCCAATTGGTAGCGCTGGGCGCCTGTCACTTCCACTTTGGCAATGACGTTGACAGGGGTGCTGTCCGCAGCGTGTGCGGTGGAGATGCTGATAAGTGCTGCGCCGATCGCGGCGATGAAAGTTAATTTTTGCATGGTGTCCTCTTGAATGGAACTGAATAGATGAATCGTCTTCAAACTCGTCATCAACCGTCCGGATCGGTGGCGACGGTTGAAAGATAAAGGCGATCACCTGCAAGAGGTAGCGCTATGCGATGAGTGCACGAAAACGCGTTTTGGGCTGTGATGGAGCGAGACGAACAGCCGTAAAAAAACGTTACTTCAGACTTATTGATTCCTAAATAGATGCGCGAAGCTGCGGCTCACCTCGAGTGTCTCGGGGTGGCGTTTGAGCGTAATGCGTTGGCGCCCCGTATCGTCGCGCTGCACGGTGGCAATCTCGGCTACGTTGACGATGGTGGAGCGGTGAATCTGCCAGAAGATTTCTTCATCTAGCTGGGGCAGCAAGTCTTTAATCGGCACACGGATCAGGGCCTCTTGCTCGGCCGTTTGCACGCGGGTGTACTTCTCGTCGGAGCGGAAAAACAAGATGTCTTCCACGGCAATCATCCGCGTGGTGGAGCCGGTACTGGCCTGCACCCAGCGCATCTTGGGCGTGGTGGGCGCGCCGCTGAGCTGGCGCTGCACGCTCAGCAGGGTTTGCATCATCGTGTCGGTGGTGGCTTGCGCCGCAGCATCCAGGGGCGCGGGCGCCGTGTTGCTGCCCTGATTCTTCAGCCGCGCCTCAATGCGGGCACGCGTGGTCTGCAGGCGCTCAGCCTCTACGGGCTTGAGCAGGTAGTCAATCGCGCCACGCTCGAACGCGCTGATGGCGTATTCGTCATACGCGGTCACAAACACCAGCTCGCCCTTCCAGCCGTCCAGACTCATGATGTCGCTAGCCGCCTCGATGCCGGTTTGGCCCGGCATGCGAATGTCCAAAAACATGATGTCTGGGCGGAACTCGTCGGCCATGCGAACGGCCTCCAAGCCATCGCGCGCCATACCCACAATTTCCAGCTCTGGCCAGACCTGCTTTAGGCGACTCTGCAGCTGTTCGCGCAGCAGGCGCTCGTCGTCGGCAATTAGGGCCCGCAAAGCGGGTGAGGAAGAGGAAGTCATAACAGCGCTCAGCGGGCGGTGGTGGAGCCACCCGAAGTTTGGAAAGGAACCATGATACGCACCGAAGTACCGCTTGGAATCTCGGAGCGCAGCTCGATGCGGCTGGCATTCGGATAGAGCAGCGCCAGGCGTTTGCGGATGTTGTCCAGGCCCAGGCCGCCGCCATTGCTGGTTTTGCCAAACACATCGCCTTCGGGCAAGCCTACGCCGGTGTCCACCACATCGACCCACAGGTTGCCGTCTCTAGCCTGCGCCAGGATGGTGATCTTGCCGCCCTCGGGCTTGGGCTCTATGCCGTGCTTGATGGCGTTCTCAATAATGGTCTGCAAAACCATAGGCGGAAAGTCGGCTTTGAACAGGTTATCCGGTACGTCAATGACGAACTCCAGCCGGTCTTCAATGCGCATCTTCAGCAGCTCCAGGTAGGCGCGCACCAAGCTCAGCTCGCGGCCCAGCGTGGATGAGTCTTCCCGCATCTGCGGCAGTGCGCCGCGCAGGTAAGTAATCAGCTGCTTTTGCATCACCGATGCACGGGGCGGGTCGGTCTCAATCAGGTAGTCCACGGCCGCCAGGGTGTTGAACAAAAAGTGCGGCTCGACTTGGGCTTGCAGCACCTTCAGCCGGGCTTGCACCAGCTGGCGCTCTAGTGCTTCGTGCTCGGCGTTGGTGGTAGCCACGCGCACTTTGGCGTCGGACTCTTGCGATTTGCGCACAATGATCTTGGCGGCTATCAGGTAGGCAAAGAAGGCTACGTACAGCGTGGAGAAGACATCATTGATAAAGCCGCCTAGCGTGCGTTCAATCTGCCGCTTCATGGTGGGCTCTGATTTGTGCGAACCCACTGGTTTGATCTTGATGGCGTAGTCATGGTCCTCGACTATGGGGCTGCTGGCCGCACCGCTGGCGGGTGTGGCGGGTTTGGTGGTTTTTTTGTCCTCGCACACCACCTGAAACTTCTTGTTGCCGATGGTGATATCCCCCTCACCACATCCGCTCATATTCTCGGCAATTGTGATTTCATCCGGCGTATCCGCATCCTCGCTGCTGTAGCTGCCCTTCACTTCGACCATGTGGTGGCCGTGTTCCAGGTCAAACTTGTCCGCAATCATCGAGGCGGCTATGGCCACCACAATCGCCAAAATGATCAGGCGGGTCCAGGTCAGCGAAGCGGCCCAGCCCAGCAGTATCTGGTTGATTTCCTTAAGTCCGTTGACGAAGCTGCTGTTGGCGATGGGGGAATCAGAGGAAGGGGTGGGCATGGAGGACTCCTAATAGCTATGCAGCGAACTGTACGGGGCGCCGGGCGGGCTTGCACCCGCCATGAGACAGGCTTGCCGATCCCGCGATATTCGGTCGTTTGAGAGGAATGACCGTTGGGCCGTTAGGCGCGCCGCTGCTCAGACGTGCGCCCCGCACGGCGTATGGATGTGCAGGTGGCGGTTTGAGTTAATCCGAATTTTGCTATCAAATAAATAGCTGCTCAGGCAGTAAATACGTGGGCCACAGCCAGATTTGACCTAAAAATGGCTCCTGGATCAGATTTAGGAGGCAACACGGTCCCTTTCACGATTCCAGTCGTTCCCAGGCATGGCGCTCCAATGATTCAAGCTGCAACTTTAGGCCCAAAGTGGTCTGTAGCTGCGCTCCAAAGCAGTCGTTAAAAAAGCAGTTTCAACGTTTGAATTAAGGGGCTGACTTTAGCCAGTCCCTCTTGCATGATGGGTTAGGGTAGTACCACAAATTGGATTTACCAACAGTTACCATATGCGCCAAAGAATAAGAGTTAGTAAAAGAATAATGACCCACCCCAAGAATTTAATGCTTGGAATTCCATAACGGAGGCGCACCTCTATTTCTTCAACAGCTGCAATAGCAATTGCTGGGTCTCTTTTTTGGATAGCTTGTTCATATCTAAGCTCATCTGGGTCGTCAGTCATACTATTTCCCTAACGCGATGTAGACGGCAAAAGCGGTGGATACATCTTGGAGCTGCGGGATAAACTGGACATGAATTTCTCCTGAGAGTGGCTCGGGGCTTAGCTTGCAGCGGTTTCACCTGAAATCCACACAGGTATAAAAATTCCGACAAACGCCGCAGATTGCTATTGCCAGATTCTAGGTGTCAGGGCGCACAAAACAGGTAATTTGACCAACTTAGTGAACGACCGCTTTCGCTCGCTAGCAGCCTATAGACGATGGGCTCGAACCTACTTCAGTCTATTTCTAGGCAGCGGTCATTCCCCAGCCATCTCTCTTGACCCGGATACAACTCACCATCTGATTGCTATGAAAGACATAGCACCTCAGGCAGTAAATACGCGGGCCACAGGCCAAAAACGCTCAAAATTCAGTCATTAACCACGAAAGCCAGCCGCCCCTGCGTGTGAACCACGCAAGGGCGGCGGTGATCACTTCACCGTGTCAAAGAAAGCCTTGGCCTGTGCCGCACAAAACGGTGGCTCATACGAGCCGTGGTAGCTGCCGTAATACTGTGCGAAGGCTGCAGTGCTTGGGTCGGTGGGTGCTTTGCCGCCGACACCATAGGTTGCTTGCACATACGCGTCGACGTCCACAGACGTCACATTGGTGAGGTTGCGCGAAGCAAAGTCTGCCTTGGCCACCACTTGGTGCACGGCAGGTGGCACCGTCGGGTCGCCTGCGCCGCCGCACAGCAGCATCTTGGATTTAGGGCTCCAGCCTAGCAAGTCATTCTTTTTGGCGGCCACAAATAAAGGACTGTTGCTGTTGGTCCGCGCATCGGCCAAGAATGCGCTTTGGAACATCAAGTCGCGCGCCTGATTTGGGGTTTCACCGCCTGCTCCTGGTAATTTCCCGGTGGTAATCAGTGTGGTGTAGGTCAGTGTTGGGCTGGGCAGCAGGTTTTCGATGTAATCCGAATACGGGGCCTTGAATGCGGTCTTGACATCGGTGTATACCGTGCCATAGACCTTTTGCCACGCAGTCACCAAGAACGGGACAAAGAACTGCACGCCGGCCACTGCATTGGGCACTTGTAATGAGCCCGACAGGTTGTACGGCCCCGCCAGGTGGGCGCCACCCACGACGTTGATTTCAGCAGCGTTATCGCGCTCAATGGCGCGGTGCGCCGCCATAGATGCATGCCCGCCTTGTGAATAGCCGCTGAGCAGCACCTTGCCCGACAAGCTGGCACCCACCGAACCGGCCGCATTGCGGGCTGCGCGGATGGAGTCAATGATGGCGCTGGCCTCAGAGTCGGAATGCAGATAGGGATGGAAGCTGTAGGTGGATTTTGCGAAGCCCAGGTAATCGGTGGCGACCACGGCGTAGCCCTGTGCCGCATAGACGGCCGCAAGCAAAAAGGTCTCTCCATCGGTGGGATTGGCCATAGTGCGCACTTTGGATACTTCGGTGCCGCGCGAGTAAGCCAGCAGCGGGGCGGCGCTGGTGCATCCCGTACCAGTGGGTACCAGCAACACGCCCGATGCGTTGGCAGCTTCTGATTTCACGCCGATGGTGTTGTAGTTCAGGCTCACGACTTTCACATCGCATTTGGCTTTGCCGCTGATGGCCTGCAATCCGGAGCTGGCGGTGGCTGTATCAATCTGTATCGCCGTGAGCGTCGTAACGGTCGCCGCCGGCTCAACGAGTGACCCACGGTCCGGATCTTTGCTGCCGCCGCCACAAGCTAGCAGCGTGAAAGCCGCACCTGCAATGCACGAATATTTGAATATCGACATAAGAACCCTTGTGAGTATTGAACAGCATTCAATGCTCTGGCATTCACAGTAGAACCACTACTGGGGTTTACGCGCAAAGTGCCGCATGGGCGACAGCCGCCTCAGTTTTTGGCCACAAAGGCCAGCCGCATGGCATCCGAGTCAAAACCCTGGGTATTGCCGTTTTGGGTGGCGTAGCGGTACAGCGCGGCGGCGTAAATGCCAGACAGCGCGCCGTGCACAAGAAAGGACAGCAGGATTGCGCCGCCAACCACTACCGTACACAGCACCAGCAGGATTGCGCTGCCCGCACTAATGGCCATGAACATCAAGCCCGCACCCAGCACGATCAGCAAAAACTGCAGCACGCCAAAAACGGCACCCATACCGGCCTGGCCCGCCAGATTCTCGCCCCAGGTGCGCTTGAGGATCAGCGCGCTTTCCTTTACGGCCTCTACCGGACCCACATCGCGCGCCACCAGCACCGGCACCACTAAGTAGGTGGCAATGGTCCAGCCCGCGCCCAGCAAGCCGGCCACGATACGACCGACAAAGCCGACGCGCTCCTGAATCGCCCGCAGCACCATGCCCACCGTGGCGGCAATGGCGGCGTAGCCCAAAATGGACGCCCACTTGGAGGCGGCCACCTTCAGGCTGTCGCGCACGCTGGGTGCGTCGCCATTCAAGCGGGCCATGGCCGCAGCCACTAAAGCGGCATTGAAGAAAAAGATCACAAAGTATTGGCTCAGATAGAACAGAAAAGCCACTACGTACAGCGTGATCGATCCGTGATCGGACACCATGCGCGGGCTTCCGTTCATGAACATCAGCCCTAGCACCGGCAGTGCAAACGACACCAATACGGCGAACATCGCCAACGCAGAGATCAGTGGAAACAACAAGAGCTTGCGGTCTTGCTTCAAGACGGCAGCGCTGGCTTTAACCAGGGTCCAACTGCGGGACAGGCGTTCAAACATAGGCTTTCCTTTACGGGAGATAGAGGCGGTTACTTCAGATTCACAGACTTGGCAAAACTCGGCGCACGGCGCTTCAGGCTAGCCTGCTCGTAGGCATAAGCCATGGCAATCAGGGGCGCTTCGGTCCAGGCCGTACCCACAAAGGACAAGCCCACGGGCAATCCGCGCACCATGCCTGCGGGCACCGTGATGTGCGGGTAGCCCGCTACTGCCGCGGGGCTGGTAAAACTGCTGCCAGAGGCGTCGCCATTGATGAAGTCGGTCAGCCACGCTGTGCCGCCGGTGGGCGCTACCAGCGCGTCCAATTTGTGTTCTTGCAGCACCTGGTCAATGCCCTCAGCGCGGGAATAGCGGTGGTTGTTGGCCAATGCGTCTTTGTACTCAGGCGTGTTCAGATCGCCCTTGCTATTGGCAGTGATGAAATGCTCATGCCCGAAGTAGGCCAGCTCCTTGTCGCGGTGTTTCTCGTTAAACGCGATCAGATCGGCCAGGCTTTTGACAGACGCGGTGGGCGCGTATTCGGCCAGGTAGGCGGCCATGTCGGCTTTTAATTCGTACAACAGCACGGTCAGTTCCGAGTCGCCGTACTTGGCGGCATTGGGTACCTCGGGCACGTCGATCAACGTCGCACCCTGGGCCACCAGCACGGCCAATTGCGATTCGATGGCGGCGGCCACGATGTCGCTGGACGCCGCCCACTGGCTACGCACCACGCCCAAGCGTTTGCCTTTCAGGGCGTTGCGGTCTAGCACCTTGGTGTAGTCGGTCTTCTTCTGGTTGGCCAGTGCGGTTGCGCTGTCGCGCGCATCGGTGCCCGCCAGAGCGGTCAGCAGCGCGGCCGCATCGGCAACGGTACGGGTCATCGGCCCGGCGGTGTCTTGCGAATGCGAGATGGGAACCACGCCCGCGCGGCTAACCAAGCCCACGGTAGGTTTGATACCGACCAGACCAGCAATCGAGGCCGGTGACGTTATGGAGCCATCGGTCTCGGTGCCCACGGCAATGGCGGCCAGGCTGGCCGCCATACTGCTGCCCGAGCCCGAGCTGGAGCCGCTGGTGTTGCGGTCCAGCGCATAGGGGTTGCGCGTCAGGCCGCCGCGTGCGCTCCAGCCGCTGGTGGACCGGGTGGAGCGCATATTCGCCCATTCCGACAAATTGGTTTTGCCCAGAATCACCGCACCGGCCTGTCGCAACTGCGCGACCAAAAATGCATCGCGCGGGGGCTTGGCACCCACCAAGGCCAAAGAGCCCGCGGTGGTCTGCATGCCATCGGCCGTGGCGATGTTGTCTTTGAGTAGCACGGGGATGCCGTGCAGCGGGCCGCGCGGGCCTTTGGCTTTGCGCTCGGCGTCTAGCGCCTTGGCAATGGCCATGGCATCCGGGTTGAGTTCAATCACTGAATTCAGCGCAGGGCCAGCTTTGTCGATAGCCGCAATGCGCGCCAGATAGAGCTTCACCAGTTGCTGCGCGTTCACGGTGCCGGCCTGCATGGCGGCCTGGAGCTGTGCCACCGTTTTCTCGGCCACTTCAAAGGTGCTGGATGCTGCCTGTGCCGCGGTGCTAACGACTCCAGCGGCAGTAGCACTGGCGGCCAGGGACATGCGCTCTACAAAATCACGACGGTTCATAGGATTCTTTCAGGGGCGTTGGGTGGGTGAGCCGAGCTGCTCGGCGGGCTTGAACTTTACTTTGAGGAATTGTGAGTGATTCAGGAAGGCCTGAGCGTCCTGCGAGGCCAAATCCTCGGCCAGCTGGCCGACCTTGTGCCCCAGCTCGTCCAGCGTGGTGCGAAAGGTGTCCTGCGCGGTCATGCCGTTGGACAGCTTCTTGGTTGACGCGAATTCTTTGGGAATCGACAGATAGGTCTTGAGCGCATCGGGTAAATATGACAGCGCGATGTGCCGCGCATGGAAGCCTTCTTCCAGCGACAGGTGGCCCTTGCTGCGCTCCCATTGGTCCAATAGCGCGCTGAGCTGGTCAGTCAGCGCCAGCGCCTGGGTTTGCAGGCTGGAGGGTAGACGGTTATCCGGGTTGTAGCGCACCAGTTGGCGTACGGCACCCAGGGCTTCACCCATGCTGGTGCGGGCGTCGCCCTCGTCCTGAAACTCCAGCGTATCCCAGGGGTTGCCGCCCCATTGTGGAAAGCCCAGCCACAGGCCCCCCACACCGTAGCCCACCGCATAGCCCAGGGCCGCCAGGCCCAGGCCACCCCACTGCGTCAGCCCCAGGGTGTGCAGCACCAGGGCCAGTATGGCCAAGCCCAGCCCAGCCCAGTTGGCGGGCGATTGCAAAAAAATTAGAACACGGTGCATGGAATCAGTAGCGGTGAAGCCCTATTGGTAAGCGCGGATGTCTTTGAACACGCTGTACAGCGAGGCCTTGCGGGCATCAAATAGGCGCCCACCGGTAACAGCGACCAGGTCCTTGAGTGCCTGCTCATTGGCTTCGCCAAACAAAACCATAAACACCGGAA
Source organism: Burkholderiales bacterium (assembly GCA_025363275.1). Lineage (GTDB taxonomy): Bacteria > Pseudomonadota > Gammaproteobacteria > Burkholderiales > Burkholderiaceae_C > Allorhodoferax. The sequence goes on along the minus strand of JANYEE010000015.1, from coordinate 504 downwards.
TGGCGCGCACGTCTTCGGGTAACTGCGCGTAGGCGGTTTTAAATTCTTCAAGTGTGCGGCCCTTGTTGGCTTCACCATCGGTAAACGCCACCACCGAGTATTGGTACCCGGGTTCACGTTGGCGCTCCAGATTCATGTTGGTCAAGGCGACCAGCACAGCGTCGTACAGCGCCGTGCCGCCAGCCATGCGCAGGCCTTCGGCATAGTCGCGCACCTGGCCTAGTACTTTTTGTTTGGCTGCGGTATCCGTGCTGGTGCCCATGCCCTTACCGCCAGTCAGTGCGGTGGCGGGCATTTCAAAATACGCAGGCGCTTGCACCCGCTCCGAAAAAGGTAGCAGCCACACCTTTTCGCGGCTGGTCAGTCGCGCAATGCGGCCAGTCAGCGAGGCGTCGTCCCCGGCGATGTACTGCAGGGCTTCTACCAGTTGCTGGCGGCGGCCGTTCTGGTTCATGCTGCCGCTCACGTCCAGCACAAAGGTCGATGCAATCGGCGTGCGGAACT